>CAZGJH010000174.1:0-4762 GCA_964525735.1 uncultured Sangeribacter sp.
CGCAAGACCGAGGAATGGTATACGGGCGACGGCTGGTATGCCGACGGCCCCGAGTTCGCTTTCGACTATTACAGCAGCTACGTGTTTCATCCCATGTATCTGGAGACACTCCAGAATATGAGGGATGCGAATAAGTATACCCGCATACATTACGCGAATTATTATGACAGAGCGATCAACCGCACGCAGAAGTATGCCCTTGTGCTTGAGCGCCTGATCTCGCCTGAGGGAACCTTCCCCGTGTTCGGACGCTCGATACCCTACCGTATGGCCACGATGCAGCCCTTGGCGCTTATGGCATGGTATGACAAACTGCCTTCGGGGCTGATGCCCGGGCAGGTGCGCGCCGCCCTGACAGCCGTGATGCACAACATGTTTGACGGCAAGGAGAACTTCAACGAGAAGGGTTATCTCACGATCGGTTTTGCGGGCCGCCAGCCTAACATCGCCGACTGGTATACCAACAACGGCTCGCTTTACATGACCTCCTTGGCTTTCATGCCTCTCGGCTTGCCCGCCACGCATCCCTTCTGGAGCGACGCCGCGCATCCCTGGACATCGCAGAAGGCCTGGGGCGGGAAGCCCTTCCCGAAAGACCATCATTGGGGGGAGCCGGACCGGAAGATAAGGGATCTTTTTTAATGCATAATTCATAATTAGATTATTCATAATTCAATTATAAACTAACATACTTCTAATATCTGATATGCAAGAGATGTTTTCACTTGAGGGGAAGATAGCCCTCGTCACCGGCGCCGCCTACGGCATCGGACTCGCTATCGCCAAGGCTCTGGCCGGGGCTGGCGCAAAGATCGTATTCAACTGTTCTCGCCAGGAGACAATAGACCGCGGCCTTGCCGCTTATAAGGAACTCGGCATCGACGCGAAGGGGTATCTCTGCGACGTGACCAACGAGGAGGAGGTGAAGGCTATGGTGGCCGACATCGAGAAGACCGTGGGCACGATCGACATACTCGTGAACAACGCCGGCATCATCAAGCGCATCCCGATGGAGGAGATGAGCAGCGAGGATTTCCGCCGCGTGGTAGACGTTGACCTTATCGGCCCCTTCATCTGCGCCAAGGCCGTGATTCCCGGCATGATCAAGAAGGGCGCGGGCAAAATCATCAACATCTGCTCTATGATGAGCGAGCTCGGCCGCGAGACCGTATCGGCTTACGCCGCAGCGAAGGGTGGCCTGAAGATGCTGACACGCAACATCTGCTCGGAATATGGCGAGCACAATATACAATGCAACGGCATCGGCCCCGGCTACATCGCCACAGAGCAGACCGCACCGCTGCGCGAGATTCAGCCCGACGGCAGCCGTCATCCCTTCGACCGCTTCATCATCTCGAAGACTCCGGCCGCACGCTGGGGCACACCCGAAGATCTCGAGGGTCCGGCCGTGTTCCTCGCTTCGAAGGCCAGTGATTTCGTAAACGGACATATCCTCTACGTAGACGGCGGCATACTCGCTTATATCGGCAAGCAGCCCTGATCCGTGAGACATGGAACAGGTATTTCAATACATAATCGGATTAGGGGCCGCGGTGATGATGCCCGTAATCTTCACCATACTCGGACTTTGCATCGGCATACGTTTCTCCGACGCACTGAAGGCGGGTCTGAAAGTGGGTGTAGGTTTCGTGGGTCTATCGATCGTGACGGCCCTGCTGACGTCGGCTCTCGGTCCGGCCCTGAACGCCGTGGTGGAGATCTACGATCTTCAGCTGAAGGTGTTCGACATGGGTTGGCCGGCAGCGGCCGCCGTGGCCTACAACACGGCCGTGGGGGCCTTCATCATACCGGTGTGCTTGGGTGTGAATCTGCTGATGCTCTTCACCAAGACCACACGCACCGTAAACATCGACCTCTGGAACTACTGGCACTTCGCCTTCATCGGCGCGATCGTATACTTCGCTTCCGACTCCTTGGCGTGGGGCTTCTTCGCGGCCATCTCCTGCTACATCATCACGCTCGTGATAGCCGACATGACGGCCCGCAAATTCCAGAACTTCTACAAGGATATGGACGGCATCTCGATTCCGCAGCCCTTCTGCGCGGGCTTCGTGCCCTATGCCATCGGTATCAACTGGCTTCTCGACAAGATCCCGGGGATGAATCGCCTGGAGATCGACGCCGAGGGTATGAAGAAGAAGTTCGGATTGCTCGGCGAGCCCCTCTTCCTGGGCATCGTGGTGGGCATCGGCATCGGTTGCCTCACGTGCAATTCGTGGAGTGAGATCGTCGACAAGATTCCCTACATCCTCGGTCTCGGCATTAAGATGGGAGCCGTGATGGAGTTGATTCCGCGAGTTACGGTGCTCTTCATCGAGGGTCTGAAGCCGATTTCAGACGCCACCCGCCAGCTGATAGCCCGTAAATTCAAGGGGGCCGACGGCTTGAACATCGGCATGAGTCCGGCGCTTGTAATCGGGCATCCCACTACGCTTGTGGTGTCGATCCTGCTGATTCCGGTGACGCTGCTTTTGGCGGTGATTCTCCCTGGCAACCAGTTCTTGCCGCTCGCATCGCTGGCCGGCATGTTTTATCTCTTCCCGCTCGTGTTGCCTTACACGAAGGGCAACGTGGTGAAGACCTTCATCGTGGGTCTCGTTTCGCTGACGATCGGTCTTTACCTGGTGACCTCGCTTGCTCCGGCGTTCGACTTGGCTGCGAAAGATGTGTATGCTGCTACGGGTGATGCCGCTGTGGCTGTGCCCGAGGGTTTCGAGGGTGGCAGTCTCGACTTCGCCTCGTCGCCGTTGGCATGGATCATCTACAAGTGCAGCTATTCGTGGAAATGGATCGGGGCTATCGCGCTGGTGATCGTCACGCTCGGCATGGCTATCTTGAACCGCGTGCTTATCATCCGCAATCAGAAGGCGATGATCGCTGCGGGGAGCGACAGGCTTCAGAAGACTGAATAGGTGATAGGGGATAGTGAATAGTGAATAGGTGATAGGGAATAGTGAATAACGAATAGGTAATTCATAATTGATGAGAAAGATAATTTTAGCAACGATAATGGCAGCAGCCTCTTTGGGAGCTATGGCACAGACAGATTATCAGATTCTTCGCGCTTGTCATCCCGACGACGTGAAGCACTATGACACTGATCAGCTCCGCTCACACTTCCTTATGCCGAAGGTGATGGAGCAGGATAAGATCAACTTCACTTATACTCTCTACGACCGCCTCATCTACGGAGGGGTGGTTCCGGTGAACAAGACTGTGGAGCTTGAGACGATCGACCCTCTGAAGGCGGAGTATTTCCTTCAGCGTCGTGAGCTCGGCGTGATCAACACCTCCGAGGGTGTGGGTATCGTAAACGTAGACGGCAAGGATTATGAGCTTCAGTTTAAGGATGCTCTCTATGTGGGACAGGGCAACAAGAAGGTGACGTTCCGCAGCAAGGATCCGAAGAACCCGGCTCGCCTCTACCTCAATTCGGCGCCTGCCCATACCCACTACAAAACGCAGCTCATCACGATCGATGGCCGCAAGGGCACAATCAAGGCCAATTGCATCAAGGCCGGTTCATTGGCCGAGAGCAACGACCGCGTGATCAATCAGTTGATCGTGAACAATGTGCTTGAGGAGGGTCCGTGTGAGCTTCAGATGGGTCTGACGGAGCTTATGACGGGCAGCGTATGGAACACGATGCCGGCGCATATCCATGACCGCCGCGTGGAGGCATATTATTATTTCAATGTGCCTGAGGGGAACAGAATCTGCCATATCATGGGCGATCCGCAGGAGACACGCCTCATCTGGATGGATAATGAGCAGGCTGTGATCTCGCCGGAGTGGAGCGTGCATTGCGCAGCGGGCACGAGCAATTATATGTTTATCTGGGGAATGGCCGGAGAGAATCTGGATTATTCCGATCAGGATAAGCAGCCGGTGTTGAGATAATTCATAATGCATAATTCATAATGCATAATGCATAATTAAGTGCTTCTGAGGGGCGCCTGAAGGCGCTTCACCGAACCAGGACTCGGAATGAGCCAATAAAAAAGCCGCAGATTTTTGATCTGCGGCCTTTTTTATGCATTATGAATTAGTATTCGCTCCAGGGGGTGATGCCGAGGGCGTTGATGGGCTTGTTGGTGAAGGCTTTCACGTAGGCTACGGCCAGACGGGCGTTGGTGAGGAGGGGGATGTTGTGGTCGATGGCCCAGCGGCGGATGCGGTAGCCGTTGGTGAGCTCTCGCTTGGTGTGATTTTTCGGGATGTTGATCACGAGATCCACCTTGTGGCTTGCGATGAGGTCGAGCACATTCTCGCCCTCTTCGTCGGGCCAGCTTACTGCCTTTGCTTCGATGCCATTGTTGTTGAGGAAGTCGGCCGTGCCCTTTGTGGCGTAGATCTTGTAGCCGGCTTCGGCGAGCAGGCGGCACGCCTCAAGCATATCCACTTTGCCGCGCACGTCGCCCGAGCTTACGAGGATACCCTTCTCGGGGATGTGGTGGCCTACGGAGATCATGGCGTTGAGCAGAGCCTCGTCGAAGTCTTTGCCGATGCAGCCCACCTCGCCCGTAGACGACATGTCGACGCCGAGTACAGGGTCGGCCTTATGCAGACGCGCGAATGAGAACTGCGAAGCCTTCACGCCGATGTAGTCGATATCGAATGTGGAGGTATCCACCTTCTCAACCTTCTCGCCGAGCATGATGCGTGTGGCGGTGTTGATGAAGTTTTTCTTGAGCACCTTGCTGACGAAGGGGAACGAGCGTGAAGCACGGAGGTTGCACTC
>CAZGJH010000175.1:0-2826 GCA_964525735.1 uncultured Sangeribacter sp.
TCAAGGGTTTAATCAGGGTGCGCCGGGTTATAACCAGAATCCTGCTCAGGGGAATGCCGGACAGGGTGGTTATCCTAATTTTGCGGCTAATCCGCAGTATGGTAACACTTACGGCCAGCAGTCGTCGGGTCAGTACGGCCAGCAGCCTTCCGGACAGTACGGCCAGAATCCGCAGTATGGACAGAATGGGGGTTACGGTCAGTACGGTCAGAATGGTGCTTATGGACAGAATGGTCAGTATGGTAATGGTTATGGCCAGAATCAGTATGGGCAGCCGCCGTATGGTCAGCCGTATAATCCGAAACCGCAGTATCAGCAGAATCAGTATGGGCCTTACCAGCAGGCGCCGAAGAATTGGCTGACGTTGGCAATTGTGGCTACTGTTTGCGGATTCCTATTCTCATGTATAGGCGGTATCTTTGGAATTATTGGCATTGTTCAGGCCAATAAAGCGAATGATGCCTACAGGATGGGAAATGATCTGATTGGAGATGCTGCGAATGGTACGGCCAAGACGATGACGATTATCAGTTTTGTATTGGCTGGTATTGGATTAATTGTAAGCGGTATCAATATCTGGGGTGTTTTTTCAGGATTGAACGGCTTTTAAGTTGGTAAAGAATTGAGTGAAGTAACGACGAAATATTACGCTATGATTGACGGGGAACGGCGCGGTCCGTTCCCCCTTGAGCGTTTGCCCGAGATGGGTGTGCACCCATCTACTTATGTGTGGTGTAAGGGGATGGACGATTGGGAGAAAGCTGAGGATGTGGCCGATATCTGTCGCTTCTATCGTAACCGGTTGTTTGATATCATGCATCCTGGGCTGGCTTCGCCTGAGGCTCAGCCGTCGGCGGATGGCCTCGCCGGCAACGGAGGCTGGAATCAGAACGGCTGGAATGGCAACGGAGGCTGGAACCAGAATGGCAACGGCAAGGCTGAAGGGAATGGTGATTGGGGTAGCGGTTCGAGACATCGGTTAGGAGCAAGGCATGGAATCGAACTGCCTACGCTTGAAGAGATTGATAGCCGTGAGGACACGTCGGTGAAACCGCGGTCGATGTTGATCCCGGCCATTATCGCGACGCTGTTTTTCTGTCCGCCGATCGGTATTTTTGCTATCTATTTCGCGATTGCAAGCAAGCGGTGCTGGAAGCATAGTTTGTCGCCGAAGGATACTGGTACGTTGGGTGAGCAACCTCGGATTACGATCAAGATAAATGGACATGATCCGACGGCTTCGGATTGGCGACGGTTGGCGCATGATTATGCACGGGCTGCGAAGATGTGGAGCGGGATTGCGTTTTTTATCGGCATTATTTTGTATAGCTTTTTGATATTCAGAATGTAAGGATATTTGATTGGAAAATTGACAGGGTGTTTAAACGTTTGTTTTTGACGTTTAAAACACCCTGTTTTTTTTGTTTGGAAGTTAGCTTTTGCTAATGGTTTGGGCGCCTGAAGACGCCTCACTGAACCAAGACTCTGTGGGCTCCGCTACATGCCAAAGGCATGTCCCTACTTTGCTTTTGGATGTGCCCCATTCCAGTCAGCTTTTAGGTGAGTTTGGTGATGAGGTGGGCGACGACGTCGGGGGCCGTAGAGAGGGGGGCGTATTCGTCGGTGCCGGGGGCGCCCATCGAGACGCGGGGCCGACGGAAGCGCATACGGCTGGCAATCGGTTTGCGGGCCGTGGAGTGGAGCATGTCTACTCCGGTGGCTTCCTGTATCTCGCGGGCATTGGCGGGGTTGACGCCAGCTCCGGCCATGATCGTGATTCGTCCGGCGGCTTTCTGTACGATATGGCGCAACATCGGGAGCCCCATCGACGCTGAGGGGGCCTGTCCGGATGTGAGGAGGCAGTCGAACCCGAGTTCGATTACGGATTCGAGGGCCTTGTCGACGTTTTCGGTTACGTCGAAAGCGCGATGGAAAGTGATATTGATATGGTCGAGGCCTTTTTCCTTGCCGGCTTCGCGCGCTGTCTTCACGAGTCGGCGGTTGGCTTCGATGTCGAGGGCACCGTCGGCGGTCAGTACACCGAGCACGATTCCGGTGGCGCCGGCGGCGATTGCCATGCGTATATCTTCTTCCATCATAGTGAGTTCCTCATCGGTATAGAGGAAGTCGCCCGGGCGCGGACGCACGAGCACATTGATCTGGGAGAAACCTGCGTCGACGGCAGCTTTCACAAGACCGATAGAGGGTGTTAGACCACCCTCGGAGAGGCCTGAACAGAGTTCGATACGTTGGGCACCTCCTTTTTTAGCGGCGAGCACACTTGCGAGGTCGCCGCAGCATATTTCAAGTTTCATACTCATTGACTACGGTTGCGAGTGTGAAATTACAATTTTTCTGGCACATGAGCAAATTTTTAACATTTCATGCGGTTGGAATTAGGTGTGACAATGAATTGTAGGGACGCGATTTTTCGCGTCCACGTTGGCTAAGGGTATTGTTATTTACGCGGCAGGTGCACGGTGGACGATGTAGGGCAGGTGCTCGGTGGACGATGTGGGGCAGGTGCTCGGTGGACGCGAAGAATCGCGTCCCTACCATTCGCGAGGCACGTTTATACTGTCCGAAAACGGACGATTGTCCGCGGATGGACTATTGTCTGCCTTGTGAAATGTGTGATAGCCAATCTTTTATGAGTTTGGCACGCGGATTGTAAGGTTTTGTGGGTGTAACATTAATTTAGTGTAACATACAAAATTTAATTCAAATTGAAATTGAAATAACATCTGATATAGATTATGGATAGAGAGATATCGAAGGAGGAACAGAGGAGGGAGCTGAGGAAACGATGGCTCAAGGTGGGAGGCA
>CAZGJH010000175.1:2926-4703 GCA_964525735.1 uncultured Sangeribacter sp.
TCGAAGGAGGAACAGAGGAGGGAGCTGAGGAAACGATGGCTCAAGGTGGGAGGCATCGCTGCGGCTGTGATTGTGGCGGCTGTGTTGGTGTTTTCTTTCATCAGTGAATCGGTGAGGGAAGACGACCTGTTGATAAAACCGGCGGCGACGGGCGTGCTGGAGAGCAGCGTGTCGGCCTCGGGCAAGATCATACCGCTTTATGAACAGGCGATCGTGTCGCCTGTCTCGACACGCATCATGGAAGTGTATCTCAATGAGGGGGACACGGTGTCGGCCGGTCAGTCGCTGCTTCGCTTGGATTTGCAGCAAACTGAGACTGAACTGCGTCGATTGGCCGACGAGGCGGAGATGCAGCGCAACGATATGGAGCAGACACGCCTCAATAATAATACCACCTTGACCGACCTTGAAATGAAGATCAAGACTAAGGAGATGGCCGTGAGTCACTTGAAGGCTGAGGTGGCCAACGAGCGACGGCTCGACAGCATCGGCAGCGGCACGGGCGACCGTATCCGCGAGGCTGAGTTGGCGTATGAGACCGGTTGCTTGGAGTTGGCCCAGATGCGCACGCAGCTTGAGAATGTGCGCAAGGGTCAGTCGGCTGCCTACCGCTCGAAGCAGTTGGAGGGAACGATTTCGCAGCGTAACCTTGCCGCTATGGAGCGCACCTTGGAGGATGCGCGGGTCAAGGCTCCTCGTGCGGGGACGGTGACATTCCTTAATAAGAATATCGGCACAAGCATCGGCGTGGGGGAGAAGTTGGCCGTTGTTTCCGATCTGAATCATTTCAAGATCGAGGGTGAGATACCGGAGTCGAATTCGGGCAAGCTCGCGCTCGGCGAGGGCGTGAACGTGAAGATTAACAGGAATATCGTGAAAGGGCACATAGCGCATGTGTCGCCGCAGAGCACCAACGGTATGGTGCAGTTTACGGTGCTTTTGGATGATGATAACGCGCCGATTTTGCGGTCGGGCTTGCGCACGGAGTTGAATGTGGTGTATGATGTGAAGGATGGAGTGGTGATGATACCTAACGGAGCGTATTTCCAGGGAGCCGGTGTGTATCAGTTGTTTGTGAAGACCGAGCCGGGGAAGTTGGAGAGACGATCGGTGACGTTGGGGGATAGCAATTTTGATTTTGTGGAGGTGAGGAGCGGGATTCAGCCTGGTGAGGAGGTTGTTGTGAGTGATATGGCTGCCTATAAGAATAAGGGATCGCTGAAGCTGAAGTGAATTTTGGGCGCTGCACGGAATTAAGGACTCGGCGGGCACCTAAAGGTGCTGCACGGAACCAGGACTCGGGGGGCTCCGCTACATGCCGAAGGCATTTCCCTACGATGAGGATGTAAGTAACTTTTAATAAGGGAGATGGGGGATTTATTGACAGATTTGGGAGATTGTGTAGATAACTTGTTAATAACTTTTATAAGAATATGGAAATCATACAGTTGAAGGATGTAAATAAAGTCTATAGGACTAAGGAAATCGAGACACTCGCTCTCGAGAATGTAAACTTGGATATCGAGGCCGGGGAGTTTGTCAGCATCATGGGGCCGTCGGGCTGCGGCAAGTCGACCCTGCTGAATATCATCGGTCTGTTGGATACCCCTACGTCGGGCACGGTGAAGATCATGGACGATGTGACGGCGAAGATGAACGACAGCCGTCTGTCGGAGTTCCGCAACGAGAACATCGGTTTCGTGTTCCAGAGCTTCCACTTGATTCCGTCGCTCAATGTGGCTGAGAACGTGGCGCTTCCGTTGGCCTACCGCAAGGG
>CAZGJH010000176.1:0-4662 GCA_964525735.1 uncultured Sangeribacter sp.
CCGTCGCAGAAGGTGTTTCTGAAGGGCTGGAGGCGTCGGCTTGATTCGATTGGCTTCGGCTATCTGATTTATAACGGACGCTCGGAGAGGGTTTGTTTCGCCGATTGTTCGGATTAGACGTAAAAGGCTCGTCGATGTGGGTATCGACGAGCCTTTCTTTTGTAAGGAAGTTACCTTTAGACGCGCGTTGACGCATTGAGGACAATGCTTTCCACCTAACAGGTGCTTCTGGGTTCAACGGGCGGAGGTGGTGGGCCACGGTCGGAGGGCAGAGGGCTCTCGCTGGTAGCCTAAGGGGATGTGCACTTGTTTGAAGATGTCGTTTGACCAGTGGCCTTGTTTGCCGGTCTTGGAGGTGATGACGAGTGCTCCGCCGTTGTAGGCGCCGTTGCCGCTGAGGTAGAGGGCCAGTTGCGGGGGCACGAATTCGATGGTGGCCACGTCGTGGAAGGGAAGCCGTGAGTCAAGGTCTTTTACAGTGGCTGTGAGGTCGGGGAATGCCGTAGGTATGGAGCGTGAGCCGTAGTGGGTGATGCGTCCGGCTTTTCTGACTTTCGAGAGCATGATGTAGCTTTCGTCTACTGTGCCCGACCTGGGAGCGGGGGTGGAGATGCGGGTGCCGTCGATCCAGATTTCGACGGGGGGATGGGGGTTGCGGATGCTGCCGGGGCGTGTGGAGACGATGCTGCCGTTGCGAATGGTGACTTGGGGGATGTTGTAAATGGCTTCTTCGTAGGTGGTTATGCCTCGGGAGCGGAGTTCTTCGGCATCCATGGAGCGCACGCCGAGGGCTCGCATCATGACTTGGCGCACTTCTTCGTCGTCGGCTTTGGCGGTGACTACGAGTTCGTCGAGCATGGTGCCGTCGGAGTGATAGTCGGCGTAGATCACTTCGAAGGGGTCTTCGCGGATTATCTCGGGACGGAGCGGAAGGGGCTGTATTTCGGGGAATTCGTCGGTGGTGACGGTGAAGTTGTGTTCTTGCTGGCCTTTTTTGCCGAGGGCCTGGCAGATGAAGGCTGTGCCGTCGGGCCAGTCGAAGCCGTTGACGTAGAAGCGGCCTTCAGAGTCGGTGGTGGCTTCCATGCCGAAGTTGATGGCGGGGGCGATGACGTTGATGGTGGCTCCTTCGATGGGTTTGCCTTTCCAGCGTGAACGGATCACGCCGCTGATCTCGCCTCCGATCTCTACGGGGTAGCGCAGTTCGGCTTGGGGCTCGTAACGTTCGGATCGGTTGGCTATGAGCATGGCGTCGAGCTGGAGCATGGCAGCGGCCGACTGGGCGTAGTAGGTGATGTCGTCGACGGGCTCGGCGAGGTCTTGCGTGAGGAGGCGGAGGGCTTCGGGGAGTTGGGAGGCGTCTTTGGGCGGGTTATAGACGAGGCGTGTGCTGAGCTCTTGGCTTTCGGGGGAGATGAGGGTTATTTTGAGGAGGCCTTGGCCGAGCTGTTCGCGATTGATGGAGAGCGGGGAGCCGTCGGTGGCGATGTCGAGCAGTGTTTCGCCGGATCGCTGTATGTGGATGCGGCTACCTGGGGCGACGGGGCCTGCGGGGGTGATGAGGAGGTGGTCTTTGTGGACGGCTGGTATCTGGAGGATGGTGTTGGCGAGGCTGGCTGCGGGGAGGGGTGTGCGGAGGTCGCCGATGACGGCGTAGTAGGTGGCGCCTTCTTCGGGGTTGATGTGGAAGAGGCCGTAGCCGGAGTGGCCGGTGCTGAGGTCGGCTATGTGTTGGCCGTCGGCTGTCTCGATGTGGCCTTGGGCCTGGAGCCAGCGACTGAAGGGATCGACGACGCGGAAGGCGACGGCGTTGACTGTGCCGGCTACGAGGGCGCCTCCTTCGGGATGGAGCTGGATGTGGCTATCGGAGGCAGCGGCGGGGATGGGGATGAATTTGGAGTAGTGGTCGAGGGTGACTTTGACGATGGGGATGTCGGCGGGTATTTTGGCTTTGACGGAGGTGCGGTTGGTGACGACGCGGAGGGGCTCTTTGTCTTTGTCGGGGCCGCTGACGGAGATGACGCGACATTCTACGCGCTGACCGGTGCGGAGGTCGGTTATGGAGGCTTGGAGGGTGTTGCCTTCGAGGGAGGTGTGGATGCGGTGGTTGATGCCGTAGACGCTGGCGATGTCGACGGGCTGGCGGAGGAAGTAGGAGGAGGGGATGTTTTGCATGAACATGGTGTAGGCGCCTAAGGTGTAGCGGCTTTCGGGGAGGTCGCGGTCGAGGGGGATGATGCCTGGGAACTGGCCGTCGCGCTCTTTGATTTTGACGCGGCTGACGGTTTGGCCGAAGGGGTCGATGAGTTCGACGTAGAGGTAGCGGCTGAAGTCGCGCAGGGGCTGGCCGGTGGCTGCGTCGAGGAGGGCGGCGTGGAAGCGGATTGTGTCGCCTGTGACGTAGCCGGGTTTGTCGAGCTGCATTACGATTTTTTCTTGGAGGGGCTGCTTTTGCGGCGCGTGGGCTTGCGCTGCGGGGAGCGTGGGGGCTTGTGCTTGGGAGGGCGTTGAGGTGCGCTTTGCGTTGGTGGGGAGGGCGCAAAGGGCTGAGAGGAGGGTCAGGGTGTAAGCAAGGTGTTTCATAAGCAAGGGGGTTTGTTGCCACAAAGATAGGTATTTTTTCGGATTCATGCAAGTTTTTCTTGCGATTCGGGCCTGGTGCAGAGTCGGAGTTAGGTGGAAAGCATTGTCCCAATGCGTCAACGCGCGGCTGAAGGTAACTTCACTCACGTATACCCTTCCTGTGGGAGTATATTTTGCGAATTTTTCTCAAATTTATTGGTTTGATGAAAAATATTTGGTATCTTTGTGAAAATTTTCGCAAAGATGTTAGTAGATTTTTCTCTCAAGAATTTTCTTTCGTTTAAGGATGAGGTTTCTTTCAGTATGATAGCGGCCAAAACCGTGAAGGAGCATGAAACTCCTGACGGAGCTGAGACGTGTAATGTCATTAAAGTGCCCGATTCAGAGGCAAAGCTGCTGAAAGTGGCCGCCATTTACGGTGCTAACGGTTCGGGCAAGAGTAATCTTCTCTCGGCGATGGCTTTCTTCCGGCAGATGGTGCTCGATTCGGTAAGAAATGACTCCCTGCTACGGAGAGCCAATGAATTGGCTTACCAATTCAGCATCGAATCGCGTGAGGAGCCGAGTTCTTTCGAGATGATCTTCATCATTGACGGCAAGCGCTATCGGTATGGTTTCGAGATATTTGAGGCAGCCATAGTTTCGGAATGGCTGTTTGTAAAACCGCTCGCTTCCAGTAGGGAAAGCTATTGTTTCAAGCGCGAGAAGGGAAATATTACCGTCAATTCCAAGACCTACAAGGGGGCAGGAGGTGTCTTTTCAAAGACCCGCAAAAATGCACTCTTCATTTCGGCGTGTGCTGAATTTAATGTTGAGGTGGCTATGACCGTGCGCGAATGGTTCAGGAAGCGTTTCAATATTCTGTCGGGTATTGATGATGATACTCTTCATTTTACTGCCGACCAATATCTGCATAATTCGGAAATGCGTGAACGTATCCTGGAGTTTATCAAGATTATAGATTTGGGCATCAATAATATATCTGTCAAGGAAAGCAACGTTGACAAACTGCCGGAGTCGCTCAATCTGTTTGTGGGAGCCATCGCCAAGGATCCGGATATCAAAAAGCCGGAAATATCCGACATCAGGAAGCTTGAGATTCTTTCGGAACACAAGCGTTATGACCATGGGAAGCTGAAGGACACGCTTGTCACGCCGTTCTCGATAGAGTCGTTGGGCACAAAGAAGATTTTTGCTCTTTTGGGACCGTGGTTTGACACGATTCTGAATGGGGGCACTCTGATTATCGATGAATTCGGAGCGAGTTTGCACACGAAGCTCTCGGTGGAGCTCATAAAGATTTTCCAAAGTTCGCTCAATAAGAGAGCGCAGCTTATCATCACGACCCACGACACTAATCTCTTGCGTGGCGAGCTTTTGCGGAGGGATCAGATATGGTTTACGGAGAAGAATGAGTATGGTGTGTCGGATCTTTACTCGCTTGTGGAGTATAAGATAAACCAGGCTAATTCTGTCAGGAATGATGCCACTTTCAACAAGGATTATCTCCTGGGTAAATACGGTGCTATCCCCTATTTCGGCAATATCCCTCAATTCTTAGCAGATTTCTCCGACAATGGCCAGTAGATTCAATAACAAGTTCTCAACTCAAAAACGGGTTGAGAGCCGCAAGGAGAATGTCCGTGAAGAGCGTCGCGTTGAGGGAGATTATCCGAAAAAAGTGGTATTTTCGCTCAAGGACTTTGACAGGAACCAGATTCCGCCCGGTCAATCTTACGAGGACTGGGAAAAGACAGGAGTATTATCTTATCTGTTTGAGAAGTTGGAGCATATCTGTCAGAAGAATATGGTAGAGGCGATTCAGGAGGGCTACATAAAGGTTTATGGCAATTTCCCTCCGAGATCGGATTTCAAGCATCCCTCTTACATCGCTTCGGATGTAAATTGGGCAGTCATTATGAAGTTGAAAGGCCAGAAAGGACGTGTGGCCGGCCACATTATCGACAATGTTTTCTACATTGTTTTTCTGGATATTGATCATCTCTTCTACAAGATGCAGAAACGGTAATATGGCGGAGTTAGGTGGAAAGCATTGTCCCAATGCGTCAACGCGCGTCT
>CAZGJH010000177.1:0-4616 GCA_964525735.1 uncultured Sangeribacter sp.
TGGAGGGGTGAATTGTTAAAATTTTGAAAAATCTTTGCGATTTTTTTATTGAGTGTGTCAGATTTTCACTAACTTTACAATCTAAAAATCTTAACTGGTCATAAAACGCCGCGGAGCCTGGCTCCGCAGATTTTGAATTCTGAAAATGGACGGGATGCCTTATCATATACCGGCCCTGCTGCCGGAGACTTTGAAATTGCTGGAAATCAACCCGCAAGGGGTCTATGTCGACGTCACTTTCGGTGGCGGAGGCCACTCGCGTGCCATCCTTGGCCAACTCGGCGAAAAAGGACGGCTCTTTTCCTTTGACCGCGATATGGACGCCTATGCCAATCGCATCGACGACCCACGCTTCACTTTCGTGCATTCCAACTTCAGATATATTGAAAATTTCATGCGTTTTCATCACATCGACAAGGTAGACGGCATTTTGGCCGACCTCGGTGTGAGCTTTCACCATTTCGACGATGCCGAGAGAGGTTTCTCTTTCAGGGCCGACGCCCCGCTCGATATGCGTATGAACCGTGCAGCCGAAACTACGGCCGCGCAGCTCATAGCGTCAGCCGACGAGCAGCAGCTCATACGGTATCTGTCGACTTATGCCGATCTCAAGCGTCCTGCGGCTGTGGCCAGGGCTATCGTCAAGGCGCGCGAGACGGCTCCGATTGAGACTACTTTCGCCCTGGCCGACGCCGTGAGGCCGGCTCTCGATCCGCGACAGGAGAAGAAGGAGCTGGCTCAGGTGTTCCAGACGCTGAGAATAGTCACCAACGACGAGGAGGGGGATCTTCAGAGATTCCTTCAATCTACCACCAGGCTGCTTCGCCACGGTGGACGCCTCGCCGTGCTCACCTACCATTCCGTAGAAGACAGAATGGTGAAGAATTTTATGAAAACCGGCAACACGGATGGCATCGAAGATAAAGACTTCTTCGGCCGCGTCTCCACACCCTGGAGGCTCATAACCCGCAAGCCGGTGGAGGCCACGCCTGAAGAGGTGGAGCGCAATCCGCGCTCCAGAAGCGCCAAACTCAGAGTGGCCGAATTGCTTTGATACGTTGCAGCAATTCGTAGCCTGCGGAATAGGCTCTATTTCGCCAGGGCTACTTAAAACAACAATGGCTAAATGACTGAGAAAATCAATAATAAAACCAGAAATAAAAAACCTGTAAAAGCCGGTAGCCACACCCCATCGTGGTGGGTCGACGTAAAATACGGACGCTCTCTTTCAGTTGAGTTTTTTAAGAAGAACGCCTGGCTGCTCATGATCTTCGTGGTGACGGTGCTCGCCCTTATGGGCCTGAGATACAAGACTATGACGAAGATGGAGGAGATCAAGCGTCTCACTACAGAGTTGCAGATAGCCGAAAGCTCCAAGCTCCAGGAGAAGGCCGCCTACATGTCGCTGATCCGAGAGACGGAGATGCGACGCCTCGTGCGCGAGAATGGCCTTGGACTGGAGTTTCAGGAGCAGCCCCCTTATGAGCTTGTGCTCGAAAGATGATACCGACCGTAACGACTAACAAACCTCTCAAACCTCTCCGAGAATGAAACAGAACAACAAGTCACACATCCTTTTCAGATACGGCCTGATCATTATCTTCTTCTTCTTTTTCTCTATCGGCATCGTCTGGAAGCTCGTGGAAACCACCGTAGTGAAGGCCCCGGCCTGGAATGAACGTGCACGCCAGGAGCTTTCGAAAACCACCGTCATACCCCCCGAACGCGGCAATATCCTTGCCTCAAACGGCAATATCCTGGCCTGCAACCTGAAGGTATACGACATCAAGCTCGACCTGCGCCACAACAAGATCTTGAAGGAGCCCACAATACCCTGGGAGAAGATCGACAGCCTCGCCGACTCGCTCGACTATCACTTTCCGCGCGTAAGAAACCTCACGCAGCATCCCGACACTTTCAAGAAATATTCTTGGCACACCCGCCTGAAGAAGGAATTCGAGAAGGAGCCGGGGAAACGCAACCGTGCCCTGCGCCTGGCAGCCCGCAAGACGCTCGAAGACTTCGAGATGATTCGCCACTTCCCTTACCTTCGCGATTTCAAAGGTAGGGGTTTCCGTGTGCCTATCTACAAGGAGGAGAAGAACGTGCGCATCTATCCTTACGGACGCATGGCCTACCGAAGCATCGGCCGCGTGAACGAGAGCCAGGAAACGGGTGAGTTTCACGGCTACTCGGGCCTGGAGAAAGACCTCGACACGCTGCTCTACGGGCAGCCCGGCATGGCCAAGAAGGTGGCCCTCACTTCGGGCATATCCAACTGGGTGACGAAAGCCCCCATGCGCGGCTTCGACATTCACACCACCATCGACATCGACCTCCAGGATATGCTTGAAGAAGAGCTTTATCAGATCTGTTCGGAAGCCGGGGCTGAATGGGGCACGGCCATACTCATGGAGGTGGCCACGGGTGAGATCAAGGCGATCTCAAACATAGAGCGCCTCACCGACGGCACCTATGGCGAGGCCCTCAACCGCGCCGTGCAGGCCTTCGAGCCTGGCTCGGTGATGAAGCCGATCTCGCTCATGATCGCTTTCGAGGATAAGCTCGTGAACAGCGTCTATCAGACGGTAGATTGCAGTCCCTTCCAGCGCACATCCGACCCCCACGCGCCCAGCGTGAAGAATATGAAGCAGGTGATAGAGATGTCGTCGAACACCGGCATAGCCCGCGTAATTTTCCGTGGCTACGAGAGCAACCCCGAGGGTTTCTACGATCGCCTCGCCTCGATCGGATTTTTCGAACCGATGCACACCGGCATAGCCGGCGAGTGCATTCCGCGCATACGCCGCCTCGTGGGTAAAGATTCCCGCGGCAACAACATCACGATGACCTCGCGCCATCTCGACCTCGCGCGCCAGGCCTACGGCTACAACACGGAGATTCCCCCTCTTTACACCCTCTCGATGTATAACGCCATAGCCAACGGCGGCCGCTACGTGAGGCCGCATCTCGTGCGCTCGCTCATCAACGAGGCAGGCGTTGATTCGATTCTCCCGATACAATATATCCGCGACCGCATCTGCTCCGAAGAGACAGCCCGCAAGGTGAAGGAATGTCTGCGCGAGGTGGTGTGGGGCGAACATGGCACAGCCCGCGCCGTGCGCGACGACCGTGTGGCCGTGGTGGGCAAGACCGGCACGGCTTATCCTGTGGAGAAGGGCAGCTACAACCTGGCCAAGCGCCGCTACGCCTTTGCCGGCTTCTTCCCTTACGAGGAGCCGAAATATTCATGTATGGCCCTCGTGCTCGGTCCCTCGGGCACAAGCGCCAACCGCACCTCGGGGCAGGTGGTGAAGAACATGGCCGTGAAGATGTTTGCGCGCGGCATGCTCAACAACAGCTCCACGTATAGCGGCTCGAAAGTGGAATCGCAGCCTGTGCTCTATGCTTCAGACAAATACGATCACTCCCACCTCATATCATCGCTCGGCATCACGAAGGCCCGCAAGGCGAAAGCTGTGGCGGCCCTCGACAGCGCCTACCATGACATCGTGCCCAATGTGGTGGGCTACGACGCCCCCACGGCTGTGCGCATCCTTGAGGAGCGCGGCCTGAACGTGATTCTGAAAGGGTCGGGACGCGTGGTGTCGCAGTCGATTCCGCGAGGGGCGGCTGTGCGCAACGGCGGCAAGATCGTGCTCAACTTAAAGATTTGATAAAAACTAAAACCACACCATATATATGACTTCAAAACTGTCAAGCCTTCTGAAAGACCTCAAAGTGATAGAGGTGATAGGCGAAACTGATAAGAATATAACGTCGCTTGAAAGCGACTCGCGCAAGGTGGAGAAAGATGGCCTTTTCGTGGCCGTCAGAGGCACCGTCACCGACGGCCACCGCTACATACCGGTAGTGGCCAGCGCACACGTGGGGGCTATCGTGTGCGAGGAGCTCCCCTCCACACTGGAGAAGGGTGTCACCTACGTGCAGGTGGCCGACTCAGCCGAAGCCCTCGGCTTGCTCGCCTCCGCCTGGTATGGCTATCCCTCGAAGAAGCTGAGCCTCGTGGGCGTGACCGGCACCAACGGCAAGACCACCACCGCTACCCTTCTCTACGAGATGGCCAAGCTCGAAGGCTACAAGGCGGGTCTGCTCTCTACGGTGTGCAACTACGTGGTGGATCGCCCCGTGCCTACCACCCACACCACCCCCGACCCTCTGACGCTCAACTCTCTGCTGGCCGAAATGGTGGCCGAGGGTTGCGAATACGCCTTCATGGAGGTGTCGTCTCACTCCACGGCGCAGAAGCGTGTGGCCGGCCTGCAGTTTGCCGGCGGCATCTTCACCAACCTGACGCGCGACCATCTCGACTATCACGGCACAGTGGAGAATTACATGAATGCCAAGAAGGCCTTCTTCGACATGCTCCCCGCCACGGCTTTCGCCTTGACGAATGCCGACGACAAGGCAGGAGCCTATATGGTGCAGAACACGAAAGCGAAGGTATACACCTACTCGCTTCGCTCTGACGCCGACTTCCGTGGCAAGGTGCTTGAGACCCGTCTCGACGGCACCCTGATGCTGCTTAACGGCCGCGAGGTGGAGGTGCGCTTCACGGGCCGCTTCAACGCCTACAACCTCACCGACGTATACGG
>CAZGJH010000178.1:0-4582 GCA_964525735.1 uncultured Sangeribacter sp.
TCTTCGCCCAGCGTGTCATGAACGCCCTCATCGACAAGGGCTTCGTGCGCGAGAAGGCCTACGACACCGTGCAGCCCATCGCCATGAAGGCAATGAGCCTCGGAGCCTCCTATCAGGATCTGCTCAAGCAGGATCCCACAGTGATGGGTGCCCTCACGGAAGAGGAGCTCGACGCCTGCTTCACGCTCGACTATTATTTCAAGAATATCGATCACATCTATAAACGTAATAAACTGGAAGAGTAATGTCGGAAAGATTAGTAGTCATCGGCTCCCAGTGGGGAGACGAGGGTAAAGGGAAGATTACCGATTATTTCGCTTGCCGCGCCGATATGGTGGTGCGCTATCAGGGTGGCAACAATGCCGGCCATAGCGTGATGTTCAACGGCCATAAGTATTCTCTCCAGAGCATCCCTTCGGGCATCTTCAACCCCAAGACGGTCAACGTAATGGCCAACGGCATGGTGGTGAATCCCGAATCTGTGCTCGTTGAGCTCCAGAAGCTTCACGACCAGGGCATCACCGACTATCAGCTCTATATCTCCGACCGCGCGGCGATGGTGATGCCGTGGCATTCAGCCCTCGACGGCGCCTACGAAAGCCTCAAGGGGGGCAAGCTCATCGGCACCACCAAGAAGGGCATCGGCCCCGCCTACAGCGACAAATACAGCCGCTCTGGCCTGCGCATGGGCGACCTTCTCGAACCCGCCTATTTCGCCGAGCGTCTCCGCGCCGCTATCGACGAGAAAAACATGGAGCTCCAGATGCTCGGCCTCCCCACCTACGATTTCCAGACCGTCTACGACCGCTACATGGAGATCGCCGCGATTCTCGGACCGCGCATCGTCGACACCTCCGCCCTCATCAACAAGGCTCTCCGCACAGAGGGCAAGAAGATTCTCTTCGAGGGCGCGCAGGGCATGATGCTCTGCATCGACCATGGCACGTATCCTTTCGTCACCTCCTCCACCCCCTCTTCGGCCAGTGTGCCCGTAGGGGCCGGAATCTCGCCGAAATGGATCGACAATGTGCTCGGAGTGGCCAAGGCTTATTGCACCCGCGTAGGCGAAGGTCCCTTCCCCACGGAGCTCCACAATGAGATAGCTCATGAAATCCGCGAGCGCGGCCATGAGTATGGCACGGTGACAGGCCGTCCGCGCCGTGTGGGCTGGTTTGACGCCGTAGTGGCCCGCTACACCAGCCGTCTGGCCGGCATCGACAACTGGGCCCTGATGCTCTTCGACGTGCTCTCCGGCCTCGACAAGGTGAAGATCTGCACTCACTATGAGCTCGACGGCGAGATCATCGAGACTCCCCCCTCCACAATCTCCAAGCTGGAGCGTTGCAAGCCCGTATATATCGAGCTCGACGGCTGGAAGGAAGATCTCACCGGCATCCGCAGCTACGATGAGCTCCCCCAGGCCGCGAAAGAATATATCCGCAAGATCGAGGAGATCACGGAGGTGCCCGTAGGCGTCATTTCCGTCGGTCCCGACCGCACACAGACGATCATCGTATCCGAAAAACTGAGAAATTTCTGAACCCCCCAACCAAACACGATATATGTCATTCTTAACTGAAAAAGTGAATGAGGAAGGCATGACGTTCGACGACGTCCTTCTCGTTCCCGCCTATTCGGAGGTGACCCCCAACATGGTCGATGTGAAGACCCGTTTCTCACGCAACATCACCCTCAACATACCGATCGTTTCGGCCGCTATGGACACCGTCACAGAGGCTGCCATGGCCATCGCTATCGCTCGCCAGGGTGGCATCGGAGTGATCCATAAGAATATGCCTATCGATGTGCAGGCTGCCCAGGTGAGAAAGGTGAAAAGAGCCGAAAGCGGCATGATCTTCGACCCTGTCACGATCACTCCTGATCAGACCGTCGGCGACGCCCAGCGCATCATGCACGAGAATCATATCGGCGGCATACCCGTGGTAGATGCCGAGGGCAAGCTCGTGGGCATCGTCACCAACCGCGATCTCCGCTTCCAGACTGAAGGCGAAATGAAGATCTCGGAGGTAATGACCAAGGAGAATATCATCACCACCACCAATCCCGACCTCAACGAGGCTTCGCAGATCCTGCTCCGCCATAAGATCGAGAAGCTCCCCGTGGTAGATAAGGATAACAAGCTCGTAGGCCTCATCACCTACCGCGACATCACCAAGATTCAGGATTACCCCAACGCCTGCAAGGATAGCCTCGGCCGTCTGCGCGTGGCCGGCGGCGTAGGCGTCACTTCCGACACTCTCAAGCGTGTCGAGGCTCTCGTGGCTGCCGGTGTCGACGCTGTCGTTATCGATACGGCCCACGGCCATTCGGCCAACGTGGTCAACACTCTCAAGGCCGTCAAGGCCGCTTATCCGCAGATCGACGTGCTCGTGGGTAATATCGCCACAGCCGAGGCTGCCGAATTCCTCATCGCCAACGGTGCCGACGGCATCAAGGTGGGCATCGGCCCCGGCTCTATCTGCACCACCCGCATCGTGGCCGGTGTGGGCGTGCCTCAGTTGAGCGCCATCTTCAACTGCTCGCAGGTGGCCGCACGCCACGGCATCCCCGTGATCGGCGACGGCGGCCTCCGCTATTCAGGCGACGTTGTCAAGGCTATCGCGGCCGGTGCCGACTGTGTCATGATGGGCTCCATGCTCGCCGGCACAGAGGAATCTCCGGGCGAGACTATCATCTACAATGGCCGTAAGTTCAAGGCCTATCGCGGCATGGGCTCTATCGAGGCTATGGAGGCCGGGTCGAAAGACCGCTACTTCCAGAGCGGCACCAACGACAGCAGCAAGTTCGTCCCCGAGGGCATCGTGGCCCGTGTCCCCTACAAGGGCACTCTCGCCGAGACCATCTATCAGCTTCTCGGCGGCCTCCGCTCAGGCATGGGCTATTGCGGCGCCAAGGATATCGACGCTCTCCACAATGCCCGCTTCGTGCGCATCACCTCAGCCGGCGTGATCGAGAATCACCCCCACGACGTGACCATCACGAAGGAGGCTCCCAACTATTCACGTGCCGAATAATCCCCCCTCTTTTTGTCAGTTAATATGGAAAAGATAATCATCCTGGATTTCGGTTCACAGTATACGCAGCTCATCGCGCGTCGTGTGCGCGAGCTCAACGTATATTGCGAGATCCATCCCTTCAATAAGATTCCGGAGCTCGATGCCGACGTGAAGGGTGTGATCCTCTCTGGCTCACCCTCCTCCGTGCGCGACGCCGACGCTCCGAAACCCGACCTGAGCGGCATCAAGGGTAAGTTTCCTCTGCTGGGCGTATGCTATGGCGCCCAGCTCCTCGCCAACGAATATGGCGGCGAGGTGGAGGGCGCTCCCTCGCGCGAGTATGGCCGCGCTATGCTCACGGTGGTAGATCCCCAGGATCCTCTGATGCTCAACGTCCCCTCCCCCTCGCAGGTGTGGATGAGCCACGGCGACACCATCACCAGCCTCCCCGAGAGCTATCACATAATCGGCTCTACGGAGAATGTCAAGGCCGCCGCTTATCACATCGAGGGTGAGAAGACATGGGGCATCCAGTTCCACCCCGAGGTGTATCATTCTACTGATGGCACTCTCATTCTCTCCAACTTCGTGATGGGCATTTGCGGCTGCTCAGGCAGCTGGAGCCCCGCCTCTTTCATAGAGACTACTGTGGCCGAGCTGAAGGAGAAATTGGGCGACGACCGTGTGATTCTCGGTCTCTCGGGCGGCGTCGATTCATCCGTGGCCGCCATGCTGCTTCACAAGGCTATCGGCGACCGCCTCACCTGTATCTTCGTCAACAACGGCCTGCTCCGCAAGAACGAGTTTGAAGATGTGCTCGACTCCTACAAGCACATGGGCCTCAACGTGATCGGCGTCGACGCCAGCGAGCGTTTCTACAATGATCTGAAGGGCGTCACCGATCCCGAGCAGAAGCGCAAGATCATTGGCCGCGATTTCGTAGAGGTGTTCAACGCCGAGGCCAAGAAGATCGAAGGTGCGCGTTGGTTGGGCCAGGGCACGATCTATCCCGATGTGATCGAGAGCTGCTCCGTGAAGGGCCCCTCGGCCACAATCAAGAGCCATCACAACGTAGGCGGTCTTCCCAAGGAGATGAACCTGAAAGTTGTGGAGCCGTTGCGTCTGCTCTTCAAAGATGAGGTGCGCCGCGTAGGCAAAGCCATGGATATGGATCAGCGTCTGTTGGGCCGTCATCCCTTCCCCGGCCCCGGTCTGGGCATCCGCATCATCGGCGAGGTTACCCCCGAGAAAGTGCGTGTGCTTCAGGAGGCCGACGCCATCTTCATCAACGGGCTCCGTGAAGCCGGACTCTACGACAAGGTATGGCAAGCCGGCGTGATGCTGCTGCCCGTGCAGAGTGTAGGCGTGATGGGCGATGAGCGCACCTACGAGAGCTGCGTCGCGCTTCGCGCCGTGATCTCAACCGACGGCATGACGGCCGACTGGGTGCATCTCCCCTACGAGTTCTTGGCCAAGACCAGCAACGAGATCATCAACAAAGTGCGTGGCGTCAACCGCGTCGTCTACGACATCTCCTCCAAGCCCCCCGCCACCATCGAGTGGGA
>CAZGJH010000179.1:0-4572 GCA_964525735.1 uncultured Sangeribacter sp.
GTCAGCAGCGAATTCTCCGATTCCGAAGTCGTAGTAGCGCATACATTCAGCGCGACGCCACCCTTCTCCGAAGCCAAATTCAGCCCCACAGATTTCATCCCCAGCTTCGAACCAGTCACACCGGCCCCGTCGGCATAAACCACAAACCCGAACGTCGACCCCTTCAAGAACTCAGCCGCGTCATCCACGCTCAGCTGCCCGGAAACAGTCCCGTTCACAACCTTCACATTCTTCCCATCCTTCTGTGTGCCACCGAATTGCGACAGCATCTGCATCAGGTCGAGCGACGGATTCCCGTCCGTTGTCACGATCGCGCTGACACCCTCCCCGGGGTTCTCCAAATTACTGAGGGCAATCGCCGCCGTGCCATCCAAAGAGGAGAGGGGACCGGTTACGCTCGAAAGCATGTTCCCCCCAAGGCTTTCGCCCATCTTCTCGATCTTCTTGATAAGGTCTTTCGTGATCGACATCGCGCCCACTAAGTTGGCCGTCGTTGCCAAACCCTTCACCTTCTCCACGTCGATCTTGTCGGCCGGCAGAAGATACTTCGCAGTCTGTCCCTTGTCGTTCAGCAAGATAGCCTGCGCCGTAGCCTTCCCATTGAGGAAGTCGACGTTGAAGGAGAGTGCCGAAGCGTTGTCGAAAAGCAGACCCGACACAAGGTTCATCGTGGCCGCGTTGCTCAGCGACATACCCTTCGTGAAGCCCTTCAACTGCGAGTAGCCCACGATGTCGTGGGTCATCTTCGCGATCGCCGGCGCGAAATCGCTGCTCAGGAAGCTCTGGCTTTCCTGAAGGCCGGCGTAATTCTTCACCGCCTTCGCATCGATCGTGTTGTTGGAGCTCACGCACACCCACATCTGCGCGCCGCTCAGCGCGATGTTGCCGTTGGTCTTCACGTTGCTCTCGGCATCCTCAAACGAGCCGTTCTGAAGTTTCTCCACGAACGCCGTGAATTTCTCGGTGTCGGCCACGACTGCCGTAACGTAAGAGTTGTAAGCGTCGGCAAAGTAGATCGCCCCCACAGGGTCGATGCCGCTCTCCCCCGAGAGGAGCATGCGGAGCGTCTCGCGGTTGGAGTCGTTCACGCCATTCTCGGCGTTGATCAGCGCCTCAACCTCCTTGCCGGGGGTGATGGTGGTGCCGTCCACCTTGCAACCGGCCTTCTCGAGCATATTGCGGAGGTCGAAACCTACCACCGTGGCCGCCGACGAGGGCACGGTCGAGAGAAGGTCAGACACATCGGCCGCCTTCTTGTTGTCGCACGACTGCAGCGCGGCTCCCACCGCCACCATCAGACAGAGCATCGCCATGCCCCATCCCTTCACTGAAAATAACTTTCTCATATTTTGTTAGTATTGATGTTTGTCAAACCAAAAACAGGGCCTGTCCCTAAAGAAATAACGCCCAAAGTTACAAAAAATCATACACATACAAGCGATTATTTTTGGTATAATCACATATATTAGTTAATTTCGCGCTACAGAACGAAAATTTCGTAAATTATGATCCAGATATCACAACGCATCCAGGCCCTCGCACCTTCGGCCACGCTCGCTATGTCGCAGAAGAGCGCCGAACTGAAAGCGCAGGGCGTCGACGTAATCAACATGAGTGTCGGCGAACCCGACTTCGATACACCCCTCTTCATCAAGGAGGCCGCTAAAAAGGCCATCGACGACAATTTCTCGCGCTACACACCCGTGCCCGGCTATCTCTCGCTGCGCAAGGCCATCGCCGCCAAACTCCTGCGCGAGAACAAGATAGAGTTCGCTCCAGAGCAAATCGTCGTGGGCAACGGCGCGAAGCAGGAGCTCTGCAACGTGCTGCTCGCCTGCATCAACCCGGGCGACGAGGTGATCATCCCCGTGCCGGCGTGGGTGAGCTACGTCGAGATGGTCAAACTCGCCGAAGGTGTCACGGTAGAGGTTTACGCCGGTGTGGATCAGGATTTTAAGATTACCCCCGAGCAACTCGAAAAGGCCATCACCCCCAAGACGCGCATGATCATGCTCAACTCACCCTCCAACCCCACGGGAAGCATCTACAGCCGCGAGGAACTGAAGGGTCTGGCCGACGTGCTCGCAAAATACCCCGACATCATCATCCTGGCCGACGAGATCTACGAGCACATCAACTTCGTGGGCGAAGTGGCATCAATCTCGGAGTTCGAGAGCGTGCGCGACCGCGTCGTAATTGTCAACGGCGTATCGAAAGCCTACGCCATGACGGGCTGGCGCATCGGCTACATGGCCGGGCCGCTCCCCATCGCCAAGGCCGTGTCGAAGCTCCAGGGACAGTACACCTCCGGCGCCTCCTCGATCGCCCAGAAGGCTGCCGAGGCCGCTTACGACGGTCCGCAGCAATGCGTCGAAGATATGCGCAAGGCCTTCGAGCGTCGCCGCGACCTCATCGTGAGCCTCGCCCGTGAAATCCCCGGCTGGATCACCAACGTGCCGCAGGGCGCATTCTACCTCTTCCCGGAGGTGAGCTCTTTCATCGGCAAGAAGGCCGGCGACCGCGAGATCCGCACCTCCGGCGACTATGTGATGTACCTCCTCGAAGAAGCCCACGTGGCTTGCGTCGACGGCGAGGCTTTCTGCGCCCCGGGCTACATGCGCCTGAGCTACGCTACGTCTGACGACAACATCCGCGAGGCAATGCACCGCATCAAGGAGGCTTCGGCCCGTCTCGTGTAAATCGCTCACTCTGATGCAGATAAACGAAATACGTCTTTCAGGGATGCTCCCGAGGGTCTTCCTCTCGGAGAGCATCCCTCTTTCTGATGTCTGGCGCGCCGAGCTATCATTCCGCCGCGGCGAGCACTATCGCGTGGAGGCGGCAAGCGGCGGCGGCAAGTCGTCGATGTGCTCCTATATATATGGCGCGCGCGTAGATTACGAAGGCTCGCTCCGTTTCGACACCTCCGACGGCCCCCTCGACGCCCGCTCGCTGAAGATCGGCCAATGGCAGGCCCTGCGCCGCCGCAACCTCGCCTACCTCCCGCAGGAGCTCTCGCTCTTCCCCGAACTCACGGCCCTCGAAAACATCCGCCTCAAAAACGACCTCACCCATCACGTCTCCGAGGAGCAGATCGACGAATGGCTACGCGAACTGGGCATCGACTCGCGCCGCGACTACCCCGTGGGCCGCATGTCGATCGGTCAGCAGCAGCGCGTGGCCATCATCCGCTCACTCTGCCAGCCTTTCGATTTCATTTTGCTCGACGAACCGGTGAGCCACCTCGACGAGGAGAACAACCGCCGCGCCGCACGCATGATCGCCTCCGAAGCACGTCGCCAAGGGGCCGGAATCATCGCCACCTCCGTGGGCAACCATCTGCTGCTCGACGACAGCATCACACTGAAACTTTAGCTTATGAATCTCATCAACCGCCTGTTGCGCAGAAACATATCTCCGGCTCGCATCGCCGGTTTCATCATCTCTTGCTTCCTCGGCCTCGCCATTATCGTGGGCGGCTTGCAGTTTTACGGCGACGCCCGCTCGCTCTGGGCCTCCGACGACAGCTTCATCAACAACGACATCCTCGTGGTGAACAAGCGCGTCACGGCCGCCGGAACCTGGGACGCCTCCACCACGGCCTTCACACCCGAGGAGATCGCCGACATCGAGGCGCAACCCTGGGTGAGGGAGGTGGGTGCCTTCCGCTCCACCGACTATCGCGTCTGGGCATCAGTGGGGCAGGGTGGGAGAGGGCTCTCCACGATGCTCTTCTTCGAATCTGTGCCCGACCGCTTCGTCGACGTCGCAGCAGGCGATTTCCGATTCACGCCGGGCGACTCGGAAGTGCCCATCATCATCTCGAAAGATTATCTCGCGCTCTACAACTTCGGTTTCGCCGGGTCGGCCGGACTGCCGCAGATGTCGGAAAACATCCTGACTGGCATACCGTTACGCCTTACGCTCACCTCCGAAGACGGCCGACGCGTGCGTGAACTCAACGGTCGCGTGGCCGGACTCTCCAATCGCCTCAACACCATCCTCGTGCCCGAAAGCTTCATGCAATGGAGCAACGACGAGCTCGGCGCGCCTGGTCGACGCGAGCAACCCTCGCGCCTCGTGATCGACGTGAGCAGCCCCGGCGACGTCGCCATCAAAGACTATCTCGAAGCCCACGGCCTCGAAGTGGCCGGCGACAAGAGCGGCAGTTCAGCGAGCTACCTCCTCAACGTCATCACCGGCATCGTGCTCGCCATCGGCATCGTCATCACGCTCCTCTCGCTCTTCATCCTGCTCCTCTCCATCTCCCTGCTCATGGAGAAGAACCGCGACAAGCTCCACGCCCTCCTCATGCTCGGCTGCGAGCCGCGCACCGTCGCCGCCCCCTACATAAGAATAGTGGTGGCCGCCTCCCTGCTATCCTACGCCCTGGCCATCGCCGCCATGCTGGCCCTGCGCAGCTACTACCTCGCCCCCCTCCGCGCCTTAGGCGCCGCCCCCTCCTCCCTCCTCCCCGCCCTCCTCACCGGCCTCCTCCTAACCTCGCTATTAATAATAGCGAGTATCGCCTCCATCCGCCGCCGCTCCCTCTCCTCCTTCCGCTAATCCCCC
>CAZGJH010000180.1:0-4553 GCA_964525735.1 uncultured Sangeribacter sp.
GAGTTACTTGCCGATGCAGAAGCGGGAGAAGATCGAGTGGAGCAGGGTGGTGTCGGTGATGGCGCCGGTGATGGCCCCGAGATGATGAAGCGTCTCGCGCACGTCTTGCGCGATGAAGTCGCCGCTGATGCCTGCCTCGATACCCTCTACTGCTCGCTTCAGGGATTCTCGGCCTTTTAGCAACGCTTCGTAATGCCGTGCGTTTGTTACCATTAGTTCGGTGTTCGGATCGTAGCCGTTTGTCGCCAACTTGCTTAACCGCTCTGTCAAGGCTATCAGTCCCTCCCCGGTTTTTGTGCTGAATCGAATCGCTTCGAGAATCAGTTTATGACCATTTTGAGAAGCCTGACTATTCTGAGAAGAGAGAACATCTGCCACACTGACGTCAGATTTATTAAGGAGCACAATCACTTTCGAATCAGGCGCGCCGGCTCTAAACTTCCGAAGCTCTGCGAGCTGAGGCTCAAACGGAGCCGTCGAATCGATCACCCAAATCACCACGGCCGCTTTCTCCATCGCGGCACGCGCCCGCTCAATACCGATGCTCTCTACGACGTCGGCCGAATCCCGCAGTCCAGCCGTATCGATAAAGCGATACAGGATCCCGTCGATCTCAACGGTATCCTCGATCGTGTCGCGGGTCGTGCCCGGTATATCCGTCACGATGGCCTTATCGTCGTTGAGCAACAGATTGAGCAGCGACGATTTGCCGGCATTCGGCACACCTGCAATCGCCACCGGCACACCCTCTTTCAGCACAGCCCCCGACGAGTAAGAAGCGATTAGATGGTCGATCTCCCGCAAAATCTCATCCGAAAGACCGAGCAATTTCTGACGGTCGGCAAACTCCACATCCTCCTCCGAAAAGTCGAGCTCAAGCTCAAGGAGCGACGCGAAATCGATCAGTTGCCCACGCAGACGGTCGAGATGACGCGAGAAGTTGCCGCGTGTCTGGCTGATGGCCATGGCGTGGGCTGCACGTGAAGATGCCGCGATCAAATCGGCTACACCTTCGGCCTGCGCCAAGTCGAGACGTCCGTTCATAAACGCCCTGCGGGTAAACTCACCCCCCGACGCAGCCCTTGCGCCTCGGCGGATAAGGTCGGCCAGTACCTCCCGCTGTATCCACGGCGAACCATGAACGCCTATCTCCACAACATCCTCGCCGGTGAAAGTGGCCGGCGCGCGAAACACAGTGGCCACACACTCGTCGAGCACGCTCCCGTCGGTGGCCACATAACGCCCTAAGTGAGCTGTATGCGTCGCCGCTTCGCTCAACGGCCGTCCTTTCCAGGCACTATCTACAATTGCGAGTGCCTCCGGCCCCGACACCCTTATCACAGCGATTCCTCCCGTACCGGCCGGCGTCGACACCGCCGCTATCGTATCATTCCTCATCATTTTCTCTTTGAACTGTTCCAATCTTTAAATGAGTAAGTTGCCTCAACTTTATCCTCGATATCGTCGGGGAGGGTAGGGAAGAAGTCATACCCGAGCAGTTTCTCCAGATCGTCGATACTCATCGCGTAATCCTGCATATTGCCCGGGGCCGTCATGTTGGGATACACGAACGCTATGCCGCGCGGCTCCTCCACATAAGGCGCGAGGAGCACCTTGAAAAACGCGCTCGGCACACGCACGCCGGCCGCGCCGATACGCTTCTTATCCGATTTCTCATAAATCGGACCCGCCACAATCACCAGCGCCGAATCACGCTTCGCCCACTGGCGCTCCTTATTCTCAAGCGTGTTCCATGCCCCTGTGTTGAGCTTGTGATCCTGCGGACAGATATTGGCCATCACGAAGCAATCTTCCATCGCCTCCGCGCTCCATTTCTGGTCGGCCGCCGGGCACATATGCCCTCTGTCGTAACCCGAATGGGTATAGTCTTTCGTCGTAGGACAACCCTCCAAATCCTTGTCGCTCCAGAAATTGTTGCTGCGGCCCATATCGGTCTGCACCTCATCGCCGAGCAGCTCCCACGCCACATAATTCGGCGTGCCGTTCTCTTTATTAAATGAGATCGTGAAGCCGGTATACTCCTTAATCTGCGAAGCCAAAGCCTCGGGAATCTCTACCGTCTCCAACGCCGGATAATGCGGCGCCTCTACTCCCGAAGAAGCCCCAGCCGAAGAAGGGTGCCCCGACAATGAACCCTGCCCCGACGATGAACCCTGCTCCGTCGAAGAAGCCTGCGACTCCAAAGCTCCGTCACTCTGCGACCCCGAAGAAGCATTCGAGCGTACAGCGAGCCAAATGCCCACAACTACCAACACCAGACACACCACGATAATAACCCGGGCCATCGGCGGAAGCGCCGAACCCTTATTTTGCCTTTCTCTACTCATAATTTTATAACGTTACATCTGTCATTTGCCTCGCAATGACCATCAAAGCGCGGCAAACCACGACAAAATTAGTAATGATTTTGCGAAGTTACAAAAAATGTGGTAATTTTGTATTCTAAAACAACAAGTATGCAACTCAGCAAAACAACAAGTATGCAACTCAACAACCTCAAAGATAAAGCTCTCTCAGGCCAGGGCGTCTCACGCGACGAAGCCCTCTGGCTTCTCAGTTACCCCGACCTCGACGCCCTCTGCGACGCTGCCGACGAAGTGGCCCGCAAATGGCAAGGCGACGTCGTAGACTCCTGCTCTATCGTCAACGCCCGAAGCGGCCAATGTGGCGAAGACTGCAAATGGTGTGCCCAGGCATCGCGCCACCACACCGGTTGCGCCACTTACAACTTGATCGACCACGATGAAGTGATGCAGGCCGCGCTTGCCAACGACCAAGCCGGAGTGAAACGCTTCTCGCTCGTCACCTCCGGACGCACCGTCGCCCCGAAAGATCTCGCAAAATTCTGCGACATATACAAGGAGATAGGGGAGAAGACGAATCTCTACCTTTGCGCCTCGATGGGTCTGCTCGGCGAAGAGGAGATGCAAATGCTCAAGGATGCCGGAGTGAAACGCTACCATTGCAATATGGAAACCAGCTCGAAGGTGTTCCGACGTCTTTGCACTACCCATACCCCCGAAGACAAAAAACGCACCATCGCCGCCGCACGCAAATGCGGTATGGCCATATGCTCCGGCGGTATCATAGGTATGGGCGAATCGGCCGAAGACCGTATCGACTTCGCCCTCGAACTGCGCGACCTCGATGTCGACTCCGTGCCCATCAACGTGCTCTTGCCTATCAAAGGCACTCCCCTCGAATCTACTCCCCTCATCACCGAAGAGGAGGTGATTCGCACTGTAGCCCTCTTCCGATTCATACTCCCCACGAAGTGCCTGCGCTTCGCCGGCGGTCGCCAACGCCTCAGCCATGCCACTATGCTCCGCATCATGACCGGAGGCATGAACGGCGCCCTCGTAGGCGATATGCTCACAAGCATCGGCAATAAGATTAGCGATGATCGCGTTCTATTCAAAGAGGCCGGCATGAAATTCTGAGAATCTCTCTCCGGGCCTGCAAAGCCCATTCATTATCACCTGCCTCATGTAAACCTACGATGAACAACAAATCTGTCTACAAATACGCCGCCGAAGCCGGCCTCCCGATCGGGCTCTACCTCACCCTCATCTCAGGGTGTTTCCTCTTCAGCGTGAAATACGACTTCCTCTCGATGCTCATCTTTCCGCTTGTAGTGGTGTTTCCCATCGTGTTGGGCTGCTTCATGCGCCGTCTGGCCAAAGTGCAACCGGCCTACGCCCGTTTCTCCCCGATGTGGCTCTTCGGCATCTACAGCGTGCTCTGCGGCACTCTCATCTGCTCCCTCCTCTCGGCTCTCTACCTCATGTTTGTAGACCCCTCATTCATGATCAATTACGTAGAAAACGCCATCTCCACCATCCAAGCCTCGCCGATGGCAGCACAATACGCTCCCACCGTCGACATGATGCGCCAGGCCATCGACGCCCACATGCTCCCCTCGGGGCTTCAGCTCGTGGCCACAATGGGATGGTTTACCTGCTTCTCAGGCTCCATCCTCTCTCTCTTCCTCTCCCTCATCCTCTCGCAACGCCGCCCGAAAGGCCAGGGAGGGCTTCACAACGCTTAACAACACTTACCCCCGACATGGACATATCAGTTGTAATTCCACTCTTTAACGAAGAGGAGTCGCTCCCCGAACTCGCCGCCTGGATAGAGCGGGTTATGGCGCAAAACGGCTTCTCTTACGAGATCCTCTTTATCGACGACGGCTCTACCGACGGCTCCCTCGACGTGATCAAAAAGCTCGCCAAGGAGAATCCCGCCATCCACGCCGTATCCTTCTCGCGCAATTATGGCAAGTCGCCCGCGCTCAACGTGGGCTTCACTCGCGCCAAAGGCGATGTGGTCATAACGATGGATGCCGATCTTCAGGATAGCCCCGACGAGATTCCGGAGCTCTTCCGCATGATAAAAGAGGAGGGCTACGACCTTGTGTCCGGTTGGAAAAAGAAACGCTACGACCCTCTCTCGAAGACTATCCCCACCAAGCTCTTCAACGCCACAGCCCGCAAGGTGAGCGGCATCAAAAACCTGCACGACTTCAACTGCGG
>CAZGJH010000181.1:0-4533 GCA_964525735.1 uncultured Sangeribacter sp.
ACGACGGTTGGGAAGACGTGGAAGCCCAAAGGATAAGTCAGAAGACCTGCTATGTGTGTACCGACAATGTTAGCTTGCGGGACTACGAGCTGATGGTCAATATGGCTTTATGGCGTGCGGCGAATTGTGCCGGACTCCCAACCTGTGATACATCACCAACTGTTAGAATCGTTTGCCCTCATATGTCGGCAAACTTTTTTTTTGCGTTGTGATGAAATCAATTTACAGGTGGCAATTCCTTCAGGCGACACTGCTCGCCGTCGCTCTATCAGGCTCCCCCTCGATCCATGCCGAGGGGGTGGCCGATACGTTGCCCCACGACTCGACAATCATGCTGAAGGAGGTCGTGGTCAAAGCCTCGCAACGCAGCATAACCCCTTCGCAAATTATCGGACACGACATTATCTCGGCAATGTCATCCTCTTCTGTAGCCGATGCCCTTAAGTATCTGGCTGGAGTACAGATAAAAGACTATGGAGGGCTCGGCGGACAGAAGACCGTCAATGTGCGCTCTCTCGGCTCCCAGCATGTAGGCGTATATATCGACGGGGTAAGGGTGACAAACGTGCAAAACGGCACTGTAGATCTGGGGAAATATTCCCTCTCTACTCTGGAGTCGGTCGCGCTTTTCAATGCCAACAAGAGCGAGCCTCTGATGATGGCTACCGAGTATGCCTCGGCATCTACCGTCTACCTGCAAACTCACAAACCTGACAGCACGGCTCTCACGGCTTCGGCCACCATCGGTTCTTTCGGCACAATCAAAGGGGGCGCCACATGGAGCTTTGTGGCTGATAAGATGAGGCGTCCGCTCGCCGGATTCGTCGACGCCGCCTATACCTACACCAAAGGTAACTACCCTTTCAGATATCACACCCAATATGAGGATACGACCGGCACACGCCGCAATTCCGACATCCGAATGTTGCGAGTGGAGAGTTGTCTGTTCTGGAACGGACTGCAATGGCACACTTACTACTTCGACAGTGAACGCGGCTTGCCGGGGGGAATCGTACGCCGTTTGTCAAACACTTACACCGACGTAGGCCGCGAATGGGATAGAAATTTCTTCACTCAACTCGCTTATAAGAAACTCTTTCCCCTCTACGACGATATGGGCAACATCGGCGTGAGAGGAATTTTGAAATATTCGAATGATTGGCTTCATTACCGATCAGACTATCCCGAAAATATATCCGTACACTCCAACAACCGCTATCACCAGCAGGATATCTACGCGGCCGCCGCCTTCGCCTGGGAGAGAGACACGGAGGAGGGGCTCTCCTGGAAAGCCTCCTGTTCTACTGATCTCCGATGGAGCGATCTGATGACCGATGTCAAGAATTTCAGTTACGTATATCGCATTGACTCTAAGACCTCGTTGGCAGGATTCATCAAATATAAAGGCTTCGCATTAAATCTCAGCGGCCTATATACGAATGTCACCGATCGCACTCGTGGCGGGGCGAAACCTCTGCGACGCTTTACGTATAATGCTGTGGCATCATTCACCGTGAAAGATTTCATCTTGCGCGCTTTCTATAAATCGGTGTTCCGTGCCCCGACACTCAACGACCTCTATTACACTCTCGTGGGCAATCGTAATCTGCGCCCTGAATATACCAAACAGCTCGATGTAGGCCTCACTTACACTTTGCCCGATTCTCCGGAAGGCCTGACTATGGATATCCAGCTCGACGGCTACTACAATCATGTTGACGACCGTATCGTCTGTCTCCCTCTGAAAGGATCCTACCAGTGGACGATGCTAAACTATGGCTATACACGCTCTCTGGGGCTGGATCTTACAGCCAATATCAATTATAAGGTGAACTCACTGCTCCTCTCGGCCACCTTTCAGGATGATCGTAACCGAACTGATCCTGAAGAGGATGCCTATAACGACTTCATCGCTTATTCGCCGCGTTGGTCGCTGACCGCCGTATATGCTTTCAATTATAAGCGTTGGATGGCATCGCTCTCCCATATGTTTGTCGACAAACGTTACTGGACAGCCGAAAACTCTATCGAACCCCCTCTGGACGCTTACAATTGCAGCGATGTGAAGGTGGCCTGCCGCCTACCTCTGCACCGTGCGATGAGTCTTACCCTTGAGGTGGAGTGTCAGAATCTGTTCGACTGCCGCTACGAGATAATTCAGCGTTGGCCTATGCCGGGACGACGTTTTGCCGCCACATTAAAATTCAATATATGACATGAAAAAGATTCTTACTGTATACGCTGCCATTGCGCTGATATTGGGCTCATGCAGCAAAGATGATTCCACTCCGGAACCTACTCCGACCCCAGATCCTGTCGCGACTTCGGCATACGATCGCCTGATCGTCTGCAACGAAGGCAACTGGCAGTCGGACAACGGCCAGCTTTCCTTCTACGACGGTGAGACGTCGACACTGACGAATCAATGGTTCCGCTCTATCAACGGCATAAAGCTGGGCGACACCCCTAACGATATAATCCAGGTGAACGACACGCTGATAGCCATTGCCGTAAATTGGAGCAACATCATACAGTATATACATCCCGACGGCACGGCTTGTGGCGCTACGGAGAATGTACCCAACAATCGCCGCATGTGTAGCGACGGCCGGTATATCTACATCACCAGCTACGCCCACAGATGCGGATCGCAGACTTTCGAGAAGGGGTATGTGGCCAAAGTGGATGTCGCTACGAAAGAGGTTGTGGCGGCTTGCGAAACAGGCTGGGAGCCTGAGGCCGTGCAGCTGTATAAGGGCCGTCTTTACGTGGCAAACACCGGAGGGTATGCTTTCTCTGAAAACCATGACTATGAAACCACGATTTCTGTGATCGATGCCGAGAAAATGCAGCCTGTCAAGACTATCGATACCGGTAAGATAAATCTCTATGGCGATATGTCGCAGGCGGGACAGTATCTCTGTGTCAATTCTCCCGGCGATTACTATAATACGGGGGCGGCGACAGTTATAGTGGATTGCGAAACCGACCAATGCACTGCGTTTGATTTCCCTTGCACCTACAACACTACCGACGGGCGGGTATTCTATACCGTAGGCTCAGCCTTCTCCTATAATACAGGCGGCTACGAGTATTACGCGAAAACCATTGACCCGGCTACGATGAGCGTCACCGACGGGGTGTTCTGCCAAGCTATAACCGACAAGCTCAAGGAGATCGTCTCTCCGTATGCCCTCTATCTCTCACCCTACACCGGCTTTGTCTATTTCACCGATGCTCGCAGTTATGCCACGGCTGGATATCTCTATGGCTACCAACAAGATGGCACGCCGCTATTTGAGAAGCAGAAAGTGTATATCAACCCCTCTCATCTATTAGTTATAAAACCATAAATTTCACGATATGAAACAATTATCCCTCTTTTCAATTCTGTGTGCCCTTGCTGTCACGGCCAGCGCACAGACACAAGATGTAACGGTAGTGGAGTTTCATCCCGCTCCGGGACAGTTTGTCAACACTATTCCGGAGGCTGACGAAAACACCACTCAGGAGCAGTTGTGTCAGGAATGTACGCAAACTATGAATGACGGCGGACTTGTTAGTCTCGGCACTTACGGCGGGTATATGACCATGAAGTTTGACCATCCTGTGAAAAATCTCACTGGCTCCGATTTCCGCATCCTCGGAAATGGATTTTATTCCAATTCCGACCCTGAATATGGCGATCAGACTATCGGCGGCAGCTTCGAACCGGGCATCGTATACGTCGGGGTAGGGGAGGATCTGGAATCCTGCCAATGGTATGAACTCGCCGGCTCGGAATATTATACCACGGAGATACACGACTTCTCAATCACGTATTTCAAGCCAACGGCCGAAAGCGGCGAGAGTGAACAATTTTCTTCTGCCTACGACCACTATATCCGTTGGGAGGCGTCGTGGACCGACAAGAATGGCCAGCGTTGCGACTCCACCGGCTATCATATGAAAAACGTCTTTCACAGCCAAAGTTACTGGCCTCATTTCGAGGGTAAGGATCAGCTGACTTTCCACGGCGGAAAGTTGCCCAACAATGGTATTGACCAATCGGGCAACGGCACCAATTGGGTGCTTTATCGCTATGCCGCTGATTCTTACGGATATGTCGACGCATCGCTCAATACCGACGACTATTCCACTTTCGACATTGATTGGGCCGTGGATAAGAGTGGCCGGCATGTAGATCTCCAGGAGATCAACTATATAAAGGTGGTGTGTGGCATTTTCCAATACTGCGGTTGGCTCGGCGAAACATCTACGGAGGTGTCCGGTTTTCAGGATCTGCACCTGATTCCCGGTTATGACGACGATCCGATTATCATCACGCCACGCGAGCCTTCGGCCATCGACACCATCACAACCAATGGATTTAGCGATGGGAAATTTTTCGACGTGATGGGTCGCGAGGTGAAGACTCCGCATAAAGGTATCTACATACATAATGGCAAGAAAATCTATATCAAATAACCTTTTAATTTTTAACATCATAACAACATGAAGAAGTTTCTCTTTTTCGTCGCGCTGCTATCTTTC
>CAZGJH010000182.1:0-4519 GCA_964525735.1 uncultured Sangeribacter sp.
TGGAGCAGGCCAAGAACATGGGTTGCGAGAATTTCGTATTCTTCAGCAACTCCCCACTGGTGCAGTATACGAAGAATGGATTCGGATATTCAAGCAGCGGCAGCCAAGCCAACCTCAAGGATGATTGCTACGCAGCGTATGCCGAATATATGGCAGAGGTGGCCAAGCACTTCATGGAGGCCGGCTACAACGTATCGCACATTTCGCCAGTCAACGAGCCTCAGTTCGATTGGGGTGTCAGCCAGAGTGGCGAGGCTTCTCAGGAGGGTTCAGGCTGGCAGAACGCACAGATCGCCCAGCTTGCCCGTGAGCTCGACAAGGCTCTCACCGATCGCGGACTCAGCACCCGCATTCTTCTTGCCGAGGCTGCTTCATGGACAGATCTTTATGATGGCGATGCCAACGGTAGGTCGAACGCTATCAAGGCGTTCTACGACCCCTCTTCAAAGTCGTATATCGGCGATCTCGATCATGTAGATAATCTTATCTGCGGCCACAGCTACTGGACCGAAGGCACTTGGACCGGCATGCGTCAGGTGCGCGCCAAGGTAAACACTGCAGCCAAAGCCCGCAACCTGAAGGTTTACCAGACCGAATGGTCGATGCTCGGCGATGCTCCTGCTGAACTTGTGACCAATGCAGGGAGCAAGGATCCGTATGAAGTGGCTACCGAATTCGATATCGCTCAGTATATGAGCCGCGTAATCCACAATGACATCACCGTGGCCAACTGCGCTTCCTGGAGCTATTGGACAGCGATGTCGGTAGAGCGTTACGGCCAGAAAGACCGTTTCGAGCTTATCAAGACCACTCCCGTCGGCGGCGAGTATAGCGATGATTTCAAGAACGGCGGCACTGTGACGGCTACTCCAAATCTCTGGGTGCTCGGCAACTACAGCCTCTTCGTTCGCCCCGGCTTCCACCGTGTAGATCTCTCGCTTGACGAGACGAAAGACTTCTTCGGCTCAGCTTACCTGGCTCCCGACAATTCGAAGGTAGTGGTTGTGCTCACCAACTACGACACTGAGAAGGGCATCACGGTAGATATGCCGAATCCCGAGGGAACTAAGGCCGTGTTCACCTACACTACTACTGCCGACAAGAATCTGCGTCAGGCCCGTTTCAATACAGCCGACAAGGTATTTATCGACCCTGCATCGGTGACTACAATCGTTTATTACCTCTGATACGAGATATGATTCACGTAAAGAATTTCAAGACAGGGAGAGTCGCCATACTGACGGCTCTCCTTTCTTTTAACGCCCTCTGCGCCGATGCGGCTGCCGGGTTCGGCACCCCTACCCTGCTCAACGACGATTGGCAATTCCGCCTTGAGGAAGACACCGACTGGCGCACCCTCACTCTCCCTCACGACTGGAGCATCGAGGGGACGGCCTCGCCGCATTTGGCGAGCTGCACCGGTTATCTGCCAGGCGGACGGGGCTACTATCGCAAGCACATCAATCACGACGCTTCGAAGGCCGACGGGAAGCGATATTACATCCTTTTCGACGGCGTTTACAACCGCAGCGCAGTCTCTCTCAACGGTCATCTTCTCGGCGAGCGGCCCAATGGCTACGCTTCGTTTATCTATGACATGACACCCTATCTTCAGGATGGCGACAATGAGATCGCGGTGTCGGTCGACCACAGCCGTTATGCCGATTCGCGCTGGTATACTGGGTCGGGTATCTACCGCGATGTATGGTTGATCGAGGCTCCGGAGTGTCATATCGCTCCGTGGGGCATAGGGTTTGAGACGGTGAAAGCCAACGGAAATAAGGCCTCGGTGAAGGTAAATGTGGAGGTGGAGAATGTAGGGAAAGGCAGGAAGGTGCGCGCTTCGCTGATCGACCGTGAGGGGCGTCGCGTGGCCTCGGCGGCTACTGCGGCTGCGGAGAAGGCAACGCTGCGCATGGATGTGGCCTCGCCCAAGCTTTGGGATCTCGATTCACCTTACCTCTACACGCTTCATACGGAGCTCACTGAGGGGGATCGCGTGATCGACTCAGCGGATATTCCGGTGGGGATACGCACGCTCGCCTTCGACCCCAACACGGGGTTCGCGCTCAATGGGCGCAACCGTAAGGTGAAGGGCGTATGCATCCACCATGATGCGGGCAGTCTTGGAGCTGCCGTGCCGCGTGAGGTGTGGGAGCGCAGGCTGCGCGGCCTGAAACGACTCGGAGTCAACGCGTTGCGAATGAGCCATAATCCGCAGGCTCCGATGGTGTATGACATAGCTGATGAGATCGGACTTCTCGTGATGGATGAGGCGAGCGACGAGTGGGAGTTTCCGAAGCGTAAGTGGGTGAAGGGGTGGAACAAAGGTGAGCCGTCGTTTGACGGGACGTTCGATTTCTTCGAAGAGTGGATCGACCGTGACGTGGCCGACATGGTGCGCCGCGACCGTAACCATCCCTGCGTATTCCTCTGGAGCATCGGCAATGAGGTGGATTACCCCAACGACCCCTACTCCCACCCTATTCTCGACGGCGACAACTCGGATATGACACAGCCGATTTATGGCGGGTATAAGCCGGATGCGCCCGACGCGATGCGAATAGGCCGTATCGCGAAGCGACTGGCGGATGTGGTGAGAAGTATCGACACTTCGCGCCCCACTACCGGCGCCCTGGCTGGAGTAGTGATGAGCAATCAGACGGGCTACCCGGAGGCGGTGGATGTAGTGGGCTACAATTACACCGAGAGCCGCTATGATGAGGATCATGCCACGTATCCCGAGCGCATTATCTATGGCAGCGAGAACCGCTCTGATTATGAGGCGTGGAAGGCCGTACGCGACAAGGATTTCATCTTCGGGCAGTTTATCTGGACCGGCATCGACTATCTTGGTGAGTCGGGTCCGTGGCCGTCGCGCGGGCTCTATACGGGCTTGCTCGACTTCACGGGGCGTCCGAAACCGCGAGGTATGTTTCGCGCTTCACTTTGGAGCGAGACGCCTGTGACGTATATCGGCACGTATCCTTTGCCGCGTGAGGCTTCTCCTTTGCCGCGTGAGGCTTCGAAACGGCATCACAAGTGGCTTTCGATAGATGCCTGGGATAATTGGAACTACTCGGAGGGTGATCTGGTGAGGGTGGTATGCTACACTAATTCGCCTGCCGCGCGTCTGCTTCTCGACGGCGTCGAGGTGGGGGCGGCGAGTGTGAAGCCCGACGATTCGGGGATAGTGTACTGGGATATCCCCTACTCTCCCGGAAAGCTTACGGCTCAGGGACTTGCGGCTGATTCGACGGTGGAGTCGGAGTATACGATCGCCACTTCGGGGCGCCCTTATGCTCTGCATGTAGAGCGGCTCGATGGCGGCTGTAAGGTGAAAGATGTGGCGCAGGTAGAGATCTCTGTGGTAGATGAGAATGGGAATCCGGTGACGCTTTCCGACAATATGATCAATGTGGCTATTGCGGGCGGCGGGGAGCTCATGGCGCTCGACAGCGGCGACAATTCCGATATGAGCAACACCAAGGGACGCCGCAGGGCTTTCCGCGGGCGAATCATTGCTTATGTGAAGATTACCGACCCGGCGGCTCCCGTGACGCTCACGGCCAACTCTGCCCTGCTCGAAGGGGCAACGCTTTCACTATCTTCTGCGGCTTCGACATCGATAGCTTTTGCGGCTTCAGAGCCTTGATACTTTTGAAACTTTCGGAATTGGGCGATTTAAATTCGCCGGAATTCCGAAAGTTTTTATTAATTTTGCCGACGAATAATCTTTAACAGACCGACATATTCTTAATAGACAGACATATGAACCGACTTCTCATCTGCGCCATGCTCTGTGTGTCGTCGGCCGCTATGGCCGCTACTCCGGGCAATGGCGGTATCGACGACGCGATGATGCAGCGTCTGCGCTCCTCGTATAAGAATACGGCCTCTGACAAAGCTATCTCCAACGCTTTGAGAGGCACCGACATAGACGTGCTCGCGCTGAGCGGCGACAACAAGAATAATTTCGACGACAATTTCTCTCACCGTGTGAAGAGCAAGGGTATCACCGACCAGAAATCATCGGGCCGGTGCTGGCTATTCACGGGGCTCAACGTGCTGCGCGCCCAGATGATGGATAAGCACGACATGCCGAAGGTGGAGCTCTCGCAGAATTACAATTTCTTCTTCGACCAGCTTGAGAAATCTAACCTCTTCTTGCAGGGTATCATCGATACGGCCGATCGTGGCATGGATGATAAGACGGTGGAGTTTCTTTTCAAGAATCCGCTGAGCGATGGGGGCCAGTATACCGGTTTGTCAGACAATTTGATGAAGTATGGCGTGGTGCCGTCGACAGTGATGGTGGAGACATTCTCCAGCAATGCCACATCGAAGCTGAGCCGTAGCATAAAGCGTAAGTTGCGTGAAGACGGGTTAAAGCTTCGCAGGATGAAGAGCGAGGGGAAATCGGCCAAGGAGATTGCTGCGGCGAAGGAGGAGATGTTGGGAGAGGTGTACAGGATGCTGGCTCTGACGCTTGGCGTGCCTCCGACGGAGTTTACGTGGA
>CAZGJH010000183.1:0-4404 GCA_964525735.1 uncultured Sangeribacter sp.
AAAAGCATCGGAGCGAATTCTTTCAGACAGCGACGCCAAGTGAGAAACTCATGCGCTGTGCCAGGCGACTCGTAGTATACGTTCTCTATGCCAGCAGCATTCAAACCTTCGCTGAGTTTACGTGTGCTCTCCGTATGGTGCTCCTCAGAACCGATACCTAAGAAGAACGTCTTGACCTCATCGTTAAATTTCTTGCGGTCTTTAAACACACCGCCATAGGCCGCGTCAAGATTGTTGAGGTCGATACTCCCCGCGCCACTGAAAGCACCGATGTGGGCAAACTTGTCGATGTTGTTGAGAGTAGTGTTGAATGTGAGCAGGCCTCCCCACGACAGACCGGCCATAGCACGGTTGTTGCGGTCGGTCAGCACGCGATAATTGCTCTCGATATGCGGTATGATATCGTTGAGTAGAATCTGGGGAAATTCCGCGCCAAAACGCTTGCGGGCATCGTCGGGCGATTCGCCAGGTGCGGGCTTGAACACCTCGATATTGCCGTTGTCCATTACCACGATCATCGGCACAGCCTTGCCTTCGGCGATAAGATTGTCCATGATAAGATTCATCTTTCCCTGGTTGGCCCAGCTCGTCTCATTCTCTCCCATGCCGTGCTGGAGGTAGAGCACAGGATACTTCTTGCCGGGATTCTTGTCATACTCAGCCGGGGTGTACACCACACAGTCGCGCCACTCCTTCTTTACGTCGGAGTAATATTTGCTGCGGCTCACATTGCCGTGGGGCACATCCTTCACCGCATAATAGTCGCCCGCAGCTCCTTCCGGAATCTCTACTCCGCTCACCCAACGACCCATGCCGAAGAACGGTTTACCGTTAGGGTCGGCCGTAGCCACACCGTCGATTATCACCTGGTAATAGTGGAAGCCCTCCACTTCCGGTTCTTTCGACACAAGTGTCCATGAGCCATCGGGTTGGCGTGTCATCTCACCGCGAAAACTGATTTCCACTTTCTTAGCGTCAGGGGCCTCCACCTTGAAATACACGCGCTTGTCGGGGCCTATTCGCGGATACTCCGCTCCATTGATATTGTGCTCATTCGGCACGCTCCCCGCCGGGAATTCCTCTTGCGTGGTGCCTTGGGCATTTCCCTGTGCGGCTACCCATAGCGGGGTGGCCATCAGCACAGCCGCCGTAAATCCTTTCAAGATATTCTTTTTCATGATAGGTACAGATAAGTTAAAGTAATGGGTGGTTATACTCTCAAACCATAAAGTAGAGAGACTGCAAAATTACATAATCTCCTTACATAATTCGTTAATATCCGTAACTAATTCATCCCAATCCGTAACATCCCCCCTCCAATCAAGTAAATTTGGGAGCAGGCTGGAGTAGGCAACTTCGAGAGTAGTCGTTGAGCTAATGAACAAAGGTTCTCTGATTGATGTTATGCTATTGAAAGGATATAATCATTTTTCTCCAAACACAATCTTTATTTATATTATGATTCAGACAGAGTATAAATTCGGCGATGTACACGTACTCGCCGACCAGATTCAACCAGCAGAAGACCATCCTCAATTTCACAGGATTTTTGAAAACGCCAACGGCGGCGTTGTCCTCATCGCCCTCAAAGCCGGCCAGAAACTCAGCGAGCATCTCGCTCCCGCAGAACTTATGGTAAACGTAATCGAAGGTTCGATAGAGTTTACTATGATCGACAAGCCTCACACTCTCAATGCGGGCGAATTTATGCTCGTAGGAGAAGGTGTGCCTCACAGTGTTTTGGCAAAGGCAGATTCTAAAGTAATGCTTGTCAAGGTAAAAGCTTAATGATATAACCCTCTAACTAACCCCTATTATGGAAAACTCCGAAAAAATGTTTTGCTATCAGTGTCAGGAGACAGCTCATGGCACAGGTTGTGTGCTTCAGGGCGTCTGCGGCAAAAAGCCCGAGACCTCAGCCCGAATGGATCTCCTTCTATACTGCGTGCGCGGCATCTCTCTGATCAACCGTGCCCTTCGCGAGAAAGGCAACCCCTCACGCGAGGCAAGTCACTTCGTGATGGATGCCCTCTTCACCACAATCACGAATGCAAATTTCGACAATCCCTCGCTCGACGACTATATTCGTCGTGGATTCGAGTTGAAGAACATCCTCGCCGGCACCGCCAAGAAAGAGGGTATCGAGCTTCCCGACCTTCCCGAGGTAGAGTTCTACGCCAAACCGGAAGATGCGGTGGAGCTGGAGAAGATCACAGGTGTACTGGCAGAGCCTAACGAAGATATCCGTGGGCTGAAACAACTTGCAATTTACGGTTGCAAGGGCATGGCAGCTTACGCACGTCATGCCGCCAATCTCGGTTATGAAGACGACGATGTATACGCCATTATCGAAGATGCCATGGCCGAGACTGCACGTCCCGACCTTAGTGTTGAGGCATGCTATAATCTCGTGATTGGTGTCGGCGATGGCGGTATCAAAGCGATGGCGCTTCTCGACAAAGCCAATACGGAGAGCTATGGCAATCCTGAGATAACGAAAGTAAACATCGGGGTCAGGAATCGTCCCGGAATCCTCATTTCAGGTCATGACCTCAAGGATCTTGAAGATCTCCTGGAGCAGACTAAAGACAAGGGTGTGGATGTGTATACCCACTCCGAGATGCTTCCGGGCCAATACTATCCCTTCTTCAAGAAGTATCCTCATTTCGCTGGTAACTATGGCAATGCCTGGTGGAAGCAAATCACGGAATTCGAGACCTTCAACGGCGTGTTCCTCTTCACTTCTAACTGTATCGTTCCTCCACGTCCGAAGACCACCTACATGGATCGAGTCTATACTACGGGTGTAGTGGCTATGCCAGGCACGAAGCACATCGAACCCGGAAAGGATGGTAAACCAACCGATTTCTCCGAATTGATCGCTCACGCACAGAAGTGTCCTCCTCCCACGGAGATTGAACATGGCGAGATCATCGGTGGCTTCGCTCATCATCAGGTGATTGAGCTCGCTCCGAAGATTGTCGAGCTTATCAAGGCTGGTAAGATCCGTAAATTTGTGGTTATGGCCGGTTGCGACGGACGTATGCCTTCACGTGACTACTACACAAAGTTTGCCGAGGCTCTTCCGAAGGACTGTGTGATACTTACGGCCGGTTGTGCCAAGTATCGCTACAATAAGCTTCCGCTTGGCGATATCGATGGTGTGCCCCGCGTGCTTGATGCCGGTCAGTGTAACGACTCTTACTCGCTCGTGCGCATAGCCCTTGCTTTAAAAGATGCGTTCAATTTGCCGAGTGTCAACGATCTGCCTCTTGTATTCAATATCGCATGGTATGAGCAGAAGGCCGTGATCGTGCTCCTTGCCCTTCTCGCTCTTGGCATCAAGAATATCCATACGGGTCCGACACTTCCTGCATTCTTCACGCCCGATGTGCTGAAGGTGCTCAAAGAGAAGTTCAACATCGGCACAATCGACACCGTCGAACACGATATAGAGACGCTTATCAACAACTAATATTGAAATCCAACAAAATGAGGGTGTATCATAAATCGATTTATGATACACCCTCATTTTGTTGGGCTGATAAGTCTTCTTATTTCTTGCGAGGATTTATTTGATGATTACTTTCTCTGTGCGGCCGTTGGCTACGCGGATGTAGAGGCCTGACTGAGGAGCCGATACCTCTACGCCCTGCAGGTTGTAGTAGCGGGCGGCGCCATTCTCTACTTCAAGGTTGGCTACGCTCGTGTCGATGTCGCCCTCGAAAGAGATAGTATTGTCAAACAGGTTGACGGTCCAGACAATGTTCTTGTAGTTGGCGGCTACTCCCATGTTGTCGCCGTTCATATACAGATTGTAGGTCTGCCCCGGTACCATATCGGTAACGTCGCCACCATAATTCTCACTCCAGCTCTCGTTTGATACCTTAAACTGGTCGTCAGCCGTCAGGGTATCCATAGAGAGCGTAAAGATGCCCGGTGTCGGCTGAGTGAAGAGGTATTCGTCGTTCCATCCCCAGTTGTTGAACGTGCCGCGCATACCAAGAGGATCTGGAAGGCTGATGTAGAGCATCTGGGTGTTGAGATCGAGCGTGAGAGTGGGGCGGAAGGAAGGAGCAATCCAGAAGTTGTCGCCGTTCAGAGCAATACGGCACTCATCGTAACTTCCGGTGGGGAGTGCCTCTGCGCCGTAGTTCACATCCCAAGAATGGTCTTTACGGAATTTGAACTCACCTTCGAGCACATCCATCGTTACTGAATAGACACCCGGAGCTACTCTTGCCATATCCACGTCGCCTTCCCAGTTGTTGAAGGCTCCGATTACGCTCCACAACTCTACAGGCGTACCACCTTCTTCAATTGCTTCAAGCATATAAGTGCCATTCACAACTTTTACGATGTAAGTGACGGGCAAACCTGTGCCATGGAAAGCACCTTCGGGAG
>CAZGJH010000184.1:0-4366 GCA_964525735.1 uncultured Sangeribacter sp.
TTATTTGCGAATGTTAAAAATTTTTATTTATTTTGCTCTCTCCTTTCACACCCTAAAAGCCACAAGATTTGAAACTATTACATACATCCGACTGGCATCTCGGCCATGTGCTTTACGGCTACGACCGCTATGATGAATTCGAGCATTTTTTTGCTCGTCTTATAGAAATTTTGCGTTGGGAAGTTCCCGATGCCCTATTGGTGAGCGGCGACATATTCGATGTCTCGAATCCCTCGGCGGCCATAGCCCGGCTTTTTAAAGACAGCATCTTGCGTCTGCGTGAAATTCTGCCCGAGATGACTATTGTAATCACCGCGGGCAATCACGATAGCGCGTCGCGCATAGATATCGACCGCAATCTCTGGCGAGCAGGCGGTGTGCATGTGTTCGGAAGTGTGGAGCGTGAAGATGGGAAATACGACTTCAGCAAAAACATCGTGGCCGTAGGCGACAAAGGTTTTATCGTAGGTGTGCCTTTCGTAAACCGCGCTTTCATGCCTCGCCTCGACAGCAGTCTTTCGCCCGAAAGGAGCTTTTTCAGAGAGGCGGAGAAGGCTGTGGAGAGGGTGAACGCGGAGGGGAAACCTGTAGTGCTGATGGCTCACCTCGCTGTGGAGGGATGTGATTCGGAGGGACATCGTATGCCCCCTATCGGTGGTTTCGACACGGTGAGCCTCAACGTGTTTGGCGACACCTGGAGCTATGTGGCTCTCGGACACATTCACAAGGCTCAACGGTTTGGCGCAGAGGGGAGAGTGGCTTACTCCGGAAGTCCATTGGCGATCAGTTTCGATGAACCCTTGCGCCATTACGTCTCGCTCGTCAACATCGATGAGCAGGGGAGTGTGGATATTCAGAAGATCGAGATAAATCCGTTGCGACCGCTCATCACTCTTCCGGCCGATCCCGTAGATTTCAAACGGGCTTTGCGTCTGCTTGCTAAATTTCCAGAGAAGGAGAGGGCTTACATTCGCCTGAATGTAGCCCAACCTCAGGCATTGCCTGTCGACTGTCAGGAGCAGGCCGTGGCGAAGGCGAAAGACAAGGAGTGCAGATTCTGCACCATAAAATATACCGATACATCAGAAGAGGCCGAGAAGTCGACTCTCGGCGATCTGCAAGTATTCGAATTCACGGAGATTGATCCGTTGAAGATTGCCGAGTCGTATCTGCGGCAGATAGGGGAGTCGGAAGAGCGGCTCGCCTCCGACCTCCAGCTTCTCGCCGGGCTGTTAGATTCAAACGACGAGGAGGATGTATAAAATCTAAAAACCATAACCTGATGCTTCTAAAGACTCTCAATATACATAATATTGCGTCGCTCGAAGATGCTGTGATTGATTTCTCGGGCACGCCACTGCGCAACGCTCCGATATTTCTTATCTGTGGCGAAACGGGAGCGGGGAAAACCACGATTCTCGACGCCATTTGTCTTGCTCTCTACGGCGAGACTCCGAGAATGACGTCGGTGGCCAAAGAGGAGCTCGAACTGACCGACGTGGAAACGCGCGACCAGGAACGTTATTACAGCAACGACAACTCGCAGCTGTTGAGGCGCGGGGCCGGCGAGGGTTATTCGCGCCTTATCTTCACGGGAAACGACGGTCGCGACTATGAAGCTGAATGGGAAATTCATCGCGCACACAGCAAACCGGGCAAGCGTCTGCTTCGGCCCACCCGCTCGCTTCGTGCGCTCGACAATTCTTTCTCCGACACACGTCAGGGGGAGATAAAGGCGAAGATCGTTGAACTCACAGGCCTTCAGTATGATCAATTTTGCCGCACAGTGATGCTTGCCCAGGGAGAGTTTACGAAGTTTCTGAAGAGCAGCAAAGGTGAGAAATCAGAAATTCTTGAGAAACTGACCGGCACTGAGATCTACTCGCGCCTCGGCGTGAAGATTGCCGAAAAATACAACACGGCTTCAGGAGAGTTTGAGAAGGCGAAGGCAGAAGTGGGCAATGTCGTGGTGCTGAGCGATGAGGCTGTAGAGGAGATGAAGCAGCGCGTGGCGGCCATCGACACTACGCTCAATGAAAGCGTTGCGCGGCGTAATGTATTGACCGAGAAGATTACTTGGCTCAAGACAGCACGTGAGCAGAAGGAGATGAAGGGGGATTTGGAGAAGGAATTGCTGCGCCTGAAGGAGGTTGCGGAAAGTGAGAAATGCCAGGCCGACCGCGCGCTCCTGGCAGATTACTCGGCAGCATCCAAGGGACGTCATCTCCTCAACAGCCTGTTGCGCGGGGAGAAACTGGTAGAGAAAAAGCGTCTTTTGCTTCCGGAGTTTCAGAAGGAGGTAGAGAAACATGCCGCTGAAAATGCCAAATATAAGGAGGAATACGATCGTGTCTCAGCCGAGCTTGAGGAGCTTGAGACAGCCTATGAGCGATACGGCATCGAGGAGATTGGCGAGCGATACAACGAACTCGTAAATCGGGATAAGACGTTGGCCGATCTTATTTCTTCAGTTGAGAAACTGCTTGCCGAAGAGAAGGCTCTCGGCATTCAAAAGGCTCAGGAGAGATCTTATCGCAAGCGCACCAAGGAGAATCAGGATAAACTGAATTCGCGGCAGGCTCCTCTTGAGGAGGCCAAGAAAGATTTTGATCATTGGGCAGAGGAGATTCAGAAGGCTGAGCTATCTACTTCAGATATGGTGAAGGAGCTAAGGGTGCATCTGCATGACGGCGACACTTGTCCCGTGTGTGGTTCGCTCGTTACGTCTATGCCACACGATGATTTCTTCGATTCTATTCTTAAACCACTACGCGATGCCAAGAAACGGGCCGAAGATAAGTATATCGCACTCGGTTCGGAGGTGAAAGCTCTCGAACGCCTTATCAAAGATGACGAGACCTTCATGAAGACCCTTGCCGCTGAGATTGCCACAGCATCGGCGGGAGTGGAAAAAGTGCGCGCTGAAATCAATACGGCTAAAGATAATGCGGGATTCGAGGAGTTTTCGCCAAATGAGGCTTCGAGCTGCGCAGCCGTAGAGCGCAAGGAACTGGAAGAGAAGATTGCCGAGATACGCGAAATTCAGAAGCAAGCTGAGAAGGATAACAAGGAGATAAAGAAGGTGCGCCGCAAGGTGGTAGATGTTCAGAAACGTCTGTCAGAAGCGGGAGAGGCCATGCACAAAGCCTCTTTGGCATCAGAGAAGCTCACCTCCGAGATTGCTACCCTCTGCCAGGGACGCGATGGCCTGGAGAAGGAGCTCAACGATTTCTTTGCTGAGAATCCGGGTATGACCCGCGAACGCCTTGAGCAACTCAACAAGTTGTCGGATAAGAAGATGGATGCCCTCAAAACTGAATTGGATACTCTCGACGACAATATCAAACTCACAAAAGGTAAACTGCTTATCGTAGATCAGCAAATGGCTGATCATGAGGGTAAACGTCCCGAATTAGAGGAAGAGGAGACGGAGCAGGCTCTCTCCGAGGCTTCGGAAACTTTAGAGAAGGAGATAAAAGCCCTTTCAGAGGAGAAGGGAAGCAAACTGGAGCAGTTGCAGCGCGATAAAGAGGAGAAAGCGGCCTTGGCCCGCAAGATGTCGGCCCTCGACAAAGCACGTGAGGAGGTGGAGAAGTGGGAAAGCCTCTACAAGAAACTTGGCGATCAGCGTGGTGCGAAATTCCGTGCTGTGGCTCAGAGCTATATCTTGAAATCGCTCCTCGACAACGCCAACCTATATATGCGCAGTTTCAACGACCGCTACACGCTCACTTGCAACCCGGGCACATTGGCCATATTGGTGAAAGACAGTTACAAGCCGACGGATCCTCAGCCGGCTTCGATTCTTTCGGGCGGCGAGAGTTTCATGGCGTCGCTGTCGCTTGCATTGGCTCTCTCCAATCTGCGAAGCGGCGGGATGGGTGTGGATATCCTTTTCATAGATGAGGGTTTCGGCACACTTTCTCCTGAATATCTTGGAAATGTGATGGATACTTTGGAGAAGCTGCACCAGATCGGAGGCCGCAAGGTGGGCTTGATCAGCCATGTCGCGGAGATGAAGGAGCGAATTCCGATCCATATACTCGTATCTCGCGAATCACCCTCTCTCTCACGTATCTCTATCGAGGCGTGAGAGCAGGGGATGGCAAAGCGGCAAGAAGGTATAAAGTAGGAATTGGAAGCATGAATAAGAAAAAAGAGGAGAAACAGGAAAGGACAACAACAAAAAAGAGGAGGTTTCAAAAGAAACTTCCTCTTTCAGTGTCCAAGATGAGACTCGAACTCACACAGCCAAACGGCCACTACCCCCTCAAAGTAGCGCGTCTACCAATTCCGCCACCTGGACATAAGGGAGCGAAAAACGGGACTCGAACCCGCGACCCCGACCTTGGCAAGGTCGTGCTCT
>CAZGJH010000185.1:0-4282 GCA_964525735.1 uncultured Sangeribacter sp.
TATCAGCACTCACACTTGCCGAAATCTACGTTGCGCATATCGCCGCTCGTGAGGAACTCTGTATGGAAAGCGAGCGACTTCGAAAGCGTGTGGGGAGTCTGGCCGCCAGTCGGGCCTCCGAGATTGAGATAGTCGGTGAGCAACTCGCGATACATCGGGTTGGCGCAATTGTTGATGATCTCGTGGGCACGCTGAATGGGATCCTTGCCGCGAAGGTCGGCGATACCCTGGTCGGTCACGATGATATCCACGGAGTGCTCCGAATGGTCGAGGTGAGAAACCATCGGCACGATGTTCGAGATCTTTCCTTCTTTCGTGATAGAGGGGCAAGAGAAGATCGAGATGTAGGCGTTGCGTGCGAAGTCGCCCGAGCCGCCGATGCCGTTCATCATCTTAGTGCCTGTCACGTGGGTAGAGTTGACGTTGCCGAAGATGTCTACCTCAAGAGCAGTGTTCATGGCGATGATGCCGAGACGACGGATCACTTCAGGATTGTTCGAAATCTCTACAGGGCGAATCACCGCGTGCTCCTTGAAGAAGTCGATGTTGTCGATGATCTCCTGCTCCACTTCGTTAGACACTGTGAGTGAGCTGGTGGAGCCGTATTTGCAACGACCGCGTTTCATGAGGTCGATCACGGCATCCTGAATCACTTCGGTATACATAGTAAAGTCGGGAATCTCCTTGGCGTCGGCCAGGCCGTAGAGCACGGCGTTGGCTACGTTGCCCACACCGCTCTGGATCGGGAGGAACGAAGAGGGGATGCGGCCCGCTTTCATCTCGCTGATGAGGAAGTGGCATACGTTGGCGCCGATCTTGCTGGTGGTTTCATCGAGATCGGCAAAGTGCTTCACGCCCTCGTAAGAATCGCTGAGCACAACGCCCACGATCTTTTCCGGATCGAGCTTGAGCACCGGCGAACCGATATGGTCGGAAGGTTTGAAGATAGGAATTACGTCGCGATTGGGCGGATCGAGCGGCATGTAGATGTCGTGGAGGCCATAGAGCTTATCTTTGATCTTCTCATTGAGCTCAAGGATAATCTTCTTGGCATATTTCGCGTAGGTGGGCACGTTGCCGACGCCCATACCCACTACGACAGTGCCGTCGTCGTGCACTTCGCTCACCTCGATGATGGCTATGTCGAGATCGCCGAAGAAGCCGTAGCGGAATTTCTGGGCGAGCTCCGAGAGATGGAGGTCGAAGTAGTGGCAATCGTGAGCGTTGATGCGCTTACGCAGATCAGGGAGGTTCTGATAGGGGGTGCGGATGCCTATGGCATTAGCGCGTGCGAGCACTCCGTCGCAGCGGTCGCTGGTGGAAGCTCCGGAGAAGATATTGATCTTGAATGGTTTGCCTTCAGCGTGAAGACGCTCTGCTTTCTCAGCGATAGCTCCGGGCACTACTTTCGGTGCGCCGGGGGCAGTGAAGCCCGAAAAACCCACATTGTCGCCGTTGTGGAAAAATTCGGCAGCTTCCTGGGGTGTCAGAATTGGGAATCTCATATCTTGTATGTTAGTTTGACTTTATAGCGCGAAATTAACCAAAATCTCCCACATAGACAAATTTTTTCTCTGCAACCTTTTTAGAGTGGGAGCGGTTATATCTATAAAAGCATTTTGTTATGGCAGATACTTCCACAAACTTGATAAAGAAATATATCGGCACAGGGCTGCGGTATGCTGTTCCGCTGGGCATATCGATCGGCCTAATCGTGTGGCTTTTCCATAAGGTGAATTTCCACGACGTTATGACCACGATTCATGAAGGGGTAGATTTCTTCTGGATCGCGGTGATGATGGTAATCACGATGGTGAGCCATATGATCAGAGGCGTGCGCTGGGGCATGCAGCTCCGGGCGGCAGGCGTGAAGAGCATGCCGGTGGTGTGCGAATGGGTCACGATCTGGGGTGCCTATGCGCTCAATCTCGTCTTTCCGCAATTGGGAGAGGCCTGGCGATGCGTGTTCGTCAGCCGCCACCAGAAGGCTCCGCTCTCTACCGTGATCGGCACCGACGTGGGCGACCGTGGTTCAGACCTCGTGGTGGTGATCCTGCTGCTCGTGGTAGCGCTCTTCGTGGCTCACCCCGAGATCGAAGCTTTTATGACGAAGTATGCTTTCGGCGAGAAGATCGACCATATCTCCAAATCGCCCTGGCTCTGGATAGGCCTTGGCGGCGGGGTGGGCATCTTCTGGATCCTGCTGCATTATTTCAAAGAATATAAATGGGTGCAGGCTCTCGATAAAGACCTCCATAATATATGGGATGGCTTCAAGGTGATATTCACGATGAAGAAATGGTGGCTCTATCTGATACTCACTGCCGGCATCTGGACATGCTATTTCATGGAGACCTACGTCTGCTTCCTCGCCTTCCCCTTCACACGCCATCTTATGGAGGAGCCCGGCATGGCGTTGGGCTTACTGCCTGGCCTGGTGGTGTTTGTGTTCGGAAGTTGTTCGATGGCCATCCCTTCAAACGGCGGACTTGGCCCCTGGAACCTGGCTGTGATGTTTGCCCTCTCCCTGTTCGGAATCAACAATACGGAAGGCACCGCCTTCTCGCTCGTGATGTGGAGCTTCCAGGCGATGATGCTCATAGCTCTAGGCCTCTTCTCGGCCGGCTACGTGACTTGGTACGACCGACAAGAGAAGAAGTTGACGCCTAAGGAGGCATGACAACCGATTGATCAGAAATAAACAAACCGGAAGATTCGGTGATGATCCGAATCTTCCGGTTTCTGTTTATTTTTTACTGCAATGCTTGCAGGGATGGAAACGGCTGGAGCCGTCGAAACAGTGGGTGCAGAGACGCTCTTTCGGCAATCCGATCGAAGAGACGAGAGTCTCGATGGGATTGAATTTGAGCGAGGTGAGGCCGAAACGCTCGCGGATTTTCTCTACGAGTGTGTTGTATTCGGGCGAATTTGTTTCGGCATACTTGTCGAGGTTCTTGTTGGGATCACCCTCTAATTCGCCGATAATGCGGCGGGTGATGAGCTCCATGTCGCTCTTCGATGAGGTGAAGCCGATGAAGGGGCAGCTGTAGATGAGCGGAGGACATGCTATGCGGATGTGCACCTCCTTGGCGCCCAGGTCATAAAGCCCCTGCACATTGTCGGTGAGCTGTGTGCCGCGCACGATAGAGTCGTCGCAGAGTAGGGCTCGCTGGTCGTAGAGCATCGCACCGTTGGGCACGAGCTTCATCTTGGCCACGAGATTGCGGCGGCTCTGCTCAGAGGGGGTGAAGCTGCGGGGCCATGTCGGAGTGTATTTGGAGATGCAACGGCGGTAGGGCACTCCCTTGCCGGCCGCGTAACCGAGAGCCATACCAACACCAGAATCGGGGATGCCGGCCGCACAGTCTACCTCATTCTCATCCGTCTTGCCCATTTCGTAGCCCGATTTGAAGCGCATATCCTCTACGTTTGTGCCCTCGTATGAGGAGGTGGGGAAGCCGTAGTAAACCCAGAGGAAGGAGCAGATCTGCATTTCGTCGCCGGCTGCGGCGAGCACTTTCACATCGTCGGCCGTGATCTCAACGATCTCGCCGGGGCCGAGGTCGCGATAATGCTCATAGCCGAGATTGGGGAAGGCCGTAGATTCTGAAGTGGCGGCGAAGCCTGAGCCATCTTCCTTCTTGCCGAGAATCACAGGCGTGCGGCCGAGTTGGTCGCGGGCTGCGATGATAGAATTTTCAGTGAGAATAAGGAGCGAGCAAGAGCCGTCGATACGGCTGAACATGTGCTGAATGCCCTCTGTGAAGTTGCTTCCTTTATTAATAAGGAGAGCGATGAGCTCGGTTTGGTTAGTGCGTCCGGAGCTCAGCTCTCCGAAATGTGCTCCATCTTCGAGAAGTTCTTTTTCAAGCTGGTCGATATTGACAATCTTGGCGACTGTCACGATAGCGAATTTGCCGAGGTGAGAGTTGAAGACGATAGGCTGCGGATCATTGTCGCTGATGACGCCGATTCCGATATTGCCTTTGAACTTATCGAGCTCGTCTTCGAATTTAGTTCTGAAATAAGTGTTTTCGATGCTGTGGATACTGCGGCAGAAGCGGTGGTCGGCGGCATCATAAGTGGCCATACCCGCTCTGCGCGTTCCGAGATGGGAGTTGTAATCAACTCCATAAAATAGTTCATTCCGGCAGGCACCCTTTGATGCTGCTCCGAAAAAACCTCCCATAGAAACTCAAGTTTTGATTAATATAACGTAGCTGTGAGTACAACTTACGGCTGCAAAATTACAAAAAATCCAAGAATCCACAAAATGCCGCAG
>CAZGJH010000186.1:0-4208 GCA_964525735.1 uncultured Sangeribacter sp.
ATGTTGGTGATGTTCTCGCAGTTGGCAAACGACCAACCTCCGAGATACGAGAGGTTGGGGCCGAAGGTCTGATCACCGATCTTTGTGCGTTTGAAAGCACTGTCGCCGATGTATTCTACAGACTCTGGAATCACACATTCAGCGAGATTATCATCGTAATCGAAAGCTTCCTTGCCGATGTAGGTAAGAGTGGAAGGGAGAGTGACCTTCTCGAGTTGCCAACTGTTGGAGAGCCCCTGATCTTCGATAGTCTCAACACCCTCTTTGAGAACCACCTCCTTGAGGGCTGACTTCTGACTCCACGCGCGGGTGACGGTCTTGCAACCGCCGCCGAGAGTGAGATACTCCATACGCGAGCCGCCGAGGCTCAGCCAGACCTCGGGATTAGCGATTTCGCGACCCCAGTAGAGCGACACAGGGTCGCAGATGCCCATTGCGTAATCGCGGATTTCGAGGGGCACGTCGCTATCTTCGAAGCGGAGTTCGTCGAGCTCCTGCATGATGCTCATCGCGCCCTGACCGATGATGTTTACCGACGAGGGGATCACGAGCTTCTTCAAGCCATAGTTGATCGAGAGGAAGTCTTGACCGATCTCCTCAAGACCTTCGTGGAGATTCACTTCGGTGAGGGAGTCGTAAGTGATCGAGAAACCTTCGATTTTCTTGCAGCCGCCACCCGTGGTGAGCTTCTGAAGATACATAGTATCGAAATCGATAGCATGTGATAAATCACGCCCCTGATAATAATCAGTGAAATAGGTGCCGGAAAAGGCATAGTCGCCGAGTTCAAGGGGAGTGTCGGAATCTTCGAGTGTCAACTTGCCGATTTCCTGGTATTCCCCAATCTGTCCGAGGCCGTAGTAGCCGATATATTCTACTGAACCGGGAATGGTGACATCATGGAAGTTGCAGCGCGTGAAGGCCTGTTCTTCGATTCTTTTAACAGTGGAGGGGAGGTGGAGCTCGGGGATATAGTAGCAATCGGCGAAGGAGTAGTTGCCAATAACTTCAATTCCTTCCGGAAGGTCGAGGCTTTCGAGGGGACAAGCGGCAAACATCTGTTCGCCAATGTAGGTGATGCCTTCGGGTATCACTACTGTCCTTAGATTGGGAGAATATTGGAAAGCGCCCATACCGATTTCGGTAAGATTTTTGGAGAGTGTCACCTCTTCCATACCTGACCAACCGAAGGCAAAATCGCCGAGAGCTGTGATATTGTCAGGGAGGACAACGCTTTTCAGTTCAGAGCAATCGGCGAAGGCCTGCATACCGATACGTGTCACTGTCTCAGGGAATGTGACAGAGGTAATGTAGGGGTTGTAGTTGAAGGCATAATCGCCGATAGCGGTGACGGGATACTCTGTGCCTTCGAATGTGACGTAAGGAGGGATCACGAGCTCTTCTCCTTCGAAGTCGTAGTTGTAGCTCACCCAGACTACGCCATCTTCGATCTCGTAGTTGATGCCATCAACGGTGAACTCTTCAGCCTGAGCGGAAGCGGACGCCAGCAAGGAGGCGGCCATCAGGCTCAACAAAGCTTTCTGTTTCATGAGATAAATACTAATTTGATTAAACTTAAGGAGCAATGCCTGCAATTGGCAAGTCAACTCCCCTCAAATGGTTCAGAATGCAAAATTAGCCAAAAATCCCGACATTCCCATCCCCTCCACCCCATAAAAATCAATTACACAATCAATGTTCATATGGACAGCAGTTGGCAACGTTGCTCGATCTCTTCCTGGATTTTGATGATCCATTCTGCGGGAACGCCGGCTTTCTGGGCGTATTCTCGATAATTGGTGGCGGTTGCCACGACGCTGTCGATCAGCGAGGGAGCATTCTTGATATCATACGCCTGTGCTATCTCAAGGAGATCGTCTCGCGTTATCTCTTCGTTTTTCCCATTGATCGTCATGCTATGCCTGTTTACATAAAAAGGTGCGTCCAAGTCAACGGAAAAAGTAAAATCGTAAGCTGGAGCGACGTGCCACACACCATCTTTATCCATCATGAAACTGAAGTTCTTGTTGTGGTCGTCGACATTACCACAAGCCACATTCATAACCATCTGCATGAAAAGTTGGGACAGTTCTTCTGGCAAAACTTTCAGTTTTTTGGCCACCTTAAACAGATCCTCATACGAATCGGACAGGGGATTCATTGCTGCCAACGTCTGGATGTGAATCTTTTCATTGCCCTTCCTGTCGAAGCGTTCGGTAAGGAAATGGCAATGACCGGAAGTTTCAATCAATCTGCTCGGCATCATTTTTATACCACACGTCGATGCCATAAGATAATAGCTGTATTCTATTCTGGTAGTAGGGATTGATCCTCTCTCATCAAACTTTATGATCATAGGTGTGAAACCTGGCAGCTCTATTGGTACCTGTCCCGAATAACACTCGCCTGTTTCCTGATTCATATTTATAACCGCTTTGGGACGTCTGCCACCGGCTGAAGTGCCTACCTTAAACAGACTCTCAACCATAAAGTCTGATTTAATGCTTGCATGAAAATGCTTGGCTTCTTCAAGAGCAGTGGCGGCTAACTGAGCAAGCTCAGTTATCTCAATCTTGAAAGGTGTCTCCAAGCCTTCGGAAGTAGGCGGAATGAATTCCAACGCGCCCATACCTCTGCGACCGATGTACGCTAATCTGTCCAAAGCGTTGAGATCTTTAGAGCGGATGCCACGCTGTTTAGCCCATTCTTTGAAAATCAGGTTTCCCCAATGATCGGGCATGGAATCGGCTATGAACGACGGCAATCCGCCGAACAGTTTATCCTCTTCCGGATATATCGGGAATCCATTCTGAGCTGCAGGAGCACTAATAGACGCCCTTAAAGGAGCTACGTCATAACCCGATTTTGCGAATTCAGGGTCGAAGTAGAAACAGATCTGATTTTTGTAACCCTTTTTCGATACAACCAAAGTTCCCACTTTTCTATTCCACAGCAATACGTCGAGATGTGTGATCATTTCTTTGCCCTCCTTACTCGTTTGGGAATTAGTTTATTGATTTCTCTCAGCACCATCGGTGGCACCGGCAGTTCGGGAAGCAATTCTACCATGCGCTCCTCCATTCCGAGCGGACGAAGAAGAGAAATGAAGTTATTGAGTGTGAGATTCATATTCACTCCTTGCTCGAAATGACTGATGGTGGTATAGCTCACGCCCGACTTCTGGGCCAGCTCCCTCTGACTGAGTCGCGCAGCGAGTCGATACTCCTTCACCCTCTGTGCAAGTAGGCCTATTATCTGTGAATTTGTTATGTATTCTTGCGGTGTCATAGTTTACTTTATAGATATTAAAGTGCAAATATAGCAATAAATATCCATATATCAAACTATCTTTTCGGGTATCACTCTCTTCGTCTCCAACAATAATTAGAATCTTGAAATTCGTCAACGAGTCGTTGACGAGTTTCAACGCTCGGTATATCAAGCTTGCTTAGCGACCAAAAGTTGTTGCAGAGATATTTTATTATTTTGAAATTTAATTTAATTTGGCTATTTTTGCATAAAATTTGATATGTATGAAAAAACTTATTCTGTTAACATTATTCCTATCGATGGGATTGGCCGCCTTTGCCCAAAAGTTTGAGCCCGAATGGGTGGGTGAAGTCGCTGTGCTGAGTATTGGTAATGATACAATCTCGATCCCTACAGAGAAGTCTATACCGAAAGTCAAAACTTCAGCATCAGCTGGTGTGATTCTTGTCGGCATAGGCAACGTTAGAAAAAAAGCTGTCATTAAGAATGGTAGGGCATCTACTCAAATAAAACCTTCTGAGACGGTAACTTTAGTTGTAAGATGTAAAGAAAATGAGATTGACCCCTCCACTTTTATTCAGGTTGTAAAATTTGAAGAGAAGAAGAAGGAGCGTAAAACAGAGTTGGCAAACGTAAACTGGCTCGGCAATGTTACGGAAGGTGATATGCATTTTGTCAACTTTAGTGGGAAAAAATATGGTAAGTCTTCCTATTTATTGACCTTCCCATCGGTGGAGGGAGAATATGGCGTGCGTGTTTTGAATCCGAATGATGTCGACGAAAAGACGCCACTCTTCTTTTGCTTTGGCATACACAATGACGACTAAGTTCCACGCGGAGCTTTGAACTGCAAACCTCCGATCGACTTTGTGTTGATCGGGGGTAGTTTTTGACTATCCTCCCTTTTCGTCATCAGTAATAATATGGAGTTTGAAATT
>CAZGJH010000187.1:0-4159 GCA_964525735.1 uncultured Sangeribacter sp.
ATGAGCAGGTAGCGGCCATAGTTGAAGTAGAGCTCTTCGAGCAGGCGCGCCTGAGGCGACTCGGCTGAGAGCTGGCGGTAACCCTTGATAAGCTTATCGGTTGCCATATCGTTGGAGGCGGCGGCGAGATCAAGATCTACTCGGCCGAAGAAGCTCTGGAAATCGGCGATATGATCAGCCTTTATTGCATCCCAGCCTTTAGCCGAGGCAGCGGCCACACGGTCGGCTATCGCGCTCTTCATGGCTTCTGCATCGGTGATGTAGTCGGCGGCGCGCTGATCGAAGTTGGTGCCTCCGGCGAGGATGATCACTACTTCGTTGGCCCCGGCAATCTCGATATTGTCGGTATTGGTAGTCATCGTGCCCCCTTCGGGCACAACCTTGAGGGCGGCCTTGAAGCTTACGAGGTCAAGTTTATCCTGGAAGTAGGCTTCGCCGTCGGAATATCTGGGGCCAACGAGCCCGATCTTGACATTGTTGAGCAGGCGTATGCGAAGCGAGAGCTTACCCGGGTCGGAAGCCGACAGACGCACGGCCACAACCTTGTCGGGATAGCTTGAAAGATACTCGCGGGTATAGGTAGTGGTGCCGTCGGAATAGCTTGCGCCTGCGATAGCCTCAGACATATCAAGATAACGCACGTAATCTTTCACGGGCGCGGCGTCGAATGTGCCGGAGATATCCTCGATGAATACGTCGCCGAAATTCTGATAGCTACCGCGTGCTTTCGAGGAGCCAGTCCAGAGAGATTTGTCGTTGAATTGGAGCTGGTCGCAGTGGATGCCTCCATATACCATAGCGCCGAATTCGCCGTTGCCGATAGGAAGGGCATATTCCATCCAGGGATTCTGCACGTTCATGGCGGTGACGGGCATGTCGTACCAAAGAGTTGAGCGATGGGCCGGAGTGAAGGCCCCTATCCCCTCTACATCAAATTCGCTTATGCCCGACATATCGGGGCGAGTGGTGATAGATTCGGGATCGATGAATCGGATGGCGTTGTTTTGGTCGGTAGGATCGTTGTAATAGCCGTCGATCGTGCCGTTGCCATACTGATTCATAATGCCCCAGCCGTCGCCTGTATAGTTGATCTGCAGGCAGTCGGAGAAAGTGGGGTTGCCGGCTTTCTCGAGCTTTAAGGAGATGGCCTTGGAGCTGTCGGTGGAGGTGCGGAAGGGGCCATCTTTATAGACATATCCTCCCAACTTGCTGATGAGTTGGAAACTATCGGGATTTCCGACCAGCTTCCACATCTGGGCTTCATTGCCGGCTATGGCAGTGATATGAGTCATTGCCTGGCCATTGCCATTGTCGGTGAATACGCGGCCGCCGGTGGCGTAGGAGATTACGTACCAATGCTCGTCGGCTTCGGTGCTGAAAGTCGGGGCGCCGGGGAGGTCGTCGGGATCGGTGAGCACTTCGTCGGGAGTGGCGAAGCGGATTGCGTTGTTGGGGTCGTTGGCGTCGGCGAGCCATCCGCCGATGCCCGAGCCGTAGTTATTCATGCAGCCGTAGTCGTCGCCAGGGAGATTTATCATCCAGCACTTGTCGAAGTTGGATTCGAGCAGGCGGAAGGTGTGGGCTTTTGCGGGGTCGTCGTAGGCTTTGAACATGTCGGCGCGGTTGACGCATCGGCCCTCTTTGCTAACGAGGGTGAATGCGTCTTTGTTGCCGACGAGTTTCCAGAGCTGTGCGTTGGAGTCGGCGGCGCGGTCGGCAGCGGTGAGGGTCTGGGCGTCGCCGTTGTCTTGAACGAACTTCAGGCTTGTGTTGTAGGTGAGGAGATACCAGTGTTCTTCGGAGTCGTTGCTGAAGAGCGGTAGCATGGCGGCCTTGGGGGCTATGATTGTAGCCAGGAGCAGGGCCAGGGTGCTTAAGAAACGAAACAAATTCATGTCAGGCGTTAAGGTGATTAAGTGAGTTAATTATGGTTTTGTAATGCAAAGTTAGCTAATTATTTTGAATCGTGGGAAGAAATTGGTAATTTTGTAACCTCGGAATGAAAAACTGTTGATAAAATACCCTTTTGATATGGAAAAAGAGATGATATTCTTTTCGGCTGAAGGAAATGGGCTCACTTCTACTTCTGCCAATCATATAGCCAACATGGCGAAGGAGATGATCCGGAGCCTTACTTCAGAATTGGCTGAACTCCAGTTCTATTCTACAGACGTGGCTCTTATCGGCGATTCGAAGACCAATCGATTGGTGAACGGTGTCAATGATGAGGCCGTAACAGCTGTCACCGACAAGCTGTTTCGCGTCGCCAAGGCCAAATCGCTTATCGCGTGGCTTCGCGAGGGGATCAAGGCCAAGGAGATTCTCATTGAAAAGACAGAGAATATCTCTCTGGAGGATTTCGCCAAGCAGGAGGGTATAACGCTTGAGAAGGAGCCGGAGCAACCTAAGCTCATGACCGACGACGATTATATCGGCACGCTGTCGCTCAAAGAACGTTGCCGCTACTATGAAGTGGAGACTCTGGCCGCTACTTTGGGTAAGGAGATACATCCTGGAGGCTCATTCGCCGAGGCACGCGACACGTTGCTTAAGAAGCTTGATCGTCCGCACTCGGTGAGCGGCGAGGGACGTGACACGCTGATATATACGTATACGCCATCGGTTGATACGCAGATTGTTGAGGATGTATTCTTCCGTCTTCAGAAGCTTTATCGTGAGGCGCAAGCTGATGTAAACACCGATAAGCACGACTGCAAGAGGGCTGTTTCGGAGACTAACATTGCCCGCAATGCGGAGTATGTCGCTAAGATGGCTGAATGGACCAATAACCGTAAATTGCTCGAAAGCCGTCGCACGGAATACATCAAGCGTAGGGTAAGAGATCTGGGCGAGATGAAGATCGTGATTCCGGAGTCTCTTCAGGGCATCTATGGAGAGGTGTCGCGGCTGGGGAAGAATAAGGAAACTAAATGACGCTATAATTGAGGTTTAGCGAGGGTGTCCCGTTTGCGGCGCCCAGACTTTAAGGAGGGAGAGGATTGTTGTAACTCTTTAGTAGCAAGGCACACAGAGCCTATTTCACTTCAGGCCTTTTTTAGGCCTGAAACATCTGATATAGAAATCAGGCATATCTTCGGATATGCCGTTGCCGGGGTTGGCTGTTTTGACTTTCCTGTGACGGGCCGGAAGGCCCCGAGGTTGATTTCGCTTTGTTTGGCCATCCCCGGGTTTTCGCTTTTGCTCTTGCTTTTGCTTCTGTCGACAACCCTCTCCCACCGCCTCTCTCTTAATGCAAGTTATTGGTAATTAATGCAGTAGGGACGCGATTCTTCGCGTCCACCGAGCAAGGGTAGTTTTTCGGTATAACAGCTCGTAAGGATATGAAATGCGGAATTGTTTTTGTGCATGGGATTGTCGGGAATAATCGGATTTTCGATTTCCTGAAGCCGTTGGTGCCTGATGATTACGAGGTGGCATATGTGGCGCTTCAAGGCCATGGTGGCGATGCACTCGGCTTTTCGAAAGCATCGATGTCACGATGGAAGGAGCAGGTAGAAGAGGCCGTCATGAATTTGTCGGCCAAATGCCATACAGTGATAGGTGTAGGCCATTCAATGGGTACGTTGTTACTGATGGAGCAAGCCGCAACAGGTCGGTTGTCAGGGTTATTCCTTCTCAATCCTCCGATGCATATAATGCCCAAAAGCGGACTTTTTACAAATATCTTTAAAGTTGCCACCGGTAATCTTTTCGACGATCCCATAGCGAGTGCGGCTAAAGATGCTTATGGTATTTCGCTGGATTTCAATCCGCTGCATTATTACGGTTGGCCACGCCGTTACATCGAGCTCTTTACCGAGATCAAAAGAGTGCGCGAGTGCATCGTGCCGCAGCTTCAGTGTCCCATAAGTCTGATTCTCTCCGAACGCGATGAGATGGTATCCCCTGCCTCTGCGGAGGTATTCAAACCGATGGCCAATGCCACGATAACGATGCTACCACATTCTACGCATTACTATTACCCCTCTGAAGATCAGAGGCTCATCACCACAGCCTTTCGCTCATTCATCAGCTGAGGTTTCAGCTTCATGCATGTCCGCTAATGTGGTAATTTTTTTACGATTCCTACGCGGGGGATGGGGCGCGTTTCGGGATTTTTCGCTAATTTTGTGGTTGGATCTGCAAATGTGCTGACGAT
>CAZGJH010000188.1:0-4135 GCA_964525735.1 uncultured Sangeribacter sp.
CCCCCGTTCCTGCGTGGCCCGTACAGCGGCATGTATCCCATGCGCCCCTGGACCATCCGCCAATATGCCGGCTTCTCAACCGCAGCCGAGAGTAACGCATTCTACCGCCGCAACCTCGCCTCAGGTCAGAAAGGTCTGTCAGTGGCATTCGACCTTCCCACCCACCGCGGCTACGACGCTAACCACGAGCGCGTGGTAGGCGATGTGGGCAAAGCCGGCGTGAGCATCTGCTCGCTCGAAGACATGAAGGTGCTCTTCGACGGCATCCCCTTGGGCAAAATGTCAGTGTCAATGACCATGAACGGCGCCGTGCTCCCCGTCCTGGCATTCTACATCAACGCAGGTCTTGAGCAGGGCGTGAAACTCGAAGAAATGGCCGGCACCATTCAGAACGACATCCTCAAGGAGTTCATGGTGCGTAACACCTACATCTATCCGCCGGCATTCTCAATGAAGATTATCGCCGATATCTTCGAGTACACCTCCAAGAATATGCCCAAGTTCAACTCGATCTCAATCTCCGGCTATCACATGCAGGAGGCAGGCGCAACTGCCGATATCGAGTTGGCTTACACACTCGCCGACGGATTGGAGTATCTGAGAGCAGGTGTAAACGCAGGCATGGATATCGACTCTTTCGCACCGCGTCTTTCGTTCTTCTGGGCCATTTCGATGAATTATTTCATGGAGATTGCCAAGATGCGCGCAGCCCGTATGCTCTGGGCCAAGATCGTGAAGCAGTTTAACCCGAAGAATCCGAAATCTTTGGCACTCCGTACACACAGCCAGACTTCAGGCTGGAGCCTTACGGAGCAGGATCCCTTCAACAATGTGGGACGTACCTGCGTAGAGGCTATGGGAGCTGTTTTGGGTCACACTCAGTCGCTCCACACGAACGCACTCGACGAGGCCATCGCATTGCCTACTGACTTCTCTGCACGTATCGCACGTAACACGCAGATCTACATCCAGGAGGAGACTTACGTCACCAAGCAGGTGGATCCCTGGGGCGGCAGCTACTATGTAGAGGCTCTTACCAACGAGATCGCTCACAAGGCATGGGAGCATATCCAGGAAATCGAGAAACTCGGCGGCATGGCGAAGGCTATCGAAACTGGTCTGCCCAAACTCCGTATCGAGGAGGCCGCAGCCCGCACACAGGCGAGAATCGACTCCGGCAAGCAGACAATCGTTGGTATCAACAAGTATCGTCTCGACCATGAGGATCCCATCGATATCCTTGAGGTGGACAATACTGAGGTGCGTAAAGAGCAGTGTGCCCGTCTTGACGATCTGAAAGCTAATCGCGATGAGGAGGCTGTGAAGAAAGCACTTGAGGCCATCACAGAGTGTGTAAAAGATCCTTCCAAGGGTAACTTGCTCGATCTTGCTGTGAAGGCAGCAGGCGTGCGTGCAACACTTGGAGAGATTTCTGATGCCTGCGAGGCAGTTGTAGGCCGATATAAAGCAGTGATTAAAACAATTTCAGGAGTGTACAGCAGTGAAGAGAAGGGTGATCCCGAGTTTGAGGAAGCCCGCCGCATGGTGGCTGAGTTTGCAGAGCGCGAAGGACGTCAGCCTCGTATCATGATTGCGAAGATGGGTCAGGATGGTCATGACCGTGGCGCTAAGGTAGTGGCAACAGGTTATGCCGACTGCGGATTCGACGTCGATATGGGCCCGCTCTTCCAGACTCCGGCCGAGGCTGCCCGTCAGGCAGTAGAGAACGACGTGCACATTCTTGGCGTATCGTCGCTCGCAGCAGGTCATAAGACTCTCATTCCTCAGGTGATTGAGGAGCTTGAGAAGCTCGGCCGACCTGATATCTTGGTGACAGCCGGTGGCGTTATTCCCGCTCAAGACTACGACTTCCTTTACAAGGCAGGCGTGGCAGCCATCTTTGGACCTGGCACGAGAATTCCGAAGAGCGCAATTGAGATGATCAAACTTTTGAACGAGGCTGTAAAGGCTGAAGAGGCCGAGAAGGCTGAGTAAGAAGTAACTCGCATAAGAAGATAATCAGGCGGCCCGTGCGGACTTCAAATTTCGTATGGGTGGCCTGATTTGTCTTGTAACTTAGGCATTATCGATTTTAGGAGAGTAAGTGAAAATATGGAAGAGAAAGATAATTTTGATTCTGACGACGGTTTGGACGATTATCTCTACGTCTACGACGAAGATGATGACATCGACGAAGATGGGGATGATAAGGAAGAGGAGACGGAGGATTACGACGATTCTTCGCCACTCAACTATTCACATATCGTCAGAGAGGGTGACCCTCAACCAGAAGAAGACGACGACATTGAGGCTTACAATATAGAGGATAGCGAAGAGGATAAGCCCGCTCATCCGAGTATCTTTCTGATGATGCTGAAAGTGCTTTCCAATCCGCTTGAGGGATGGAAAGACCTGCGCAGATATAAGATTACGGCTGAAGAAACACAGCGGACGTGTTTTTATCCGCTCGTGGCATTGGTGGCCTTGTCGAATTTCGCACAATTGGTGTATTCGCCCCGCACTACAGTGGCCGAAGTGTTGATGGAGGCCCTCACATCGTTTGTGGGCTTTTTCGCAGGTTATTTCTGTATCCTTATTCTTTTAAAAATACTTTTGCCAAAGCCGGCCGACAATCAGTTTGAAACAGAGTTTGGAAAAGTATTTATCCTCATCTCTTTGTCGACACTTTGCTTGTTTTTCGTATTGATAGAGCTTTTCCCGGTGCTTTGGGCTTTATTGATTTTCCTGCCCCTCTGGACAGTTTATTCAATTTGCAGAGGCGTGAGATTCTTCGATTTTCCCGATAATCGATCAATTATGTGCACAGGATTGTTATGTGTTCTGACGGTGGGCGTCCCATGCCTGATAGATTGGGGGCTTAGTGAAGTGCTGCCGAAATAATTCGATAAGTAAAGTAATAAATATTAATAAAATGAAAGCCAATCAAGTAAATATCAAGAATAAAAAAGCGCATTTCAATTATGAAATAGGCGATACTTTTACGGCCGGGATGGTGCTTACTGGCACAGAAATCAAGTCGATCAGAGATGGAAAAGCCAGTTTGACTGATAGTTATTGCGTTGTAGACCGTGGTGAAGTATGGGTGAAGGGTATGAATATCTCAGAATACTTTTATGGCTCTTACAATAATCACGTGGCCCGACGCGACCGTAAATTATTGCTTTCAAGAAAAGAGATTCAAAAACTGGAGAAGGAAAGCAGCGATCCTGGATACACGATCGTGCCTTTGAGAGTTTTTATTAATGAAAGAGGTTTCGCAAAGATCGTGATAGGCGTAGGACGCGGCAAGAAGAGTTACGACAAGCGTCAAACTATCAAGGAACGCGAGGATAAGCGAAACATCGACAGGATGTTTAAGGTTTGACAAGGATAAACTTGGTAAGGATAAACTTTGACAAGAATAAGTTTTGACAAGGATAAGAAGGGAGATCATTGATATGGAGAAGGAGAGAAGTAAAAGGAAACTCGAACTTCTTGCGCCTGCCGCCAACGCTTCGGTAGCGATAGAGGCCATAAAGCATGGAGCGGATGCCGTGTATATCGGAGCCACAGGGTTTGGTGCGAGAAAGGCTGCCTCTAATTCGCTTGAAGATATTGAGAAGGTGGTGAAATTTGCCCATTCGTTTCATGCCAGGGTGTATGTGACGGTAAACACCGTGATATATGAGGATGAGCTGAAAGATGTGGAGGCTCTTTGCTGGAGACTTTACAGGATAGGTGTCGACGCTCTCATTGTTCAGGATATGGGCTTGTTGCGTCTTGATCTGCCTCCGATCGCCCTTCATGCCAGCACACAGTGTGATATCCGCACGCCCGAGAAAGCAGAATTTCTTGAGCGGGTGGGTATGTCGCAGCTCGTGCTCGCCAGGGAGTTGACATTGCCCGAGATAAGGGCCATTGTCGACGCAGTCACGGTGCCTGTGGAGTGTTTTATACACGGGGCACTATGCGTGAGTTATTCAGGCAAATGCCATGCAAGTTGCGCCTTGACAGGAAGGAGTGCCAACCGTGGGGAATGTGCGCAATTATGCCGGTTGCCTTACACGCTGAAAGATGGAAACGGAAAGGTGATAAGCCATGACAAGCACCTTCTTTCGCTAAAAGATTTTAACGC
>CAZGJH010000189.1:0-4122 GCA_964525735.1 uncultured Sangeribacter sp.
AATTATAGATAGCGGGGGGATAGATAGCGGAGGGAATTATAGATAGCGGGGGGAGCGACGCGATGAGCCATTCCCATCATAGGAGGGATACACTTTGATCATGCCGGAAGCGGGGCGTTCCGTCGACTTCTCCCCGAGTCCTGAATTAAACCTGACCACACGCCAGAACTTTGGCAGAATCAACGAAGGATTAAACGTAAATCGGAAATTGAATTTCCTTTTCGGCTTCTTCAGGATGATCGTTTCCGCATCCTTGTCGAGCGTAGCCAGGCAATCGGAAGGCTTCTGAAGCACCCCATTCTTCCGCTCTGTGTAGAGGCTCACCTCATACTTCGATGCCTCTGCCGTAGCCTTCATATGGCCGATCTCATCTCCCGGGCGCAGACGAACGTCGGAAGTGGCCACCACCTCTATCTTATATTCGGGCAGTGCGGAAGGGGAGAGCGACGGAAGTCGGCGCACGAGCACCGTGACGTTGTCTTCCGGATAGATCCAGACGCCCTCTATCGGATCGAGGGCGAGAGCGTCACACACCTCGGCGGCCGCTTCAAAATCATACACCTTTACGCTCCTCATATCTGTGTGAGGGAGCGCCTGGCAAAGCGAAGAGACAAACAGGGCGCCACACAAAGCGGCGCCCTTTATCGTGCGTATCATTTCGTTGAGAATGTGTAGGATAGACCGAAGCTCAGCACCTCGCGAAGCATGAAATGCTTCCACTTGGTATTGGTATCGGTTGACGTGTCGTAACGCATGTGCACGTAGATCTGCGTCGAGAGGAACTTATTCACGTCGAAATTGATAGTATGCTCCCAATCAGCAAGATAGTACTTGTAATCGGTAAACATAAACAGGCGTGTCTTGTAGTTGATGTTCCAATATATCTTCCACGTCATGTTGATCTCGGCGTTGCTACCGATCTCGCTGTGAGTCTTCTTATCGTCGTCGATATTGAACTTCGAGTGGGGTATCTTGTCGGTGATACAGGTGCGCAGATTATACGAAATCGGAGCGATGCTGGCCGTGAGCTGCACCTTGGGAGTGGATGTGCTGTAAGACATACCGACACCGAGGTTGAAGTCGCCCGGCGAGAGGAAAGATGCCTTGCGCACCATCGAATTCGACTCATAGTTGCGGAATATCTGGGTCTTGAATTGCGCTGTGAGTGAATAATACCATTTCTTGAACGCCTTCAAACCCGTGTTGAGGTTCCATTGGAGCACATCCTCAGAGATCGAATACTTGTGCACCTCATCCTGAGGCGTTGAGTTGAGGCCGAGTTTGTAGGAGAGATTGCTCTCGAAGAGCAGGTTGGGATGATACACCTTGTTGAGCTGAACGTTCCAGTTGACGCCGAGGAGCAACGACAGATGATTGTTGCCGCCCTGATACCAGTTAGACGAAACGTATGCCTGCGAGAACTGTGCCATCGAGTTGAAATTGTGGAGCCAGTGAATCTTCTTGATCTGCTGCTCAGGAAGCACAGCCTTATCGGTCTCGATCTCAGGGAGATCAAGTTTCTTGATGAAGGCCTCGAAGCTCACTTCGTCTTCGTTGAGACGCGGGGGCACCGGGAGGTCCCAGTAAGCGTATTCGATGTTCTTGTAGTTGGATACCATGTTGTTGTACATGAAATCCTCCTGTATGCGATACTGGTTGAGAGCGTCGCCGAGCCAAGCGGGCACGTAATCAGCCGAGAGCGATTTCATGTCGGGGGTTGGTTCCTCTTCGAGGAAGAGACTTTCTTCTACGAAGCCTACGGAATCGAGGGGTTCGCGCAGAAGATCGCCAGGATCGGTGAATTCAGCGAAGCCCTCGGCGATAGAGTCGATCGGCTCATTCGTAGCCACTTTCATACCCTCCGGAATGAAATTGGGCACGAAATTGCGCTTGGGGGCCACGTGGCGGTAGCCCAAAAACACCCAGGGCCCGAGAGTCTTGTTGATCGGTGTCGTGTTCAGCGATGAGGTGTCGAGGTTGGAAAGGATTTCCTCAACTTCCCTCACTCTGAAGCGGTCGGGATCAATCTGATTGATGAGCGAATCAAGCTCCTCCACCTCGACAACTTCCGCTTGTTCCAAGGGGAAGCTGAGAGCGGCCGGGGTTTGGGCTTGGGTGGTCAGTAATGCGGAAGAAAGCAGGGAAGAGAGAGTGAGAAAGGAATACAAACTAACAGGAAGTTTCATATATCCGTGAGATTAGTTAGATAATTTTTATGGAATCGGAGGAGAGAGAGGAGAGAGAGGAGGGAGTTGGAGGAGAGAGGGAGTGGGCTGCTATTTCGACAGCAGACGGTCGTAGTCGGGCGATTTAATAAGGCGATAAGCCTCACTGAAAATCGGGTCGTGGGTGTTATACACCTTGAAATACGTAGCGTTGTCGTAGATGTCGCGGCCAATCAAAGCTTTGATTATCATGGCGAAGAGGGGCGCGCTCTGCTGGGCTTGCTCAGCGTCGTAGTCTACGCCCTCCTTCTTGGCGAGCTCATTGAGCTGGTCGAGCATTTCGGCCGACACATTGAAGCCCTTCACGAAGTCGGCATCCGTCTTATAAGTATTCTTGATGCTCTTGCGATTGGCATCGACATATCCGATCACATAGCGATTTATCAAGCCTTTGGCCATCACATTGCGATAGTATTTGGTGTATTCGGTGGTGTCGAGGGGCACGAAACGGTCGGGCGAGATGCCGCCTCCGCCGTAGATGGGTCGGTTGAGTCGGAGCGTCGCCACCTTGAGCGAGTCGATATATTTGATTGAGTCTTCGTGCATCAGTTCGCCACGGTTGAAGCGGTCGAGCATATCTTCGGCGTAGGCTTTCTGGTCGCCCTTCTCGTAGGGTTTCTGAATGTCGCGTCCGGAGGGGGTGTAATAGTGAGCCACGGTGAGACGTATCATCGACCCATCGGGGAAGGGTATCGGACGCTGCACGAGACCTTTACCGAATGTGCGACGGCCTACTACGAGACCGCGGTCCCAATCCTGGATTGCTCCTGAGGTGATTTCGGAGGCCGAAGCGGAATATTGATTGGCCATCACCACGAGGCGTCCGTCGGCAAAGAGGGGTTTCCCCTCCGAGGGCTGGGTGCGCATCTCCTGGCGCGAGGAATTCGTGCCTTGTGTGAAGACGGCCAACTTGCCCGGCTCAAGGAATTCGCCGAGCATGTCTACAGCCGCGTTGAGGTAGCCACCGCCATTGTCTACAAGGTCGAGGATAAGACTCTTCATGCCTTGTTTCTTGAGATCCTTGAGGGCTGCGCGCATCTCCTTGGCTGTCTCGGCTGCGAAGCGGTTTACACGGATGTAGCCCGTAGTGGGGTCGACCATATAAGCGGCGTCGATGCTGTAGATTGGAATATCTGCGCGGGTAATCGTGAAGTCGATAGTGTCGCGCGCAGCTCCTTGGTTGCGGAGCACTTTCACGTCGACATCGGTGCCTTTCGGGCCGCGAAGACGCTTCATGATGTCAGAATTCTTCATCTTCACGCCCGCGATAGAGGTGTCGTTGACGGCTATGATGCGGTCGCCGGCAAGAATGCCCACACGTTCAGAGGGGCCGCCGCTGACGGTCTGTATCACGTAAAGGGTATCGGAAGTCATGTTGAAAGTGATTCCGATTCCGCTGAAATTGCCTGCGAGAGGCTCGTTAAGTTCGCGTGTCTCTTCAGGATTTGAATATTGAGAGTGAGGGTCGAGGCCCTGGAGCATACCTTTTATGGCATCTTCCACGAGCTTCGACTCGCTTACGGTGTCTACGTAGAATTGAGCGATGGCGGCTTCGGCCATCCTTAATTTCTGATTCTGGTTGATCTGCTGGGCGTGAGCTATACCGCTGGCAACCAACAGTGAAGCTCCGGCCAGATATAAGAGTGATCTTTTCATCATTTTGGGTTTACGATTCACGCAGCAGTCTGATTGACATTTGCACTATCTATATAACAATTAACGGGCAAGACGGTTTTTTATTGAAAAACTCCTTCTCAACGATGCGGCTGCCTCAACGTTTCGGCTGCGGCAAGGGGAAATCGCCGGCTATGAATTTTTTTGCGTCGAAGCCGTTGTGAATCAGTTCGCGCACGAGAGAGCTCGAGACGAAAGCATATTCTGGGTCGCTGTAGAGAAT
>CAZGJH010000190.1:0-1077 GCA_964525735.1 uncultured Sangeribacter sp.
ACGCCACAGCCCGCAAGGTGAGCGGCATCAAAAACCTGCACGACTTCAACTGCGGCCTCAAAGCCTACCGCAAGGCCGTAGTGAAGCATATCGAAGTGTATGGCGACATGCACCGCTATATCCCTTACCTTGCCAAAAATGCCGGCTATCGCAACATCGGCGAGAAGGTGGTGCATCACCAGGCGCGCAAATACGGTCACACCAAGTTCGGCCTCGACCGTTTCATCAACGGCTACCTCGACCTCGGCACGCTCTGGTTTCAGTCGAAATTCGGCGTCAAACCGATGCATATCTTCGGTTTGCTCGGCTCAGCCATGTTCCTTATCGGGTTCCTGGCTGTGCTCGTCGTGCTTATCCTGAAGATTATCAGCATGAACAGCTCCACGTATTTCTTCTACGTCACGAAGTCGGTATATTTCTACCTCTCCCTGGCCGCTATGATCATGGGGCTCCAGTTCTTCCTCTCCGGCTTTATCGGTGAGCTCATAACGCGCAATTCGCCCGAGCGCAACAATTATCTAATAGCCGAGGAGATCTGATGAAACATCCCTTCAAGATATTACCCCTCCCGGTGGCGCTTCTCTGCGTAGCGGCAGCCTGCAGCAACAGCGAGTGTTACGACAATAAAAACTCGCTCCCGCTGGCAGGCTTCTACTCGTCAGATTCAGTGCCCCAGCAGCTTACGCTCCAGAAGATCTCGATCTTCGGCATCGGTGCGCCTGGCGACAGCATCCTTCACTCCGAAGTGTCGGGCCTGAAGGAGACCTACCTGCCGTTTCGCATTGACCAGCCCTCGTCGACCTACGTCATCCAGTATCTCTCAGGACTTCTCGGCGAGTTCGGCATAGCCGACACCATCACGTTCAACTATGAGATAATCCCCTGGTTCGTATCCTCGGCCTGCGGTGTGGTATACGATTATAAGATGCTCGACATCGTCACCACCCACAACATCATCGACTCCGTGACGTGCCCCGTAGGCACAATCACAAACGCCGATATCGAGAACATCCGCATCTATTTCCGCGTCAACGAACCCGACGAAGATGAAAATCCGGACGATCAGAATCCGGACGA
>CAZGJH010000190.1:1177-4112 GCA_964525735.1 uncultured Sangeribacter sp.
GATCAGAATCCGGACGACGAAAACCCGGGAAATCAAACTGAGGAGGAAGAGACTTATGGCTAAGACGTTACGCATACTGCCGATCGCTGCGGCCTTGCTCGCCGCCTGCTCGATCTCGTCGATGGGACAAAAGAAGATCACCCCCGTCGACAACGACCCCACGCGCCCCCCTCAGCCCGTGCTTCACTATTACGACAAGCACGGCAACCCGCTCGAAGAGCCGGTGCTCTTCCTCGCCGATCTCGACACCGTCACCAAAGTGAAACCAGGGCCCGTCTATCCCCTCTGGCAATCAGTGAGCATAGGAGCCAACTTCTTCGATGGCATAATGAAGCTCGCCGGCCAATCTTACGCGAGTTTCGACGTGTGGGGTGAGCTCTCGCTCCACAACTGGGTGCAGCCCGTGGTGGCTTTCGGTGTAGGCTTCGCCGACAATCAGCCCGAAGAGGGTAATTTCCGCTACAAAGGAAAACCATCTTTCTATACCAAGATCGGCGCCAACTACAACTTCCTCTACAAGAGCAACCCCGACTATCAATTCCATTTCGGATTGCGCGGCGGCTACTCCCATTTCCGCTACGACATCACGGATATCACGATCAACTCCTCCTACTGGGGCCAATCTAACAACTTCTCGATTCTCAACCAAAAAGCCCACGCCCTCTACGGCGAGGTGCTTGCCGGCCTGAAAGTGAAGATCTGGGACCGCATCTCGATGGGTTGGGATATCTGCTACCGTTTCAAATTCAAAGTCACCGACGGGCTCAACTCCACCCCCTGGTTCATACCGGGCTACGGTGCCGGCTCGGCCCTCTCGGCCACATTCTCTGTGATCTACACCGTCCCCATCGGAAAGGGCAAGAAACCGGCTATCGATCCCGACGATCTCCCGGCCGTGGCTCCCCCTGATCCCGATGCGCTCCCTACACGGGAGCCGTTGGGCACCCCACCGACCGCTCCCGCCGAATGACACCACTAAAAACCTGAAGACATCACCATGAACCAGTTACCGACCCGCTTCTCCTTCCTGCGCCTGTCAGCACTCCTGACGGGCTTCTCGCTTTTGGCCACATCTCTGCCAGGCGACGCTCAGCAGCCTCGCCCAGGCATTGCTGACCAACCGATCACGTCGGTTGGCGCACCGAGACCCCGCTTTCAGTTCGACCCTCTCAACCCCGACGTACACGATCCGGTAATGGCCCGCGAGAATGGCAAATATTACATGTTCACCACGGGATGGAGAGTAGGTATGCTGTCGTCTGACGACCTGGTGACATGGAAAATGGAGGAGCCGGTGCTCCCTGAAGTGCCCGCTTGGGCCGCCGAGGCTATCCCGGCTTACAAAGGTCACACCTGGGCCCCCGACGTCATTAAGGTGGGCGACCGCTGGTATCTCTACTACAGTTGCTCAACTTTCGGCAAAAATATCTCCGCCATCGGTGTGGCAAGCAACAAGACTCTCGACCCGACTTCTCCCGACTATGAATGGGTGGATCACGGTCTTGTGATCGACTCACGTCCGGGTCGAAACGACTGGAATGCCATCGATCCCAATGTGATTATCGACGAAAAGGGGGACCCCTGGATGACATTCGGCTCGTTCTGGGACGGCATACAGCTCGTGCGCCTCGACAAGGATATGAAGACACCCTTGGGACAACCCGTTACGATTGCCCGGCGTCTCCCTGCCGATCAAGTGGCTCACGGAGAGGAGGATGCCAACGACAACGCCATAGAGGCGCCCTTCATTGTCTATAAAGATGGCTGGTATTACCTTTTCGTAAGCTACGATTACTGCTGCAAAGGCCTCAAGAGCACTTACAAGACGGCCGTAGGGCGCAGTCGCACAGTCGACGGTCCATACGTCGACAAGGATGGTGTGCCGATGACTGAGACCGGTGGCACGATCTTAGTAGGGGAGAGTCCCGAATACAGTGGAGTGGGCCATTGCAGCGTCTACAACTTCGACGGCCGCTGGTATCTCGCCGCTCATGGCTACGACAAACGTCGTCGAGGCCGCAGCAAGCTCTACCTCCGCGAGCTCGATTGGCAAGATGGCTGGCCCGTGATCGTGGCTGCAAAATAACTTCAAGGAAATTTGTGCAAGACACGGCTATCTGCTCGACTAATTAAAACAGAACAATATGCAACAGGAATTGAAAAACCATCTCATGAAGGTGGTGATCGACAGCCACGGGGCTGAATTGCAGAGTATAACCGATTTACGAACCGGCCATGAATTCCTTTACCAGGGCAACACGAGCTACTGGGCTCGCCGCTCGCCGGTGCTCTTTCCGCTCGTAGGCTCCGTCTGGAACGGCAAATTCCATATGGACGGCAAGGAATTCGCTATGGGTCAGCATGGCTTCGCACGCGACTCCGACTTCGAAGTGATGCCCGACGTAGCCGACGACGAGGCTTGGTTTTCGCTCACATGGAATGAGCACACTCTCGCCATGTATCCCCGCAAGTTCCGACTCGAAATAGGCTACAAGCTGTTTGAGACCCGTCTCACGGTGATGTGGCGCGTTCATAACCTCGACGACAAGACGATGAACTTCCATATCGGAGCGCATCCCGCCTTCAACTATCCCGACTTCTCTCCCAGCGACCCTGTGCACGGCTATTTCCTCTTCGACCGCGACGGCCTCCACACCCAGCTTCTTGAAGAGAAGGGGTGCATCGGCAGCAAGGAGATGCCTGTGAAGCTCGACGACGAGGGTATGCTTCCGCTTACGGGCACTACCTTCGATATCAACACCATCATCTTGGCTGATCAGAATGTGCGCCGCGTCTCGCTTCTCGATAAGGAGAGACGCCCCTATCTTTCGGTGCTGTTCAACGCGCCTGTAGTAGGGATGTGGTCGCCCGCTCCGGAGGCGCCTTTCGTATGCATCGAGCCCTGGTGGGGACGCACCGACCGTATGGGCTTCGA
>CAZGJH010000191.1:0-4089 GCA_964525735.1 uncultured Sangeribacter sp.
AGCTGGCTGGCCTTCTCGAAATCGTAGTTGAGGAAAGCGAGGCGGCCGAGGTAGAGGTTGGCCGCTCCGTAACCCTTCGCCTTGGCCGATTCGAGGAGGCGGCGGGCGTCGACATAGTTGCCCTCGTCGAAGTCGCAGACGCCGAGGAGATAGTTGTAGAGAGGAGTTGAGGTGATTTTGGGATTGCTTTTGGCTTCGCGTTCGAGAATCTGGCGCCCCTGCTGGCAATCACCCTCGATAATGAGACGACGCGCCTCCTCGATGCCATCGGCGGCGGCCGAGAGAGCGAGGGAGAGAAGGAGTGTCGTTATATAAAATTTCTTCACTTTAAAGCTACGTTATGCGTTTTAGAGGGGCAAAATTAATCAAAAAAGGGGAATTTTTCAAGTTGACGGGTCAATCTACCTTTTTAAATTGGATTGTTTTTAAAGATTTTTTACTAACTTTGCCGAGTATTCCATTTCGAATCTAACAAAATCATTAAAATATGAGCTTAAATATCATTGTACTCGCCAAGCAAGTACCTGATACCCGCAACGTAGGGAAAGACGCTATGAAAGCCGACGGCACGATCAACCGTGCGGCCCTTCCGGCGATTTTCAACCCTGAAGATCTCAACGCCTTGGAACAGGCATTGAAACTGAAAGAGACATATCCCGGCAGCAAGGTGACAGTGCTCACGATGGGCCCGGCCCGCGCAGCCGAAATAATCCGCGAAGGAATGTTCCGCGGGGCCGACGGAGGCATCGTGCTTTCCGACCGTGCCTTCGCAGGCAGCGACACCTTGGCCACCTCTTACGCGCTGAGCGCAGCCGTGAAGAAGATAGGCGATTTCGACATCATCATCGGCGGCCGCCAGGCTATCGACGGCGACACGGCGCAGGTGGGTCCGCAGATTGCCGAGAAGCTGGGCATTCCGCAGATCACATATGCCGAGGAGATCATCAGCGCCGACAACGGCGAGGTGGTAGTGAAGCGTCGCATCGAAAGCGGCGTGGAGACAGTGAAGGCCAAGCTCCCGCTGGTAGTGACTGTGAACGGGTCGGCAGCAGAGTGCCGTCCGCGCAACGCCAAGGCTTTGCAGAAATACAAATATGCCGCTGTGCCTTCAGAGGTGGCAGCCGACGAGGAGAAGAAGGCCTTCATCGAGAAGCGTCCCTATCTGAACATCGGCGAATGGAACGCAGCCACTGTTGACGCCGACCTGCAGCAGTGTGGCCTCGCAGGCTCGCCCACGAAGGTGAAATCGATCGAGAATGTAGTGTTCACGGCCAAGGAAGCGCGCCGCATCGAGAACAACGACGAGGAGCTTGAGGCTCTGATCGTAGACCTTATCGCCAACCATACCATCGGCTAACCCCTACCCCTCAATTCAAAACGAAACAACAATGGCAGACAAGAATAATCTCATAGTCTATTGCGAATATGAAGACGGCAAAGTGGCCGATGTGAGCCTTGAGCTCCTCACCAAGGGCCGTCAGCTGGCCGACAAGCTCGGCATCAAGCTTGAGGCCGTAGTGGCCGGCGATAATCTGAAGGATATCGAGAAGCAGCTTCTCCCTTACGGCGTAGACACCGTATACAAATTCGAAGACGCGCGCCTCTATCCTTACACCTCACTCCCCCACTCCTCCATTCTCATCAACCTCTTCAAGGAGATTGAGCCCCGCATCGCTTTCATGGGCGCGACTTCAATAGGCCGCGACCTCGGACCGCGCGTATCTTCGGCTCTTCACAGCGGCTTGACGGCCGACTGCACCTCGCTTGAGATCGGCGACTACACCGACGCAAAGACCGGAACAGAGTATAAGGATCTTCTCTATCAGATCCGTCCGGCTTTCGGCGGCAACATCGTGGCTACGATCGTCAACCCCGAGTGCCGTCCGCAGATGGCTACAGTGCGCGAGGGTGTGATGAAGAAAGAGATCAAGGATCCCGACTACAAGGGTGAGGTGGTTGTGAAGGATGTAAACGAGTATACCAAGCCCGAGGATTATGTGGTGGAGATCATCGACCGCCACGTGGAGAAATCGAAGGTAAACCTGAAGGGTAGCCCGATCATCGTGGCCGGCGGCTACGGCGTAGGCAGCAAGGAGAATTTCGACCTTCTCCAGCAGCTCGCCGACACTCTGGGCGCAGAGGTAGGCGCAAGCCGTGCGGCTGTAGACGCAGGATGGGTAGACCATGACCGTCAGATCGGCCAGACTGGTGTGACCGTGCGTCCGAAGCTCTACATCGCTTGCGGCATCTCCGGCCAGATTCAGCACATCGCCGGCATGCAGGACAGCTCGATCATCATTTCGATCAACTCTGACCCCGACGCGCCTATCAACACTATCGCCGACTATGTGATAACCGGTAAGATTGAAGACGTGCTTCCCAAACTTATCAAGTATTATAAAAAGAACTCTAAATAATGGCAAATTACTATAATGACAACGAAGCGCTGAAGCATTATCTCTCTCACCCCATGATGCAGAAGATCGTGGAGCTCAAGGAGAGAAACTTCGCCGACGCTGACAAATATGACTATGCGCCGCAGAATTTCGACGACGCTATGGACAGCTATGACCGCGTGCTGGAGATCGTGGGCGACATCTGCGCCAACGTGATCGCCGAGAACGCAGAAGGTGTAGACCATGAGGGTCCGGTGGTGAAGGATGGCCGCGTGACTTATGCCTCGGGCACACAGCGCAACCTCGACGCTTGCCGCAAGGCAGGGCTGATGGGTATGGCGATGCCCCGCCGCCTGGGTGGCCTCAACTTCCCGATCACTCCTTATATCATGGCTGCCGATATCGTGAGCCGCGCCGATGCCGGCTTCGAGAACCTCTGGGGCCTGCAGGACTGCGCCGAGACTATTTATGAGTTTGCCAACGAGGAGCAGAAACAGAAGTATATTCCGCGCGTATGCGAGGGTGAGACAATGTCGATGGACCTCACTGAGCCGGATGCCGGTTCTGACCTTCAGTCGGTTATGCTCAAGGCTACGAAGAAGGAGGATGGCACATACGTGCTCAACGGCGTGAAGCGCTTCATCACGAATGGCGACAGCGACATTCACCTTGTGCTTGCCCGCTCTGAGGAGGGCAGCAAGGATGGCCGTGGCCTGTCGATGTTTATCTACGACAAGCGCAACGGCGGTGTGAACGTTCGTCGCATCGAGAACAAGATGGGCATCAAGGGTAGCCCGACATGCGAGCTCGTATACAAGGATGCACCGGCTGAGCTCGTGGGCAGCACACGCCTGGGTCTTATCAAGTATGTGATGGCGCTCATGAATGGCGCGCGTCTCGGCATCGCCGCACAGTCGGTGGGTATCAGCGAGGCGGCTTATCGTGAGGCTCTCTCTTACGCTAAAGATCGCAAGCAGTTTGGCAAGGCTATCATCACTTTCCCGGCTGTGGCTGAGATTCTTTCGCTGATGAAGGCTAAGCTCGACGCATCTCGTGCACTTCTTTACGCTTGCTCACGCTTCGTGGATATGTACAAAATCTACGACGATATCGCCAAGGAGCGCGCGCTGACCCTTGATGAGAAGAAGGAGCAGAAGTATTACAGCCGCTTGGCTGATGCTTTCACTCCTCTTGCGAAGGGTATGACTTCGGAGTATGCCAACCAGAACTGCTACGATTGTATCCAGATTCACGGTGGTTCGGGCTTCATGAAAGATTACACTTGCGAGCGTCTTTATCGTGATGCACGTATCACTTCGATCTATGAGGGCACGACTCAGCTTCAGGTGGTAGCGGCTATCCGCCACGTGACCACCGGCACTTACCTCAACAAGATGAAGGAGTTTGAGGCACAGGAGGTTAAGCCTGAGTATGAGGCAGTGAAGAATATTCTTGTGTTTATGACGCAGGAGTATGCCAATGCTGTCGAGAAGGTGATGGGTGTCGACGACAGCAGGTTCCATGATTTCATGGCACGTCGACTCGTTGAGATGGCGGGGCATATCATCATGGGTTATCTGCTTTTGGATGATGCTCAGCGCAATGATTCGTTTGCTAAGTCGCTGGTAGTGTATGCGAAGTATGGCGAAGCTGAGTGTGCTCGTCATGCCAACTTCATCGCCAACTTCCAGCC
>CAZGJH010000192.1:0-3999 GCA_964525735.1 uncultured Sangeribacter sp.
GACGACGGGGTGATCGGGTAGATAGCGGCCACTTCAGTAAACATGTAGCTGATGTGGGCTGCTGCCTGATTGCCGTCGCAGGTCAGGAACTGCTTTGCTTTGCTCATAATTTAGTAAGTTATTAATGTTGTGTTAATCATCTGTTATAAGTCAGCTGGCCGTCATGACATGCCCCGACCCCTCTGAAACAGGGGTGAGGCCACGACGGCAGCGTCGCTTTACTTTTACAATTTGCAAAGTTAATTAATTCTAATGATTAATTCAAAAATATCCTTTCAAAAAAATATGGCAAAAACTATCTGCGGCAATTTCTCACCCGTTTTGCGAATGAATTTAGCCCCAGGGAGCTGCCTGCATTTCAGCATCAAGACGGCTTTACTCTGCTGCTTTACTTCGGCTTTACTGCGCCGCTTTACTTCAGCGGAGTGATGCGCCTCTTCTCCCCTTTGAGCTTCTTACCCTCTATGGCTTTCAGAAGCGCAGCCACGACATTCTCTTTCACAGCCACCAAGGCATAGTGATCGTAGACGTCGATCTTGCCGATATCACTGCCCGCTACTCCGCCCTCTTTCGAGAGGAACCCGAGGATATCGCCGCGCGACACCTTCTCGCGCTTCCCCCCTCCGATATAGAGAGTAGCATAGCCCGAGCGGAGATTACGCTTCACGGAGGTGTCGAGATGACGGGTATCGTCAAACTCTACAAATTCCTTCACATCCTCATCAGGCCCGACGAGCACGTATACGTCGCCCTCCTCCTCCACACGGGCTGTACGGCCATTGCGATGGGTGTAGGCCTCGGGAGTGAGGGGCTGGTGATAATGGATTACAGATTTAACCTTTTCGATATCGAGGCCGCGGGCAGCAAGATCTGTGGCCACGAGCACCGGACGGCTGCCATTGTTGAAGAGGGCCACGGCCGTCTCACGCTCGCGCTGGTCGAGCGCGCCATGATAGAGCACGGCATCCACGCCATGTTTCTTAAGATAGTCGGCCACACGCTCGGCGCTCTCGCGATGATTGACGAAGATGATACCCTTCTCGGGCGCTTCACCCTCGGTGATATTATGAAGCAGAGCAAGCAACGTTTCGAGTTTATCTTTACCGTCGGAGTCGACGCGATGCACACGCATACGCTCTTTAAGTTTCTTGTTGCCGCCGGTAAAATCGAGTGTGACAGGGTTTTCGAGATTGAGAAATTCAGGAAGCACATCGGCTGCAGTGGCTGAGGTGAGTATATAGCGGCTCACATTCTTCATGCGTTTCACCAGCTTGCCCATCTCCTCCTCGAAGCCGAGCTCCAGACTCTTGTCGAACTCGTCGAGAACGAGGATACGCACCGGCAGAAGGTCGATGTTGCGGCGCACGGCATGGTCGAGCAGTCGGCCAGGGGTAGCCACGATGATATCGGGCACCACCTTGAGGCTATTCACCTCATCTTCTACCTTATGACCACCGTAAAGAGCCACTACGCGGAAGTCGCGTCCTACCTCACGCATCACACCCGCGATCTGCATCACGAGCTCGCGCGAAGGGGCGATCACCACGCATTGCACCCTCCCTGTAGAGGGCTTCAGGAGTTTCATCACGGGGAGCGTGAAGGCGAGGGTCTTGCCGCTTCCGGTGGGTGACAACAGGATTATATCACGAGGCTCGCTTGCCTGAGCCATCATCTTGAGCTGCATGTCGTTGAGCTGCTCTATGCCGAGACGATCCTTGACCGCCGGCAGAAATTCTTTTTCTCTCATATCCTTATAACAACGCAACCCCGCTTTTGTGTTTCAGGATATCTGCGACCAATCGACAGTGCGGGCAAAGCGCAGTCGAAGTTCGTTGGCCAAGATCTGGCCCGACGGCTGACTCACTACGAGTGGCTCCGGATCGCCAGGCTGCGGCGGTGAGGGTGTGCACCCTGGAGCAAGCAACGCAGGATTGCCGCGAAGCACCGCAATAGCAGCCTCTCGGGCTCGCGTAAGTATCTGGCCATCACGCGCCAAGTCGGCCACACGCAGATTGAAGGCCAGGCCGCTCTGCTGGGTGCCCTCCATATCGCCTGGGCCGCGAATTTTCATGTCGGCCTCTGAGATAAGGAAACCGTCGGTGGTTTCGGTCATTATCTTGAGGCGTTTCTTGGTGTCGGCTCCCGACGTGGCCTTCCCCATGAGCACACAATAGCTCTGGTCGGCCCCTCGGCCCACGCGGCCACGCAACTGATGCAGCTGCGAAAGGCCGAACCGCTCGGCATTCTCTATCACCATCACCGAAGCGTTAGGCACGTTGACACCTACCTCTATCACAGTGGTAGCCACCATTATGCGGGCCTCGCCACGCACGAAGATATCCATCTGATGATCTTTCTCGGCGGGCTTCATCTTGCCATGCACGAAGCAGACTTTGAAGCCGGGGAAGGTGTCGCACGTGCGCTGATACCCCTCCTCAAGGCTTTTCAGTTCGAGCTTAGGATTCTCCTCGATGAGGGGATAGACGATATATACCTGTCGCCCCTCCTTGAGCTGGGAATAGATGAGACGATCAACCTCATTACGATTTGAATCATAGCGCAGAAGAGTTGTGATCGGTTTGCGACCAGGGGGCAATTCGTCGATCACCGACACTTCAAGGTCGCCGTAGACGGTCATGGCGAGTGTGCGCGGAATAGGTGTGGCGGTCATCACGAGCACATGGGGCGCTACGCTGTTTTTCTTCCACATTCTCGCACGCTGGGCCACACCGAAGCGGTGTTGCTCGTCGATTACGGCGAGCCCAAGGCGATGAAACACGACAGTATCTTCAATGAGCGCGTGTGTGCCCACGATTATATCGATCTCGCCGCTTTCGAGCCCGGCATGAATCTCGCGGCGCGCGGCGGTGCGTGTGCTACCCGTGAGGAGAGCCACTTTCACTCCGATCGGTTCAGCCCACTGGCGGAGGGTTTCGTAATGCTGCTGGGCGAGAATCTCCGTAGGAGCCATCAGGGCACCCTGGCAACCGTTGTCGACCGCCATCAGCAACGACATGAACGCCACCATCGTCTTGCCCGAGCCTACGTCGCCTTGCAGAAGACGGTTCATCTGTCGGCCGGTCTTCATATCGGCGCGTATCTCTTTGAGCACACGCTTCTGCGCGCCTGTGAGCTGGAAGGGCAACACATTGAAGTAGAAGCCGTTGAACTTCTCCCCTATCCTCGCGAAATGATAACCGGGTATCTTCGACCCGCGCTCCATCGAATAGCGCAAGATATGGGCCTCTACGTAGAAGAGCTCCTCAAACTTCATGCGCTCCATAGCCTTGCGTAGCTGCTGGGCATTCTCGGGGAAGTGCATCTGCCGCAAAGCCTCCGTGAGCGGCATCAGATGGTAACGCTCTATCAACTCAGCCGGGAGGGTCTCGGGGAGCGCGGCAAACCCTGGATGACTCAGCAGGTTAGTGATCATCGTCTGGATAGTGCGTATCGAGATCCCCTTCTTCCGCATATTCTCGGTGATGGTGTAGATGCCCCGGAAACCTGTGGGAGGTTTGGCGGGATCGTAAACCTCCACTTCAGGATGCACCATCGAATAGCTGTTGCGGAAGAAATTCGGTTTGCCGAAAATCACGTAATCGACACCAGTCTTGTATGAATTCTTGATATACTGGATCTTGGAAAACCAGACCACCTCCATAAGTTTACGGCCGTCGGAAAAAACGGCCTGAAGACGCTGGCGCGCCCCCTCCCCTTCGATATTGAAAGAGATAAACTGCCCCTTGATCTGAAGGGCCGGGAGCTCGTTGCCCTCCAACTCGTCGATGCTATAGAAGCGACTTCTATCTACATGCCGATGAGGGAAATAGAAGAGCAGATCACGAAAAGTCGTGATCTCCAGTTCGGTCTTGAGCGTCTTGGCCCGAGTCTCGCCTACTCCTTTCAGGAATTTTATGTCGGTGTCGAAGAATGTCACTTATCGGTGTTGAAAAATTCGTGTTATCAATCTCTTGCGTCGAGTTTGAGGGCTGCCTCCTC
>CAZGJH010000193.1:0-3992 GCA_964525735.1 uncultured Sangeribacter sp.
TGACACCGCAAAGTTACGATGCATTTTTGCGGCTCCAACGATATCCTGACCCTAATGTGCGATTTTTTTGAAAAAAATTCGTGCTTTTCCGTCGGAAATTTGAAAAACCGAGGTATTCATATTATTTTTGCGCTTGGTAAGGCAATCTTCGGATGCAAGTAATCACTTTGTAGCGACGTATGTCATACCTTGTAAGATAGATGATCAAATAAAAAAGAGACGATGGCTAATGAAGTAGATATTTCTGAACGCTGGCTGCTTGATGTATGCCCCAAGGCATTTCGAGCCCTCCTTGTTGACCATACAACAGGGCAGAATATCTATTGGGCAAGCGAAAGCTATGCTGATCGTGGCGAAGGTTTCCAATTCTTTGATCCTATAACCATTGAGAAAATAATGGGAGATGATGTCATAGTTCCGAGAGTGCGCAAAAGCTTAGAGGAGCAGACTCGAAGGGTCAAAGACAAAGCTGAGGTCTTTACGCCAGCCTGGATCTGCAACGCCCAGAATAACCTCGTCGATGAGGCATGGTTTGGCAAGCCGGAAGTTTTCAATCGAGAAATAGTAACTGAAGATGGATTTCATACATGGGAACCGACAGGACTATTCATGGAATCATTTGGGAAGCCGAAAAGCCGCAAATTGAAATCCTGGCTTCAGTATATTAAAGACCGCAGGTTGGAGATCACTTGCGGAGAGGCACCCTACCTCATGAGCCGTTACGATGCCGTTTCGGGGGAAGCGATTGAGCCGAGTCGGCGAATAGGCATGTTCGACCGCAAGATGCAAGTGATCAACGCGTTTGAGAATGATCCCTCCAAATGGATGCGACGCACTATTGACGCGATAAAGGCCACCTACGGATTTGAATGGCAAGGCGACAGTCTATTGCTCGCACGAGAGGCAATGCTGCTCACCATTCTTGATTACTTTTTTGAAAAGTATCCCGAAGAGCGACCCAGTGATGACTCTAAATATTTGAATAACGGAGTGGTAGTGAAACATCAACCATTCTCCAAATTCATAAATAATGCAGCCTACTTCATTTCTTGGAATCTATGGCAAATGGACGGTCTTAAATTTGTGCTTCCTGGCAGTTCCGACCGCGTTTTTCAGTATGATACAACCGACCTGTTTTCATTAACTCCTGACTCAGTTAGAAAGACGGCAGATGATATTCTTGCCAAACTTCGGAAAAACGAAGAGCCTGATTCAGTTGGAATCCCAGCGGTGGTAAGCGACTGGAATCACTCAAAGGATGAACCAAGAAAGATATTTTTTGCCTCACTTCTCTCTCATCAACATTAAAAATTTACTCCTCTCTATAATATGCCCATCTACGAAAGTTATATACCGGCTGACAATACTACCCGCGACCCCAATGCTCCCATCGTCTTGCGTAAGGAGCAAAAGGATGCAGTGCGTCTTGCCAAAGCACATTTCAAACAGAAAGGCGTAAAACAGTTTCTCTGGAATGCGAAAATGCGTTTCGGCAAGACTCTTTCCGCTCTCCAACTTGCCAAAGAGTTGGGCTATAAACGCACACTGATCGTCACCCACCGTCCGGTGGTGGAGACTAACTTCCGCGAGGATTTTGAGAAAATCTTCAAGGATGAGCGTTCGCATTGGGACTATGCTTCCCGTTTTGACGATGAAGATACCGGCTCAATCGACTCCCTTGAGAAAAAACTTGCTGAGAATCCGGATCATCATTATGTATTCTTCGCGTCGATGCAATACCTTCGTCGACACTCCCTTGTCAATCCGCGACCAGGAGCTGACAATAATCCTCTGAAAGCCCAAATCCTTCAGATGGATTGGGATATGGTAGTAATCGATGAGGCGCATGAAGGCACTGAGACCACTCTCGGCAAGAATGTCATAGAGATGCTCCGCAAACCGAGTACAGAAAATCACGACGGCACCAAAATGCTTCATCTTTCCGGCACGCCTTACAAGCTCTACAATCAATTCTCCGAGAAGGAGATCTATACGTGGGACTACACCATGGAGCAGCAGGCGAAGCTCGATTGGCGACCCTCAGGGACATCAGACACCGAAAATCCCTACATCACTCTTCCCAAGATGAAAATATTCACCTACGACCTTGCCAAACTTTCGGGCAGTGAGTCGGTAAATGAGGGAGCGACTTTCACTCTTGGAGAGTTTTTCAGCGTATGGAAACTAAGTGGCAAAGGTTCGGCTCCCAAGGATATGCCGGAAGGGATGCTCAACCACTTCAAGCATGAAGAGGCTGTAAAGAATTTTCTTGATCTGCTGTGCACCACCGACAACGACAGCAATTATCCCTTCTCCACTGAGGAGTATCAGGTGAATTTCCGTCACACCCTCTGGGTCGTGCCTGGAGTGGCGGAGGCCAAGGCACTGAGCAAGCTCCTTAAGAAGCACGAGGTTTTCAGTATGTTTGAGATTATCAACGTGGCTGGCGAAGGCGACGAAGATGAGCAACGTGCGGATGCCCTCGACAAGGTAAAAGCGGCTATCGGCGAGGCTCCCGACCAGACAAATACCATCACCATTTCCTGTGGCCGATTGACTACTGGCGTCACCGTTCCGCCATGGACTGCTGTGTTCTACCTTAAGGGAGCTGATTCCACCGAAGCATCAACTTATATGCAAACCATATTCCGAGTTCAGTCGGCCCACGTATACAAGGGGATGATGAAGGCGGAATGCTACGTGTTTGATTTCGCACCCGACCGTTCGCTGAAGGCGGTGGTAGAGGCCGCTCGTTTTGCAGCCAAAGCCCGCGCACGAAAGAATAAAAACGCACTACACTCAGACGAGAAAGAGGAGTTGGAGAGTTTCCTGTCCTTCTGCCCCGTTATATCGCTCGACGGCGGACAGATGGTGCCATTCGACGCCGACAAGCTCACCGAGCATATCAACCATGCCAACTTCGACCGTATCGCTCGCAACGGATTCAACGATAATGCGCTATACGATATGGATTATATCCTCGACCATATGACCGACGAAGAGCTCGACCTCATCGGCGGCCTTGACAGCGTAGATGATACCGGAAAGCGCAATAATCCGACAAAAAACAACAAGCCTACCAAGATTTCCAGCAATGGTCTCTCTCCTGAGCAGCGAAAGAAAGGTGATGCCGCTGGAAAGAAAGATGAAAAAGACCGTACTCCCGAAGAGCAGGCAGCTTATGAAGCGCGGCAAGAGGAGTTGCGTCAGCGTCGGGAGGAGAAGAAGAAACGTCTGGCCAAGCTGCGTGGCATAGCCGTGCGAGTGCCGTTGCTCATTTTCGGAGGCCGCTTCAATGGTGACGACACCGACGATATCTCGCTCAACAATTTCACCCGCAAGATCGATGATCCCTCATGGCAGGAGTTCATGGGGTCTATCCGGGTGTCGAAAGATGATTTCAATAAATTGAAGAGCTGCTTCAAAAGCCTGAACTTCGAGGGTGCCGGTCGACGCTACCGTCAATGGACTCGCGAAGCCGACTCAATGCACGTTGAAGACCGTATCAAGGCCATTACCGACATTCACAACATGTTTGCCAATCCCGACAAGGAGACCGTACTGACTCCTTGGCGAGTTGTCAACATGCACCTGAGCGACTGTCTTGGTGGCTACTGTTTCCAGAATGAGGAATTTACAGGACAGAATGAAAAGATAGTGTATGAAGGCGATGGCTCGCTCTTCGACTATGTGCCGACAAACCAGCCGCGATTCGTTGACCGTGGAGATGTAACCCGGACAGTATTTGCTCCCGGGGACCCAGTCAAAGAAGGAGGCGCTCGCATACTTGAAATCAACTCCAAGACTGGACTTTATCCTTTATATGCCACCTACTCTATCTATGCCCAGCGTAAAAAGGCGTATATTGAAGCCGGACTGATAGCCAATCCCGAAGACCTGACCGTAGAAGAGGAACAGGTTATTTGGGATGACGTGCTGCAAGACAATATTTATGTAATCACCAACACCTCTATGGCGGAGGCTATCACGCG
>CAZGJH010000194.1:0-3945 GCA_964525735.1 uncultured Sangeribacter sp.
CTTAGCAGCACCTGTAGAAGAGGGGATGATGTTGGCTGAAGCAGCACGGCCACCGCGCCAGTCCTTCATAGAGGGACCGTCGACAGTCTTCTGAGTAGCAGTTGTAGAGTGAACTGTAGTCATGAGGCCTTCCTTGATACCGAACTTGTCGTTGAGCACCTTAGCGAGAGGAGCGAGACAGTTGGTGGTGCAAGAAGCGTTAGAAACGAACTGCTGGCCAGCGTAAGTCTGATCGTTAACGCCAACTACGAACATAGGAGTAGCGTCTTTAGAAGGAGCAGACATTACAACATACTTGGCACCAGCCTCGATGTGAGCTTTAGCTTTCTCCTCGGTGAGGAAGAGGCCAGTAGACTCAACAACATACTCAGCGTCTACAGCGCCCCAGCCGATTTCAGCGGGGTTCTTGCATGCAGTTACACGGATGGGCTTGCCATTGACGATGAGGAGGCTCTTCTCCATGTCATAGTCAACAGTTCCGTCGAAACGGCCGTGCATAGTGTCATACTTGAGCATATAAGCCATGTAATCAACAGGAAGGAGGTCGTTGATAGCAACTACCTCGATGTCGTCTCTCTTAGTAGAGGCACGGAACACGAAACGTCCGATGCGGCCAAAGCCGTTAATACCAATTTTAGTCATTGTTTTAAATATTGTTTTGGGTTGGTAATATTTAAATGTTCTCTTTTTTCTGAGGTTTAGATAGTTTTTTGCCTCTGGGCGCCTGAAGGCGCCTCACGGAACCAGGAGGGCACCGATACATGCCGGAGGGATTCGCCTGGCGGTGAAGCGGGGAGGATTCGCCTTTTGAGGTATGCAAAATTACAAATTATTTTCGGATTAGCAAAGGAGTTGGGGAAAATCTTGGAGGTTTTGTTGCAACTTTTTTTCACCTTTTAATGTTATTACCAACAAACAACCTGTTTTTATCCTTTTTTAAAGGTGGTTTGCAAAAATTTGCAAACCTGTTTAGTAAAGGTGGTAAGAGATGGGGTGGTGCTACGGGCGGTGCTCGGTGGACGCGAAGAATCGCGTCCCTACAGGTCGATGGAATTCGACCGGCGGGCGGTGCTACGGGCGGTGCTCGGTGGACGCGAAGAATCGCGTCCCTACAGGTCGATGGAATTCGACCGGCGGGCGGTGCTACGGGCGGTGCTACCGGGAGGCGCGAGGGCGCGCCTCGTCCCAGTCAGCCACAGGTTAGGAATGAAAATTATAAACTTATTAAAAATATAACAATGGGAAAGTTCTTATCTGATTTCAAAGAGTTTGCCATGAAGGGCAACGTAGTAGACATGGCGGTCGGCGTAATCGTGGGCGGCGCATTCGGCAAGATCGTATCTTCGCTTGTCAACGACATCATCATGCCTGTTATTTCGCTCTGCACTGGCGGAACCGGATACCAGAACCTGAAGTATGTAATCAAGGAGGGTGTGCCTGGCACAGAGGATGGCATCGCTGCCGTAGAGGAGGTGGCCATCAACTATGGCACGTTTATCATGAATATCGTTGATTTCTTCATCATCGCGTTCTCGATCTTCGTGGCTCTTCGCGTCATGATGAAGTTTAAGAAGAAGGAGGAGGAGAAGCCTGCTCCGGCTCCGGAACCGACTAAGGAAGAGGTGCTGCTCACTGAGATTCGCGACCTTTTGAAGAATCAGCAGTCTCCGAAGTAAGATTTTTTCGGATTTTTTTCGTGTGACGTATATGCGCATTGCTGGCCTTTTTGATGGGCTGGCAATGCGTTTTTTTGAAGTTAGTTCAGAGGCGCGCTGACGCACCGGGACGGTGCTTTCCACCTAACGCCTACGCTACTCGCTGACGCTTGCTCCGCTACATGCCGAAGGCATGTCCCTACGATGACTCGGTCATACGATGAGACGGGCGGTGCGCGGTGGACGCGAAGAATCGCGTCCCTACAGCGGGATGAATCGCGTCCCTACAGCGGGATGAATCGCGTCACTGATGTGGCGGTGGGGGAGATTTTTGGTATAAAAGGGGGGATTTTTCTCATATCGGGGGGTAGAGGGGTGATTTCGCTCCTCTCGATACAATCTATTTCGGATTGATGCGTTTTTCTGAAAGAAAACTCCTCAGATGATTCTTGGAATCCTGCTCAAAAACTCAGAAGATTCTTTGAATCGCTCCTCGATGAATCGACAAACAACATTAACAACTTTATCCTAACCGTAACCATGAAATTTTTCAGCAGTATCTTACTGACGTTTGCTCTGACTGCTCTGGGCAGCCCGGCTTTCGCGGCCAAGAACGCGGCTCCCGACAAGGCCTCTAAGGAGGCGGGAGAGGTGCGCGAGATTATTCACAAGGTGAATTCGCACTGGCAGAAGACACATGAGCCGCAGGCTACGCCGTTCTGGCATGTGGCCGCTTACCACACCGGAAATATGGAGGCGTATAAGCTGACGGGCAATGAGGATTATCTCGATTACTCGCTCGCCTGGGCCGACCACAACCAGTGGAAGGGGGCCAAGAGCAACGACCGCTCGAAGTGGAAGTATGACTATGGCGAGACCGACGAGCATGTGCTCTTCGGCGACTGGCAGATCTGTTTCCAGACGTATGCCGACCTCTACAACATCCTCCCCGACGATTACCGCATACGCCGCGCCAAGGAGGTGATGGAGTATGAGATGTCGACCCCGAACAGGGATTATTGGTGGTGGGCCGACGGGCTGTATATGGTGATGCCAGTGATGACGAAGCTCCACAAGATAACGGGCAATCAGAAGTATCTCGACAAACTTTACGAGTATGTGCTCGTGAGCGACAGCATCATGCTCGACCCTGAGACGGGCCTCTACTTCCGCGACGGCAAATACGTGTATCCGCAACACAAGAGTGTAAACGGCCAGAAAGATTTCTGGGCGCGCGGCGACGGATGGGTGCTCGCCGGGCTGGCGAAAGTGCTCGCCGATCTTCCCAAGGATTACAAAAACCGCCCCTTCTTCGAGGAGAAATACCGCAAGATGGCCGACGCCGTGGTGGCCTCGCAGCAGCCCGAGGGTTACTGGACGCGCTCGATGCTCGACCCCGAGCACGCTCCCGGACCCGAGACGAGCGGCACCGCTTTCTTCACTTACGGCCTTCTCTGGGGCCTGAACAACGGCTACCTGCAGGGTGAGAAATATGCCGACGCAGCCCAGAAGGGTTGGAACTATCTTCGCGGCAAGGCTCTCCAGAAGGATGGCAGCGTGGGCTACGTGCAGCCCATCGGCGAGAAGGCGATTCCCGGCCAGGTGGTAGACGCCCGTTCTACGGCCGACTTCGGCGTGGGCGCGTTCCTGCTTGCCGCCTGCGAATACGTGCGCTTCCTCGAACAGGAGGCTAATCCCGACCGCGCTTACTGGACCGACTTGGCCTACCGCATCGCTTACCCCGTGCTCAGCAACATGTCGCAGGGCAAGCTCCAGGAGAATATGCTCGTTGAGGTGAGTCCCAACTGGGACGGCCGCGACAAACGCGTGACGTATATGGAGACCTTCGGCCGCCTCATGGCCGGCATCGCACCCTGGCTCTCCCTGCCCGACGATAATACTAAGGAGGGGAAGATGCGCGCCGAATTGCGCGACATGGCCCTGAGCAGCTACGCCCATGCCGTAGATCCCAACAGCCCCGACTATCTCGCATGGCGCGGCCACGGCCAGAGCCTTGTAGACGCCGCTTACGTGGCCGAGAGCTTCATACGCGGCTACGATGCTCTCTGGGTGCCGCTCGACCAGACTACCAAAGACCGTTATATAGAGGAGTTCACCCAGCTGCGCCGTGTGGATCCGCCTTACACCAATTGGCTCCTCTTCTCCTCTACCATCGAGAGCTTCCTTGCGAAGGCAGGCGCGCCCCACGATGAATATCGCGTAAACTCCGCTATCCGCAAGACCGAGGAATGGTATACGGGCGACGGCTGGTATGCCGACGGCCCCGAGT
>CAZGJH010000195.1:0-3897 GCA_964525735.1 uncultured Sangeribacter sp.
GGAGGTTTTGACCGATTGATTCAAACTATCTGGATGAGCCAAACCTTCGGTTTGAGCCAAACTATCGGGCAGAATCGCAGAATCACCTTGAGGAATAGTGTCGAGATCAAGTCCCGCCAAATTCCTAAGCTTCTTTTTCCTTGTTTCAACGAGGAGAAGAAGCAATTTTTTTATAGAGTCGTTAGATTCTTCAGTCATCTTGAGATCAGTGTCGGGCGGAAACTCATAATTGAGGGCTGTGAATCGCGAATCGAATTTTTCTGCGATACGCATCACTTCTACTGAATCGTTAGAACGCTCCAGACTGTCGATGTAACTATGTATCAGAGTAACACTCTTCCTGTAGAGATTTGCCGCATCGATTCTCTTGCTGTCAACCTGCTCTCTTTTGCACCCAGAGGATAGAAAGAGAGCAGCGAGACATATCGACAGAAAAATCGACTTTGCCAATGTTTTGCTTCCCATCACGATTAAGAATTAGATTTGTGAATCAATTTCGGACGCAGATACTGGGCTGTGTAAGATTCTTGCGACTCACTGACAGCTTCAGGTGTGCCTTCGGCCACAATCATGCCTCCCTTTTCGCCACCCTCGGGACCGATGTCGATGAGCCAATCGGCCGATTTGATCATATCCATGTTGTGTTCGATAATCACAACGGTGTGTCCCTTCTCAATGAGCGAGTTGAGCGATTTGAGCAGCGTGGAGATGTCGTGAAAATGAAGACCGGTGGTAGGCTCGTCGAAGATAAACAGAGTGTGATCTGTAGACTCCTGAGAGATAAAATAGGCCAGTTTCACGCGCTGATTCTCGCCGCCGGAGAGTGTGGAGGAACTCTGGCCCAGTTTGATGTAGCCGAGTCCGACATCGCTGAGCGGCTGCAGGCGTTTGATGATTTTCTTCTCCTGTGTGCCGGGTTGCTCGCTCAGAAATTCGATAGTTTGGTCGACGGTCATTTCAAGGAAGTCGTAGATGTTTTTACCACGATACTCCACATCGAGCACCTCCTGCTTGAAGCGTCGGCCATGACACACTTCACATTCAACCTGAATATCAGCCATAAACTGCATGGGGATTGTGATGTAGCCCTCGCCTTTACATTCTTCGCAACGGCCACCTTCTGAATTGAAGGAGAAGTAGGAGGGGGTGAAGCCCATCTGTTTTGAGAGCTGCTGCTCAGCGAAAAGCTTGCGAATCTCGTCAAAAGCTTTCAGATAGGTGGCGGGGTTGGAGCGAGAGGATGTGCCGATAGGATTCTGATCGACGAATTCAACGGCCTTTATCTCCTTGAGATCTCCCGAGAGAGCCTTGTGTGTGCCAGGGGCATCCGTGGCATTGCCCAGATGTCGGCTCACAGCCTTATAAAGAATCTCTCTGACGAGTGTTGATTTTCCTGATCCGCTTACACCGGTGACGACAGTCATTACGCCCAATGGGAACTTCACATCGATATTCTTGAGATTGTTTTCTTGCGCTCCTTTGATTTCGATATATTTCTTCCAGGGTCGACGCAGGGTGGGATAATCGATGGTTCGTTCGCCACGAAGGTATTCTACGGTGTAAGAGTCGGTCTTTTCGTTAGATTCAAGGGTTTTGGGCAAATTGCCTTGATACACAACCTCTCCTCCCAATCGGCCGGCATCCTTACCGATATCTACAATGTGGTCGGCAGCGAGCATGATATCTTCGTCGTGCTCGACTACGATTACGGTGTTGCCGAGTTTCTGGAGGCGACGCAACACTGCGATAAGTTTGCGTGTATCGCGCGAGTGAAGGCCGATGCTCGGCTCGTCGAGAATATACATTGAGCCCACCAAAGATGATCCTAAAGAGGTGGCAAGGTTGATGCGCTGACTCTCTCCGCCGGAAAGTGTGGAAGATAGTCGATCGAGGGTGAGATAGCCCAGGCCTACTTCATCGAGAAATTCGAGGCGGTTGGTAATTTCGAGAAGCAAACGCTTGCCGATAGCTCTATCTGTTTCGGAAATCTCAAGATTATTGAACAGCGCGCGGAGCTTGCTGACAGGCATTTTTACGAGATCGGTGATTGTGTAGCCGGCAATCTTGACGTAGTTGACATCAGCTCGCAATCGGGAGCCATGACAAACGGGGCAAGTGGTTTTGCCTCGATAGCGAGCTTTCAAAACCCGATATTGAATCTTATACTGATTTTCGTCGACCCAACGGAAGAAGCCGTAGATACCATCGAAAACGGAGTTGCCATACCAAAGAAAATTCTTTTGTGCTTCAGTGAGCTCCGAATAGGGGGTATGAATGGGGAAATTGTAGCGAGGAGCCACATGGATGAGGCTCTTCTTCCATTCGCTCATTTTCTCGCCTCTCCAACATTGCACGGCGTCTTGATATACCGACAGGGATTTATCAGGCACCACGAGATCTTCGCTTATACCGAGAATCTTACCGAAACCTTCACATTCGGGACAAGCACCGTAGGGATTGTTGAAATTGAACATGAGGTCGGATGGTTCGCGGAATTCCATTCCGTCGGCAGTAAATTTGCTTGAGAAATGGTGGGCATGCACTCCATCGGCACCCCAGATCTTGATAATACAGTTGTCGTGGCCTTCAAAATAGGCTGTTTCAACTGAATCGGTGAGACGTGAGATTTCGTCTTTATCAGAGGAAACCGACAGACGGTCGATGAGCAGATGATAATCCTTAGGGTCGGAAAGATCGTCGGAGGAGATAAGATCGGCGATATCGAAGAATTCACCATCTTTTTCTACGCGAGAGAAACCCTCTTTCAGAAAAATATCAAGCTGCTGCTTGAAATCTCGTCCTTCAGGGACGTTTATCTCGGTGAGTACCGCCATTCTTGTACCCTCCGGATAGGAGAGAGCTGTGGCGACGATATCTTCGATGGTGTGTTTTTTTACTTCCAAACCAGAGACGGGTGAGAAGGTGTGGCCGATTCTTGCGTAGAGCATACGGAGGTAATCGTAAATCTCCGTGGATGTGCCAACTGTGCTTCGTGGATTTCTTGTATTGACTTTCTGTTCGATTGCAATAGCAGGTGGCAGACCGGTGATGTAATCACATTCCGGTTTGGCCATTCTTCCGAGAAATTGTCGTGCGTAAGCCGACAGACTCTCAACGTAACGGCGTTGTCCCTCGGCATAGAGGGTATCGAATGCGAGGGAGGATTTTCCTGACCCGCTGACACCTGTGATGACAATAAATTCATTAAGAGGCAGGGTAAGGTCAATATTTTTCAGATTATTGACTCTTGCACCTTTTATTTCGATGTTCTGGATGTTCATTGTTGAATGTTTTGCTATGGAGTTGTTTCAATTTTTTACGGAAGAGAGGATTTGGTTGATAAGGAATCTCAGGAAGAAAAAGTTGAAACAACTTCTGAAAGAGTATTATTTATAAGAACGGAAAACTTACATTAATATTGAAGCTGTTTCAGATAATCTGATAAATCTCGGGAAAATGTTTCAGATGATCTGATAAATATCGAGAAATTGAGAGTTGATACACTTCATTTTAGAAGAGAGATTTGGCTTGAGAGGAGGTGTTTTTTAATTGAGAAGAGGGAATTGGTTTGATGAGGATGTTTTTGGGGTTGAGAGGAGAGATTTGACTTGAGGGGAGGTGTTTGGGGGTTGAGAGGACAGGGGAGAAGATGGGGTAGGGTATAAAAATGAAAAAATCCAATAACTTTGAGTTATCGGACTTGGGATAGTTGCCTTGGAAAGACTCGAACTCTCACAAACGGAACCAGAATCCGGTGTGCTACCATTACACCACAAGGCAATTTTGAATTTTTGAGGAGGAAATTCTAAACTCTTTGAATTTTTGAGGGAGAAATTCTAACCTTTGGTTGCCTTGGAAAGACTCGAACTCTCACAAACGGAACCAGAATCCGGTGTG
>CAZGJH010000196.1:0-3885 GCA_964525735.1 uncultured Sangeribacter sp.
GCGAACGCTGTTGACTGCCGCGTCATGTCTCGTCTATTTGGCAGCTCTCCCCCAATCCGAACCCTCCGAACTCAAAGGCACAATTTCAGCACGCGAAGGGCAGCAAATGACTGGAGAAAATTTAGGGATAGGGCTTCTCCAAGATAATAATTCTAATACGAAATTCCATTCATGGGATGAAAACGACAACGAAAATAGATTTAATGGTGAGCAATATTTGGAATTTACTTTCAACGAATCACTTCAACTTAAATCTGATGAGGATCTTGTAGTCTTCATTCAGCGTTGTAATGATTGCGACAACCGTCAGCCTACCGTCTTTAGAGTAGAAGCTCAAGAGGAAGGCAAAGACACTTGGGAGCAATTCTGTTATGTATATTTCCTTTATCGCGGTAAAAGTACAAAAGAATATTCTGCCAGAATCCACCCGCAGAAAAAGGAGGGTCAAACAGAAGAGCCAAAATATACAAAGCTTCGATTTTACGTGACGGCCAATAATACGCGCAGTTACGACAAAGACGGCCATCATTCAATGGGTCTCTCCGAGTTCCGTCTTTATAAGGTTGCGCGTGACGGATATTATCCTTCGCCGATGGCTGATCAATTTCATCGTCGTAACGTGAATAATACCAAGGGGGAAGATTATAATCTCATGTACCAAGATTATAAATTTGTTCCTACAATGGGTTGGCTTGATCCGCTCAATCGTAACAAGGATAATACTACAGCCAATCAGCCCAATTGGAGAGATGACAAAATCAATAATGAGGCTTATGATAAAGGTGATGAAACCACACAGAAGACCAACATACAGAACCTAATAGATTGGGCTTCTTGGGAAAGCGATTGGACCAATGATGGAAAGTGGAGACTGGATAGTGAAACACTTGAGGAATTGGGCGTTCAGATGCCTGAAATGACTATGATCACAAAGGATAAGGATTTTGTGAGGGGTATTACTCATGCTGATGGCACGCCTCATCAGGTGCAGCCTACGCATGTCACTGAGCATATTCTCTATGCTCTGCCTGGCGATCCGATTATCCTTACACCTTATTATGCTTTTGCTGAAGCAAAGCATTTTGAAAAATATGAGGTGAACTATGCCCACTGGTATGATTATCGTACCGGTAACAAGATTGTATATGATGATGAGAAGGGAAATGTCACCAACCTTTTGGATTTTTTGGTAGATCCGGATGGTGTGGCGATTTCAAACGACTATGGTTTCTTCGGCTCATATATTTTGAGTGAGAAAAGAAATAATAACAACGAATATTTCCTCCCAGGAAGAAAGAGCCAGAATTATGGCATGTTTGCCACTTTCTTCTGTCCTCGTGATCCCTTCCATACAGCAGGAGAGGCGCACTCGTTGCCTTTCCGTGATTGTGATAAAGCTGAAGCGAATAATGTCAACGACATTGACGAATTCGTAATTGCAGCTGATTTCAGCCAGTCGTTCAACAGAGGAAGAAATATACGTGGTAATCAAATAATTGAGCCGAACATTGCCTTCCGTCACATTTTTAGAATTCGAGACGGAAAGGAGTTTGCAGATGATTTTTCGTCTACTCGTGAAAAGAACGAGGCTTACGTGGCTCGTAATCGTCGAGATGTGACTGCGCGTGCAGAGAAGGCGTTTCAGATTGGTTTGGATTATTCGGTCCCAGAGCCAAGAGAGAGAGATGGGCGCTGGCGTTCGGTTCCTTCGGAATATTATTACAAGATTTCTAACTCTGATTATAGGCGTATCAATGCGATGCGACTCAGAGTTACAAATATCAGTAATAATTCGGTCACGAACTTGGACAATGTTCAGTCAAGGGATGCAGGAAGTATTTTCTATTTTGGTGAGAAATATGAGGGTCTCGGATCTCGCGATATAGATGGTGCTCGTTACGCAATAGCTGGTGGCTTCATTAATATATATGATAATAATGATGAGGATGATGACAAAGTTTTAGACGAAGGAAAATATTTCCGTATGTTGAAAACTGGAAACGGCCACGAGTGGGAACTTAAGGGTAAGTATAAGGTTGAGATTATCGGCCAGGAGATTATCGGAGAGAAGGCTCCAAGCGATATCATAGTCTATAATTATGTCACGGAAACAGAAGGTGATGTTTCGAAGACTGTAAAAGTTGAAGGGTCAGGAACTGAGCTGGTTGTCATGGAGTATGTCATTGACTTCGTTGATAATGAGAGCTCTGATAATCCGAAGGCTATTTTGGTTACGGCCAATGATTTGTATGGACAGGAGAAGTTTAAGTATGCTCGTCCGGAGGTGATGACGCAGAAATATGGTGCCTATAAGGATCGTATTGACTTCGACTATTATCGGGGTCTGGAATCTCTACCGACTGTCGATGAATATCTGGACAATAAACCTGATGTGTACGGAGTAGCACTTTACAAGTTCAAGTGGCCAGCCCCTTGGGACAAGTCTAATTATTCCCACGGTTACAGTAATGCGCATAACTACAATATGTATCTTGTGGCTAACCATAGCTGGCGTACACCGTACCATAATTTTTGGCACTCTAACGATGCTCACAAAAATGATCCGAATATAGAGAAGGAGGATGCGAATAAAGGTTTGTTTGATCGTCTTCACTACGAGACTCAGCGTCAAAAAGAAACTGATGCGAGTGTCGATGTGCAGAATGGCTACTTCCTCTATGTGAATGCTGCTTCTGACCCCGGAGTTATGGTGACATTGAATGTGGATAACCTCTGTACGGGTAGTACCGCTCACGTATCGGCATGGGTAGCTGAATTCTCAAAATGGGAAAATGGTGGTGTGCTGGAAAAGGCTAACCTTGTGTTTAACTTTGTGGCTGTCCTGAAGAATACAGGCGACCGTATCCCGATACATTCTTATGTGTCAGGTTATGTAGACGAGAATTTGGGCCAGAATGGTCAGTGGATGAATATCAATTATTCCTTTACTCCTGATATCGACCATATCGGTTATTCGGCGAGTGATATCGACCATTATGAGTTGGAGATCGAGAACAACTGTAAGAGTTCTGACGGTGCTGACTATGCGATCGACGATATCGCTATCTATATCGTGAGTCCGGTAGTAAACGCTGAGCAGGTGAGTCCGATTTGTACCGACGTCAAGAATAATGAGGATAATTTTGTGAGAATTGAAACTCCTTTTTTGGAGACACTTCAGGCGATTGATGTTGCTGAGGCGAAGACGGCAACGAATCCGGAAAAAGATCTTGTGCTTCAGTATGTGATTCTTGACAAAGCTAAATTCGAAGCCGCCAAGGAAGCTGCTGTGGATAGGAACAGTGAGAATCCTGGTGCGGAAGCCTTCGCAGCAGATGGTGTGCAGATCGGCAGCGGAATTGTACCATTCAGTTCTTTTGCTGAGACAAACGGGTCGTATAAGGAAGATGCCGCTGTAAATGTTGCCGGTATCAGGAACGATGACCGCGATGTGAGGATGTTGGCTTTCAATACCAACTTCAAGGATACTGATTTCAAGATCGGTAAGGAGTATTACATCTCGCTTTATGTGGCTAAAGCTACCGACCCGACAGGACCTACAACTGGATCTGAAACGAACGAAGGTTCAGAAGTGGGGGAAGGCACTGGTGAGGGGGAAGGTACGAGTGAGAGTACTCAACCTAAACTCGATTGGAGTCTGTTTGATATCACTGACTCTTGCGCGAAGTATTGCGTGTTTAAAGTGAAGGGTAAGAACAACATCCGTATTGACGGCGAGATACGTGAGCAGGACGGAGAGATTTCCGTCTGCGAGGGTGAGGAGCCTATCATCACGATCGATGTCGCCACGGAGAAAGGATCTGATAAGACTCTCTCGGCGTATTGCGACTGGTTTAAGGGTACACGCGCGGAGTATGACGATAT
>CAZGJH010000197.1:0-3881 GCA_964525735.1 uncultured Sangeribacter sp.
TGTCGTCGTGCATGATCTTGCGCGTCTCGTTATACATCTTCATCTCCTCCTTCGTATAGCCGTTGTCGGTGAATACGTCTACATGAGGAATCAGATTGAATGCCAACTGATAAGCGAATTTCTCGATTGTGGGTTTCTTACCTTCGGCGAGCTCCTCATACTGGTGAATAAGCTCCTGCATGGCAGCCGCTCCCGCGCCGCTGGCAGCCTGATAGGTGGCTACGTGCACGCGGCGGATAGGGGAGAGGTCGTGTATCGGTTTGAGGGCCACAACCATCTGTATGGTGGTGCAGTTGGGATTGCCGATGATGTTGCGCGGGCGATCGAGAGCGTCTGCTCCATTCACCTCAGGCACAACCAAAGGCACATCCTTATCCATGCGGAAAGCACTCGAATTGTCGATCATCACCGCGCCATGGCGTGTGATTACGTCGGCATATTCTTTCGAAGTGCCCGCTCCGGCCGATGTGAAGGCGATGTCGACACCCGAGAAATCGGAGTCGTGGCTGAGCAGCTCCACCATCACTTTCTTGCCACGGAATTCATACTCGCTTCCGGCGCTGCGCGGCGAACCGAACAGGCGAAGATTATCAACCGGGAAATTCTGCTCGTCGAGCACTTTCAGCAGTTCCTGTCCTACGGCTCCGCTGGCGCCTACGATTGCTACGTTCATATCCGTAAAAATCCGTAAAATTGTTTACTGTTTGCCGGAAGTGGCTACACTGCGGTTGATCTTCTTCACGAGACCCTGCAGCACAGAGCCGGGACCGAGCTCTACGAATTCGTCGGCACCGTCGGCGATCATAGCCTCTACGTCCTGAGTCCAACGCACGGGAGCCGTGAGCTGCTTGATGAGGTTGGCCTTGATCTCTTCGGGATCGGTGTGCGGTTTGCCGTCGACATTCTGATATACGGCACATACGGGAGTCTCGAACTTGGCAGCTGCGATAGCCTCGGCCAGTTCCTCCTGTGCGGGCTGCATGAGGGGGCTATGGAAGGCGCCGCCCACTTTCAGCTTGAGGGCACGCTTGGCGCCGGCGGCGAGCATCTTCTCGCAAGCCTTGTCGATGCCGTCGAGTGTGCCGGAAATCACCACCTGGCCGGGGCAGTTATAGTTGGCGGGAGCCACGATATCGTCTACTTCAGCGCAGAGCTCCTCCACTTTCTCATCGGGAAGGGCGAGCACGGCAGCCATCGTAGAGGGCTGAGCCTCACAAGCTTTCTGCATGGCGTGGGCGCGGGCTGCCACCAGTTTAAGACCCTCCTCGAAAGAGAGAGCTCCGGCAGCCACGAGAGCTGAAAACTCGCCAAGGCTGTGGCCGGCCACCATGTCGGGCTTGAACTCGTCGCCCAGGCTCTTGGCCAGAATCACGCTGTGAAGGAATACAGCCGGCTGGGTCACTTTCGTCTGCTTAAGGTCTTCTTCAGTACCCTCGAACATGAGATCTGTGATACGGAAACCAAGAATCTCGTTGGCCTTGTCGAAAAGACGGCGTGCCTCGGCGTTGGTCTCGTAAAGATCCTTGCCCATACCTACAAACTGAGCACCCTGGCCCGGAAAAACGTATGCTTTCATTGTTTTATTCTGTTGTTTTATAGTTTTGCTGTGCAAAGTTACGATTTTTTTTCGACATTTCCACATTTCGGCTCCCCCTAACCGCCGTTTACTCTATCTTCACGCCTGGATTGATGAGGAAAAGCCGCTCCGTGGCGCGTGTCACAGCCGTGTAGAGCCAGCGGTAGAAGTCGGGGCCGATAGCGTCGGGCGGAATGGCTCCCATGTCGATGTAGACGTGGCGCCACTGTCCGCCCTGGGCCTTATGGCACGTTACGCAATAGGCATATTTCGCCTGCAAGGCATTATAATAAGGATCTTCCATCGCCCCTTTTATCTTGTGAGAGAGTTCGCCGTCGTATTCGGCAAGGACACGGTTGTAGAGCCGCTCCATCTCCTCGCGCGGCAGATTGGGACCATCGGTCACGAGGCTGCGAAGCATGATCTTGGCGGCTACGGGTGTCTCCACATCAGGGAGCTTGAGCTCCACCTCCACAAACCAGCGGCCGTAGACCTTCTCCGTGCGCCCCACCCACGTCACTTCGGCCGTCTCGCCGTTGGCGATGAAATTCTTCAGCTTGTTGGCCTTGCTCCAGAAGTAATCGTTTTTCGAGATCACGATGCGATCGCCTTGTTGGAGTGGTTCTTCGGCATAGAGCACCATATTGCGTATGGCGCGGTTGAAATTGTTGGCCCGTTTGTTGGAACGGGTCACGATGAGGGTCTCCTCGACGCCTACGGTGCTCCAGGAGTCGGAGAGATAGTCGGCCAGCTCCGACGAACTCACTACCGTGACATCCGGATATCGCCCGGCATACATCGTAAACTTCTCAGCCGGGAAGCCCGAGAAGAGAAACTGGCGAATCACCGTTGCGTTGTAGAGGATGCCGCTCTCGGCCGACTGGCGCACGGGGCGATCGAGCGAGAATGTGATAGGGTTGAGCCCGAGCGAGGCGAGGCGGTCGGGATTCATCGCGGGGCTCTCCGTCATGCCTACGGGAGGGAGCTGCGCGATGTCGCCCACGAGAATCATGCCGCATCCGGGGGCCGAATAGATATGGCGCGTCATCTGCGCGAGCAGGGAGGTGGAGAAGCTTCCGCCGTCGGTTATGAGCGAGGCCTCGTCGATAATGAATACGGTGTCGGCGTCGCGGTTTTCGGCCAGGAAGAAGGTGGTGTTGGAGGGGTCGGTAGAGTTGCCCCGGAATATTCGCTTGTGAATGGTAGATGCGCGGTCGGAGGCCATGGAGGCGGCCACTTTCGCAGCCCTCCCCGTGGGAGCTAAGATCACAGTGCGCAGCGAGGCCTGCCGCATCGCTTTCACGAAGGCAGCCATCACGGAAGTCTTGCCTGTGCCGGCATAGCCGTTGAGAAGGAACACATCGCGCGGCCCACGCCTTAATATATAAGAGGAGAGGGCGTGAATGAGGGCGAGCTGTCCCTCGTTTGGGGCGAAGGGGAGGAAGGAGAGGGTGAGTTCGATGAAAGAATCCTGAGTCATATCGCGAAATTACGGAAAAAATTGGTAAAAATTCCTATAAGGGGGATAATAAAATAAAATTAGGTTAAAAAAGCACGTCGGCATATGGTTTGTAAGCGAAATTTTTTGTAAATTTGCATTCGGAAAAAGCGAGCCTCCCCGCCATGCACGAGAATCGCTCTCGGGCGGCGATAGGAGGGGCGTTTCATTCCAGACAACCCGAAAACAAGAGACAAGTTATATTTTTTAACATATTCAAGACATGAAAATTGCAAAGATTACAGGTCGCGAGATTCTTGATTCCCGTGGCAACCCGACAGTAGAAGTTGACGTAACACTTGAGAGCGGCGCATTCGGCCGCGCAGCCGTTCCCTCCGGCGCATCTACAGGTGAGAACGAGGCTCTCGAGCTCCGTGACGGCGACAAGAGCCGTTACCTGGGCAAGGGTGTACAGAAGGCCGTAGCCAACGTAAACGGTCCTATCGCAGAGGCCCTTATCGGCATGAACGCTCTCGACCAGATCGCAGTTGACGAGGCTATGCTCGCTCTTGACGGCACTCCTACAAAGTCTAACCTCGGCGCAAACGCCATTCTCGGTGTTTCTCTCGCCGTTGCAAAGGCAGCTGCCGACTATCTCGGTCTTCCCCTTTACAAATATATCGGTGGCGCCAACAGCTACGTGCTCCCCGTTCCTATGATGAACATCATCAACGGCGGCGCTCACTCTGACGCTCCTATCTGCTTCCAGGAGTTCATGATCCGTCCCGTAGGCGCTCCTACTTTCAAAGAGGCTATCCGCTGGGGTGCTGAGGTATTCCACAACCTCAAATCAGTGCTCAAGGCTCG
>CAZGJH010000198.1:0-3871 GCA_964525735.1 uncultured Sangeribacter sp.
CGCATGAGGGCGCGGAGCATACGGTCGGCTCCCGGCATGGGCACTTTCTTGCCCGAGGCCACGAAGAGTTCGGCTTTGCGGGCGTAGAGGCGCGTGGCCTCCTCGTCGGTGGCGGGGCGGCCGAGCTCACGGTTGAAGATGAGGTTGATGGTGGCCTTCCCGGTCATGCCTTCGTAGAGGAAGAATTCGTCGGGGTCGGTGGCTACTCCGGCTTCGGCCATCATCTGATGCCATGCGCGGGCGTGATGGGGCATGGAGTCGTAAAGAACGCCGTCCATATCGATGAGCGCGGCGCGTATATCTGAAGGAAATGGTGTGTTCATATTAAACTAACGTAGCGATTGGCTATCTTATTTATATAGACGAGTAGAAAATGTCGCCCTTCGCGGGGCGTTGTAATATAGAAATGAAGATGAAAAGAGAGATACCCGCAGTGGCCAGCCGTTTGGCCGAGAAAGATAAGAAGCGTATTTTGTTTGTATGCTTGGGCAATATCTGCCGTTCGCCGGCTGCGGAGGGTGTGATGAGGGCTTTGGTGGAGAAGGAGGGTCGCGAAGATGAGTTTGTACTCGATTCGGCGGGACTTTACAGCGGCCATGCGGGTGAATTGCCCGACCGACGTATGCGTGTGCACGCTTTTCAGCGTGGCTACAATCTGACGCATCACAGTCGCCCGGTAAGGACGTCGGATTTCGACGATTTCGATCTTATCGTGGCGATGGACCACAGTAATTACGACCGTCTGCGGGCGTTTGCGCCTACGGTGGAGGCTGAGGAGAAGGTGGTGAGGATGATCGATTTCGTGAAGGGTTTTCCGAGGCTCGATTGTGTGCCCGACCCGTATTACGAGGGGGCCGAGGGGTTTGAGCTTGTGCTCGATCTGCTTGAGGATGGATGCAGCAATCTATTGAGGGTTGTGGGGTAATTCACAATTCACAACTCAAAATGCATAATTCATAATTTGGATAATTAAAAGACTATATAGGTATGAAAAAGGTGTATTCATTGTTGGCTGCCAGCGCGTTGGCTTTGGGAGCTTTTGCAGCCGAGACGCCCGTCTATCCGGGTGGCGAGGAGGCTATGGAGAAGTTTATCACGGAGAATATGCAGTATCCTGCTCCGGCCATAGAGAATGGCGTGGAGGGTGTTGTGACGCTGCATGTCACGATCAATCCCGACGGCACTGTGGGAGCCATCAAGATTGTGCGTATGATCGACCCTGACCTGGAGCAGGAGGCGATTCGCATCGTGAAGAAGATGCCGGCTTGGACACCGGCCGATAAGGATGGGACGCCTGTTGTGGGGTTTGTGGATATTCCGGTGAAGTTTGAGCTTCCAGGGGAGTGAATGGGCATAAAAAAAGCTGCTTTCTCAGAAAGCAGCTTTTTTTATGCGGGACAAATTGACAATTTGACAAATTGAATGGGGCGAGTGATAATCTGATTATTGCTCTGAGGCTTCGACTGTGGGCGTGATCTGGACGCGAAGCACTTCGCTGGGCTGGATGCCGAGCTGCGCGCTGCGTGCGCCGAAAAGAGCCTGGGCTGTGGTGAGGAATGTGCCCGTCTCGCCTGATACGAGCGATTTGAAGGCGTCGCCGAGGGGTGTGTTGTTGAGACGCTGACCCACTACGAGGCTCTTGGGGAAGGGCGCTTCAATCGGTTTGCCGTCGAGGTTTTCGATCTTGAAGTCGATGCTGATGCGGTCGCCATCTTTGATTTTCTGGCCGAGCGACTCTTTGACGTTGCCGTAGAGGTCGTCGGAGATTTTGCCGAAGCCGGCTTTCTCGGCGGCTTTAGCGAGGGCGGCGTCGGCGGCAGCTTTGTCGCGGGCCTCTTTCTCCTGGTTAAACTCGTTCATGATTCTGTAGAAATTGCTCTGCACCTTGTTGGCGTTTACTACAGAGTCGGCGTTGATGGTTTCGGTGACGCCCTGAACGAATTTCTGAGTGTTGAGCTTCAGGCCGTAGTCTTTTTCAAACTGGTTGAAGTTCATGGCCATCTGCATACCGAGGAAAAGACCTTTGTTGTAAGCCTCCTGCTCGGCTTTCACTGCGCTGAGGCCGGCTTTCACGCCACGGAGGTAGGCCTGATGAGCGGCTTCGTTGTCGAGGGCGGTGTCGGAAGCGGCTTCGCGAAGGAATTCGGCGCCACGCATCTGGCCGAAGTAGTAGACGAGCGAGTCGCCTTTGGCCACCATCGAAGCGTCGGCTTTCTGGGAAGCGTCGGAGCCGGTGTTGCCGGAGCAAGCGGCGAGGAGCAGCCCTGTGGCTGCGATTGAAAGAAAATGTCTGATCTTCATATCCTTACTTTATGATTTTTACCTGTTTTTGTAAGCTTGATGAGGGGAAGACGGGGGGCCGTGATCAGTCGGGCACGGCGATAGTGTCGGGGAGCGTTACGGCCTGGTCGTCGTAATTTGCAACTGGCGCAGCCTCATCAGGCTGAGCGATAGTAACTTCTACTGTGTCGCCTGTGGGCTCGACATTGTCGTTTGTGCGGCCTTTGCATGATGTGATGCCGAGGGCCATGAGGGCCACGATAGCGAGCGAGGCGGTGGTTTTCAATGTTTTCATCATATTCATATGTATATATAACAATTCTATCAGCAGGATATTGTGTTGTATCCTGCTGATAGACTGTGTTTGTGTGTTACAAATGCCCGGAAATTGCCAGGGAAATGCCCTGGAAATCAGTTTATCTGAAGCAGTTCTACCTCGAAGATGAGTGGAGCTGCTGGGGGGATAGTGCCGGGAATGCCCTGCTCGCCGTAAGCGAGGTCGGAGGGGATGTAGAATACGGTCTTTCCGCCCACTTTCATAGTCTGAAGGCCTTCGGTCCAACCGGGGATAACGCGGTTGAGGGGGAAGGTGGCTGGTTCGCCACGGCTGACGGAGCTGTCGAATACGGTGCCGTCGGTGAGGCGGCCGGTGTAGTGGACAGTGACGGCGTCAGTAGCCTTGGGGCTTTCACCTGTGCCGGGGACTACGACTACCCATTTCAGACCCGTAGGAGAAACGGCGTAGGTGGAGTCGGAGGGTTGCTGCTGAGTGAAGTAAGCGGCTGTATAAGCCGACATATCAGTAGGATCGCTGATTGTGGGGACGGTGTCGGCAGCTACAACGGCGTCGACCATTCCTTCGATAGCCTGCGCGCTGTCGGCGGCGTCGGCTTTCTGCGACTTGTCGCTTTTACATGACGAAAGGCCCCCGAGCGAAACGAGAGCCACGGCAACGGCCACAGCCGCTGCCGGGATAAAATTCTTTTTCATTTTTATAATCACTTCTTGTTGATCTTGATGAGTTCTACCTCGAAGATGAGAGTAGAGTGGGGCGGGATAGCGTTGGGCACACCCTGGGGGCCGTAGGCAAGGTCGGAAGGGATGTAGAATGTGTATTTGCCACCCTCTTTCATGAGCTGCACGCCCTCGGTCCAGCCGGGGATAACGCGGTTGAGGGGGAAAGTAGCGGGTTCGCCACGGCTTACGGAGCTGTCGAACACTGTGCCGTCGATGAGCTTGCCGGTGTAGTGGACAGTGACTTCATCCTCAGCTGTAGGGCTGTCGCCTTCGCCCTCTTTCTCAACTACATACTGCAGGCCGGAGGGAGTAGACTTAACATTCTCGTTCTTAAGGTTTTCTTCGAGGAATTTCTGACCGGCCTCTTTCATTTCGGCAGTCTTTTTGGCTGCGAGCTCCTGGAGGTATTCCTGAATGATCTTGTTGGCCTCTTCAGGAGAGAGCTTAGCCTCTTTGCCTTCGAAAGAGTCGTGGAGAGCCTCGTCGAAGTCTTTGAAATCGATATTAGTAACTCCCATGCCGCGGAGCTGATGGCCGAACGCCATGCCCCATGCATAACTTAACTGGTCCATTG
>CAZGJH010000199.1:0-3685 GCA_964525735.1 uncultured Sangeribacter sp.
GAGGCCCCGGGCGACTTTCACATTTTTCCAGGCACGCTCTGCTCGGAAGTCGACCTCTCGCAGGTGACGGTGATGGGGCGCGAGTTCGACCCCTCCCTCGACCGTCTCTCGATCTATGGCAACGGAGCCATCGTGATAGCCGAAGGATGGAAAGACCCGCTCACCATCTACTCCGAGCCAGGCTGCCAGGGCGACGAGATGATTCTCGACCGCGACCGTTTCTATCGCGGCGTGCTGCAGGGCGAGAAATCGTATCTGCCGGAGGAGGAATTGGGTGATTTTGACAATAACGTCCGCTCCTTCCGCCTCAAGAAGGGCTTCTCCTGCACATTGGCCAACGCTCCGGACGGCACCGGTTTTTCGCGCGTATTCATTGCCGACACCGAAGATCTTGTAGTAGATGAAATGCCCGAAGGGCTGGAGTTCGTGTCGTTTATCCGCGTATGCCGCTTCGATGCCGTGGGTAAGCGCGGCATGTCGGGTGGCGAACCGACGGCCATCACCCGCTCAAGCTGGTTTTACGACTGGGGAGCCGGAGCTGAAAGCACACTCGATTACGAATATATACCGATGCGCCACAACCGCTGGTGGGACAGCTGGGAGAATATCGGTTCGCGCCGAGAAACCTCGGCCCTCCTCGGGCTCAACGAGCCTGACCATGCCGACCAATCTGACCTCTCGCCGGAAATCGCTATCGAAATGTGGCCTGAGATGCTCAAATCGGGTCTACGTCTCGGTTCACCGGCTCCCGACTGCATCAACAAGCAATGGCTCAAAGACTTTCTGCGTCTGGCCGACGAACTCAACTATCGCGTCGATTTCGTGGCAACTCACATGTATTGGGACAATCAGAACCCCTACAACCTTGCACGCACCATCTCCGACCTCTGCCAGAACACTTATGGCGGCCGACCGATGTGGATCACGGAATGGAACAACGGCGCCAACTGGACCCACGAATGGTGGCCAAATCCGAAAGGACCGAAGCGCGACGCCGACTTCAATATCATCTATAATGAGGAGGGGCATACGATCGAGGTGGCACGTCCGCACACGCAGGCCAACTCGCAGAAGCAATGCGAATGGCTGGAGCAAGCCCTCGACGCTTTCGACAACTGTCCCTGGCTCGAACGCCACGCCTTCTACAACTGGGTGGAGGATGCACGCGCGCTCGAACTCGACGGCAAACTGACACCGGCCGGCCAGCTCTTCGCGGCGTTCGATTCGCGCCCCGCCTTCAACCGCGAGACGGAATACATACACCGCTGGCGCATCATGCCCCCGAAGATGACGGCCATCAAATGGAACAAGAAGCGCACCCGACTCGATTTCATCGACCCTAACGGGGAGACGGCCGAATGTTATGTGGTGGAACGCAGCGTCGACAATGGCGAATGGGTAGAGATAGCCCGCATACGTCCCGGCGAGGATTACAAGACCGACCAGGCCACCTATTTCCTCGACAAGGAATATCGCGCGGGCAACAACGCCTATCGCATGAAAGCTATCTCCTACAAGGGCACGGAGTCGGCCTGGGGAAAGGTGATGGCGATAGATATTGCCGAGTCGGGCGTAGCCGAAACGGAGGCCTCCGCCGGAATGAAGGCGTATAAGGAGAACGGGATGCTGGTGATTGAATCGGAGGAGGCAGGGCGTTATCCGCTCTACGCCACCGATGGGCGCATCGTGATGTGGCTCGATTGCATCGCAGGGCGTTCGGAGCATCCGCTGCCCTCACCCGGTATCTACATCCTTGATCGAACCCTGATACGATTATAAAAAAATGCCCCGCGGCGCGGGGCATTTTTTATTTTTAATAATGGAAGGAGGAGCCGCCGAGGAATTCGCGGAGGAGGGAGGTGGTGGGAATCTGCTCCACCGGCACAGCCTCGAAATAACTGAGCAGACGTAGCAGTCGATACGCCTGGGCATACTCCACCATATCTTTGGGCACATCGCGCAGCAACGGCTCGGCATACGGCTTCATGACGCCGATCTCGAAGATGAGCGACGAATTGAACGTGGCGTCGGCATTCTCGCTGAAGGGGAAGATCCATTTCTCCTCACCCCGGCGCACGCTGGGCCAGCGACGTATGGTGTCGAGAGCGGAAGTGTGGCGATATTTATGGTCGCGCACGATGCGGCGCAGCAGTCGGTTGTCGCTCGTAGAGATCCAGTTGTGATTGTCGATCTTGAGAGTGGTGAGGGCCGAGGCATACATCTTGAAGATATTGTCGGGAGCTATGCCGGCCGTGAGTTCCGGATTCAAACCGTGGATACCCTCGATAAGGAGAATCTCATTCTTCTCAAGCTTGAGCGGACGCTCGCGCTCTATGCGGCGGCCGAATTCAAACGAATATGTCGGGAGGTTGATCTCCTCGCCGCGCAGCAGGCGCGAGAGGTCGGAATTGAGTCGCTCAAGGTCGAGCGCATACAGGCTCTCGTAGTCGTAATCGCCCGATTCATCACGCGGCGTGGCGTCGCGGTCTACGAAATAATCGTCGAGCGAGATCAGTTTCGGCACGATCAGATTGGTCATGAGCTGAATGGCGAGTCGCTTGGCGGTGGTGGTCTTGCCTGAAGAAGATGGTCCGGCGAGCATCACGATGCCCGCTCCCCCCTCCTTGCGGCGCCGCGCTATCTCGTCGCTTATGCGCCCGAGCAGCTTGTCGTGCATAGCTTCGGCCACATTGATGAGCTCGGCTGTACGGTTGTTTTTTACGGCCATGTTGAGATCGCCCACATTCTTCACCTGGATCACGCGGTTGAAGAGGAGCTGATCGGTAAACGCCTTATACATCTTCTCCTGCGGGGGCTTCTCGCGGAGCATCCGCTCGGTCTCCTCGCGCGACGATGAGAAGAGCAGGAAGCCCTCCTTATAAGGAAGGATATCGAAATCGCGAATGAAGCCGGTGCTCGGGGCGAGCGGGCCGTAATAGGAGTCGGCCAGATCGCCGAGGCGATAGTAGGTGGTGTAGAGTTCGTGGAGGCTTTCGAGAAGAGTGACTTTCTCTTCGAGCCCCTGGCGACGGAAAATCTCGATCACGTCGCTCGTGAGATGCTGCTTGCGACGGAAAGGTATGTCGGAATCGGAGAGGCGGCGCAGGGTGGCCATGAGATTCTCGGCCATAGCGTCGTCGAGTGGCATCGGGGCCCCTTGGCTGAAGATGCGGCAGTAATGGCCCGACGACATTGAATGCTCTATCGAGAGCTTGGCGTCGGGGAAAAGTTCTGTGACGGCCTTATAGAGCATCATGCAGAGCGAGCGCACGTAGACACGGTGCCCCTCCGGATGGGATGCGGGGAAAAATTCCACCTGCTTTGGAGAGTAGAGGGGGAAGCAAAGATCTTCGGTCTTATTATTAACGAGGGCGCATATAGGCGTGAAAGGGAGCTCGCGAGCGAGACGCGGGATAATGTCGATCACCTTCTCTCCGCCAAGCACGGAGACGTAGGAGCCGGTGTTTTTGCAAAAGATTTTCATTGGTGGTCAGATTAGAATTCTAAAGAAACAACGCAATTTTGGGGTCGAAAATTAGAAAAAGCGCAAGAAAAAAGGGTAAAAAAGGGAGAAAATGGGGATATAGCGAAAAAAAAAGCGAAAATAATGGGAAAAATTTTGGATATATTGTGAATAAGCACTAACTTTGCAGTCGCAAAATGCCCCATACGAGGATGCAGTTGC
>CAZGJH010000200.1:0-2288 GCA_964525735.1 uncultured Sangeribacter sp.
GACCAGAGCTTCTTGAGGAAGCGGTTGGCGCCGTCGATGCCGTTGGTGTCCCAGGGCTTCGACTGCTCGATGGGGCCGAGGAACATCTCGTAGAGGCGCAGCGTGTCGGCTCCGTATTTCTCCACGATGTCGTCGGGATTGACGACGTTGAACATCGACTTCGACATCTTCTCTACGGCGTATCCGCAGACGTATTTGCCGTCTTCAAGAATGAACTCTGCATCGGCATACTCCGGACGCCACTGCTTGAAGCGTTCCGTGTCGAGCACGTCGTTATTGACCATCGAGATGTCGACGCGGATGGGGGTGGTGTCATACTGATCCTTGAGCCCCTTGCTCACGAAGGTGTTGGTATCCTTGATGCGATAGACGAAGTTGCTCCGGCCCTGGATCATGCCCTGGTTGACGAGCTTGCGGAAGGGCTCGGCTTCGGCCACGAGACCGAGATCGTAGAGGAACTTGTTCCAGAAGCGGGAGTAGATGAGGTGGCCGGTGGCGTGCTCCGCGCCGCCCACGTAGAGGTCTACGTTGCGCCAGTATTCGTCGGCCTCCTTGCTCACGAGAGCCTTGTCATTGCGCGGATCCATGTAGCGCAGATAGTAGGCGCTCGACCCTGCGAAACCGGGCATCGTGCAGAGCTCGATGGGGTAGCCTTCGGGAGTCTTCCAGTTTTTCGCGCGACCGAGCGGCGGTTCGCCGGTAGCGGTAGGTTTGTAAGCGTCCACTTCAGGGAGGAGGAGCGGCAGCGCGCTCTCGTCCATCACGTGGGCGATGCCGTCCTTATAATATACGGGGAAGGGTTCGCCCCAGTAGCGCTGGCGCGAGAAGATGGCGTCGCGCAGGCGGTAGTTTACCTTCACGCGACCGATACCCTTCTCTTCGATATATTTCTTTGTCTTGGCGATAGCCTCCTTCACCTCCAAGCCGTTGAGGTCGAGGTCGCCGTTTGAGGAATTCATCATCTTACCCTCCTTTGCGTCGAAGCTCTCTTCGGAGACGTCGGCCCCCTCGATGAGCGGGATGATGGGGAGGTTGAAATGGCGGGCGAAGGCATAGTCGCGCGAGTCGTGGGCAGGCACGGCCATGATAGCGCCCGTGCCGTAGCCGGCGAGCACGTAGTCGCTCACCCAGATAGGTATCTCGGCCCCGCTGATGGGGTTGCGTGCGTAGCTTCCGGTGAAGACGCCGCTCACTCGCTTGTCGATCTGGCGTTCGCGCTCCGTCTTATGGCTCACCTCGGCGAGGTAGGCATCCACGGCCTCCTTCTGCTCGGGAGTGACGAGCTTCTCCACGTATTTCGACTCCGGGGCGAGCACCATGAACGTTACGCCGAAAGCCGTGTCGGCACGTGTGGTGAAGATCTCGAGGGCGAAGTCTTTGCCCACTACGGGGAAGAGCATCTCGGCGCCCTCGCTGCGGCCAATCCAGTTGCGCTGGGTCTCCTTGAGCGAGTCGCTCCATTCGATGGTGTCGAGCCCTTCGAGCAGACGAGGCGCGTAGGCCGACACGCGGAGACACCACTGATTCATCACCTTCTGCTCCACGGGATGACCGCCGCGCACGCTGACGCCCTCACTCACCTCATCGTTGGCGAGCACAGTGCCGAGGGCCTCACACCAGTTGACCATCGTTTCGCCCTGATAGGCAATGCGATAGTTCATGAGCACGTCGGCCTTCTCCTTCTCGGAGAATCCGCGCCACTCGTCGGCTGTGAAGTGGAGATTCTTTGAGCAAGCGGCCTCCACGCCCTCCGTGCCGCGCTCCTCGAAATGCTTCACGAGCTTCTCGATAGGCTCGGCCTTGCGGGTGCGCAGGTCGTAATAGGAGTTGAACATCTGTATGAAAGCCCACTGCGTCCATTTATAGTATTCGGGGTCGCAGGTGCGAATCTCGCGGCTCCAGTCGAAAGAGAAACCGATTTTGTCGAGCTGTTCGCGGTAGCGGGCTATGTTGGCCATGGTGGTCTTCTCGGGGTGCTGGCCGGTCTGGATGGCATACTGCTCGGCGGGCAGGCCGTAAGCGTCGTAGCCCATGGGATGGAGCACATTGAAGCCCTGCTGGCGTTTGTAGCGAGAATAGATGTCGCTGGCGATGTATCCGAGGGGATGGCCTACGTGGAGGCCCGCTCCGGAGGGATAGGGGAACATGTCGAGTACGTAGAATTTCTTCTTACCCGGCTTCTCGGTAGCCTTGTAGATCTCGTTTTCGCGCCAGTATTTCTGCCAGCGCTGCTCGATATCGCGGTGGTTGTATTCCATTTGATGCTTAATTGTATGGTTTTTGACTGC
>CAZGJH010000200.1:2388-3685 GCA_964525735.1 uncultured Sangeribacter sp.
CAAAGTTACCTATTTTTCAATAAAAAGTGGTAACTTTGCAGCGTATTTTTCAATCAGCGCCCCCATATCGGGGCCGGGATAGGCCTTCGGGGCACCGTAACATACAGAAATTTATGTCGACAAATACAACAGACAACGCGAGAAAAGTCACTACCCGACGTCTCGTGGAGATGAAACAACGCGGCGAGAAGATCTCAATGCTCACCGCCTACGATTATTCTTCGGCCAAGATACTCGACGAGGCCGGCATCGACGTGATTCTCGTGGGCGACTCCGCCTCAAACGTGATGGCAGGCAACGTGACGACGCTCCCGATCACGCTCGACCAGATGATCTATCACGCCAAATCGGTGATAAAGGGCACGAAACGCGCCCTCGTGATCTGCGATATGCCCTTCGGCTCCTATCAGGGCAATCCGATGGAGGCCTTGGCCTCGGCCGTGCGCATCATGAAGGAGAGCCACGCCGAAGCCGTGAAGATGGAGGGGGGCTCGGAGATACGCGAATCGATAGAGAAGATACTCTCTGCGGGCATTCCCGTGATGGGCCACCTTGGCCTGACGCCGCAGAGCATCAATAAATTCGGCACCTACAACGTGCGCGCCCGTCAGGAGGAGGAAGCCAACAAGCTTATCGAAGATGCCAAGATGCTCGAAGAGATAGGCTGCTTCGGCATCGTGCTGGAGAAGATTCCGGCCGAGTTGGCAGCGCGTGTGGCCAAGGAGGTGAGCATTCCGATCATCGGCATCGGAGCGGGCGGCGGAGTTGACGGCCAAGTGCTCGTGATGCACGATATGCTCGGCATCAACAAGGGCTTCTCACCGCGTTTCTTGCGCCGCTATGCCGACGTGGCGGGCGTGATGACGGAGGCCGTGCAGAACTACATCTCCGATGTGAAAAGCGGCGACTTCCCTACGCCTGAAGAATCGTATTAATTTTTCTCGACTTTCGTGTCAAACCGAATCGGTCTTGCTGACGTTATGTAGTTAGCGAGACCGATTCTTTTTATCTCCAGGGGTCGGCTTCGCGCGCGAATCCGATAGACGAAATCTAACTTAATTATACCCTTGGATATGAAAAAGCATTTACTTCTCTCAACTCTCCTTCTCTCCGCAGGCGCGGCCATGGCACAGGATGTGGCCACGATAGTTCAACCGGCCGACACGGTGCCTCTGTATGATGTGCTCCACCAGAACGCGCCCCACTTCATGAACATCCCTGACGTTCCGCGTTTCGCCCTCCTCGGGCGCGACCATAAATTCTATATGGGTATCGGCACGAACGTGAAGGCCGTGGC
>CAZGJH010000201.1:0-3680 GCA_964525735.1 uncultured Sangeribacter sp.
CCGAGGAGAAAATTACAGATATCTTAAGCAATTTTTTGATAATTTTATTGTGTGTTTTAGAATTTAATTGTAATTTTGGAGTTTAATAGGAAATAGCTCTTGTTTAAGACTGATAGTATTAGTGTATGTATCCAAATTCCCAGATTATGCCCTGATGCTGGAGGTGCTTGAATTCGTGGCTTTACTGAAATAAAAATATTATGGCTGATGCGGTTAAAGACAACTACTGAAGTTAAACTTTTTCCCGCCGCATAAGTCAAAAAATGTGAAATAACTAACAAACCAATTTAACTCAAACAACATGAAGAAGATCTTGACTATCATCATGGCGCTCTGCTTCCTCGCGCCTGTGTACGCCCAGAACTACAGCAAGATGACTGAGAAGGCTCAGAAGAAAGAGGTGAAGGAGAAAATGAAGCAGTATAAGAAGCAGGGCTACGATATCATGGGTAGCCGCACTATGGAAGTGGCTCTCACCCGCCACTATGCCAAGCTTAACGAGCTCGGCGACAACGGTTTCGATATCGACGGCTCAAGCTCTCGCACTAAATCTAAGAACGTAGGCGAGCAGATGGCAACTAATGCTGCTACTGTAAAATATGCTCAGAAATGCGGCAGCACTGTGAAGGGCCGCGTGGTAAGCGACATCTTCGCAAACGGCACTGACGGTGAGGGAGAGTTCGAGAAATTTTACGCAGCTTACGAGCGTCTCGTAGAGCAGAAAGTGAAAAACGCTCTCGTGCCCAGCTACTCTGTGATCAAAACCAACCCCGACGGCACTTACGAAATCCAGGCCTTCTTCATCGTTGATGAAAACAAGGCTCGTCCCGCTCGCGCTGCTGCCCTCGAAGAGGCTATCCGCGATAGCGGTCTCGCCGGAAAATATGGCGACAAGGTGCGCGATTACGCCAACGATAAGGTTTCGATGGACTAACATCCACTCTCTCAACTCCGTAGACTATGAGTTTATAGCCGGAGCCGTTATCTCCCATATCGGGGCTATCGGCTCCGGCAAATATAATTTTTATTGACAAATGAAAGGGAAATACATATTGGCCGGAGTGTTGGCTTTCTCTGCCATCACTTCTGCTTATGCCGACCCTCCAAAGGGATTCGAGGAATTCCGGAAGGGTATCATGGACAACTTCAACAGCTTCCGAAGTCGTGTGCTTGATCATTATGCCGATTTCCTCGCCGGAGAATGGCATGAATATGAAGCCCTTGAAGCTGAGGAGAAATATTCTGCCCCCAAACCCGCGCAGCAGCCTGTGCTCGAATTGGAGGCCGAGGATATCGAACCTCAAAAAAAGGAGCTCATGATCTCTATGGGCTTCGCCGACGTCGACCTCTCGGAGCTCCAGCCTAAACCGGAGCCCGACCTCCTCAAATGGGTGCGCGACGCCCGCAATCTATACATCGCCAATCCTGATCCCGCGCCTCTCACTTTCGCGCAGGAGGACGTAGGCAAGGAGTTGGGCGAGGGCAATATCGTCACGCCCGACGGTTTTCTCGCCGACTATCCCGGCGACATCTTCAATTTCTACGGCATGCAGTTCGCACTCCCGAAGGTTGACTTCAAAATCCTCCCCGCTATCGACGACGTCGACGATTTCTCGAAGCAGTGGACTCTTCTCGACGACCAGGATTTTGCCGACGAACTGATCCCGAGCCTCAAGGAGATTCAGCAGCTCACGGGCCTGAGCGATTACCTCCTCTTCGAGATGATCATGGCCTACGCCGACAGCAAATTCCCCAACTCGAACGATGCCGCCAAAATGGCGCTGACCCACTATCTGCTGTGCCAGATGGAATACAGCGTGCGAATCGCCCTCGACACTAACGGACAGCCTTTCATGCTTATCCCTTTCGAGGAGGAGATCTTCGGACGCTCGGCTCTCCCTCTTGAGAAACGCTACTACGTCTTCTCTACCCCAGGGCGCCCTTTCAGAGCTCGCGCGGGCTTACGCACGCCGGTGCTCCCCAACGATACCGATCTCGGCAAATCGCTCTCCCTCCGTATGAACGGTCTCAACCTCCCGATGAATCCCTACCATTACTCCTTTGAGTATGACGGGCTTACGATCGAAGGCGACATGAACCAGAACATCATCCCGATGCTCTTCAAGTATCCTCAGATGGATACGTCGGGCTTCGCGGCATCTACAATCTCGCCCGAGGTGAGAGCTGATGTAGTGCGACAGCTCAAAGAGCAGCTCGGCAACCTCGATCCGCTCATGGCGGCCGACAAGCTCCTCTCGATGGTGCAGTTCGGTTTCCCTTACGCTACCGACGACAACTATCACGGCTTCGAGAAGCCTTACTTCTTCGAGGAGACTCTCTTCTATCCGAAAAGCGATTGCGAAGACAGAGCTGTGTTCTACTCTTATCTTCTCCACAACGCTCTCGGTCTGGAAGCCGACCTGATCGCATATCCCAATCACGAGGCCACGGCCATACGCGCCGAATCCGTGTGGGGTGGCGACGACCATTACATGCGTAAGGCTGAGAAATTCTTTATCTCCGACCCCACATTCCAGGGAGCACCCACCGGCTCTTGCATGGCAAGATACAAAGGTGTGCAACCGAAAATCGATCTCAGCTATTCTAATTTGGAATGAACCTTAATCGGCCGATTTAACCCCTCGGCCGATTCGACCTAACTATAACATCTTTTTTGATATTCGATTACATGTTTACCAACTTCCGTCTTTTCGCTTTCTCTCTGATGTTACTTCCGGCATCGGTGGTCGCGCTCGGGGCTAAACCCGAAGCGGCAGACAACCTTGGCCCGAAGACCGACTACCGTTTCAAACAGAAGGTGTCGCCCATAGAGCTCGCTCCTTATAATACTGTGGTTTACCCTCTCGACGGCAACCACGTCAGCACTATGCGCGGCGATTGGCTCTACTCCAGCAAGAAGGATCTGCACGGTTTGCAGATCATACCTACAGGCGTGAGCTACGGCGTGATCGAAACCGATAAGAAAGGGAAACGGAAAGCTCTCTTCTTCAGCACTGTAGAAAAAGATAAAAAGCTCGCGCAATTCGATGCCAAAAAATATGGCGACCCCTGCGCGATGGTGTATTCGCTCGACGGCAAGAAGCTTATCATGGCCACTACTACAGGCCTTTACGTCTTCGAGCCGCGCAAAATGACGCTCCTCGACCAGATGGAGCTCCCATTCGCTCCTACAACAATGTGTATGAGCGACAACGGCTACTTCCTCTCTATCGCCGCCGACGACCGTGTGGCGGTATACAACTTCGAGGAGAAGAAACTGCGCCGCGACTGGAATTACGGCGTGAAAGTCAACGACATGACTTTCAACAACGGCAGCAGCGAGTTTGCCGTGCTCACCGAAGACGGCCTCCTTACCGTATACGACACTCGCCGTTTCAACATCAAGAACGACCTTGATGAGCTTGGCGAAGGTCTCGCTTGTGCCTTCAACATGGACGGCAAATACATCGCCGTGGCAACATCTCCCACTACAATCGAGATGATCAACCTCGTGCGCCCGGCCGACCGCAACACAATACCCGTAGAAAGCGGCGCTTTGGCCGACCTCTGCTTCATTAAAGACGTTGAGGGCAACTCAATCCTCGCTTACACCACCAACATGGCCGTAGGTGCCCGTCGAATGAACGATCTGGAACCTCACTACACCAAGCTGGTTGAGG
>CAZGJH010000202.1:0-3578 GCA_964525735.1 uncultured Sangeribacter sp.
AGCCATTTGGAATCTTGCTTTATACTTGTGTATTTCATGAAAATTTCGTAAATTTGTAAAGAGAAACGTATATTCAATTCCCTCAAAATAAAGCGGTAAACAGATGAAGAAATTTGAGATGTTAGAGGTAAGCATCCACAGTAGGAAAGTCGGAACATTAGCATTGTCGCCAGATAAAAGACTCTGCACGTTCGAATATGCAAAGGAATGGCTTCGCGACGGCTTCTCCATCTCGCCTCTCGAACTGCCGCTCAAGGAGGGTGTATTCGTAGCTAAACCGACACCTTTCAACGGTAACTTCGGTATATTTGAAGACAGTCTGCCTGATGGTTATGGTACGCTTCTTCTTCAAAAGGTCTTACAGAAAAAGAAGATAGATACTTCCAATTTTACTGCTCTGGATTGGCTCAGCATCATCGGAAATGCCGGAATGGGCGCTCTATGCTATGTCCCGGCCACTGCTCTCGCTACGCCCCATGAACTATCCCTGGCAGCGTCGCTTCTCTCGGATTTTGATGTGTTGCAGAAGAAGGCACTGGAAGTGCTGAGAGAACAGCAGGATGAGGATGCCCGATTGTTGCTGTATAATAGCGGTAATAGCGGTGGCGCACGACCCAAAGCCATTTTCAGCGATCCCGATGGGCATTGGCTCGTTAAATTCCGCCACACTTACGACTCCAAAACAATCGGTGCAGAGGAGTTTAGATGCAACGACTTGGCACGTAAGGCTGGTCTTGACGTGCCCGATTTCCGACTCATCGAAGGTAAATACTTCGCCTCGCGCAGATTCGATATCGCTCCTAACGGGGAGCGGCTGCATACAGCTACCGCCGGAGCCTTATTGGGCGTATCGCACACCACGCCAATTCTAGATTACACCAATCTCTTGGCCCTTACGGGTTATCTAACGCAAAATGAGAAAGATGTGGAAGAGATGTTCCGACGAATGGTATTCAACTACCGTATCGACAATAAAGACGACCACGCCAAGAATTTCAGTTTTATTGTGCGACGCGACGACAAAGGACGTTGGAAGTGGCGATTGGCACCGGCTTACGATCTCACACCTTTCCCTGAGGGTTACAATGGCGAACACGCCACATCTGTCAACGGCCAAGGCTATCCTACCGATGCCGACTTCGTGGCCGCCGGTCTCAAGATCAAGCTCTCCGAGCTACGCTGCCGCGAACTCATCCATCAAATCGATGCCGCCGTATAAAGCAAGACCGCGATTGATTCACATCAACCGCGGTCTTAATGTTTTCCATAATACTTTTCAAACTAACCTAACATCATGAAACGATTTTCTGATATTATAACATTGCCAGGGGTTGGATGGTTCATGCATGGAGGAATTTTTTTGAAAAAAATTTTTTTAAATGCATTTTGAGAGTGATATACTTATTTGAACCTAACAGGTGCTTCTGGTGGCAGGTGCTCGGTGGACGCGAAGAATCGCGTCCCTACTGGCGCAGATGCGTCCCTAATGGGATTTGGAGGGGTCGGGATTTTTTTGTAACTTTGCCTTGGGCTCCTTGTATGAGCACTGGGTATGAGCACTGGAAGGTGATTGTGAACTGATGCTCGGAAGGGAGTTGGGATGGGATTGAGGATGGTGAGTGAGAATGATTTGTTTAATTTTTTATGGTTATGGATTTTATTGAATTAGCTAAGGAGAGATATTCTTGTAAGAACTTTGATGGGAGGCAGATCAGCGATGAGCAGCTGCATACTATCTTGGAGGCGGGACGCTGGGCACCTACTGCCAAGAACCTCCAGGAGCAGCATGTGTATGTGGTGCAGTCGCCTGAGCGTCTCGCTGTGATCGACAGTCTGACACCTTGTCGCTATGGCGCGCCTACGATGCTTATCGTGGCTTTCGACAAGAATAATACCTACACTTATCCCGGGCAGAAGTATGACTCGGGTATCGAGGACGCCTCGATCGTGACTACCCACATGATGCTTTGTGCAAAAAGCGTGGGCGTGGACAGTTGCTGGGTGAATTTCCTTGACCCTGACAAGATGGCCGAGGCCTTCGGTCTGCCGGAGAACGAGGAGGTCTTGGCTTGTCTCGCACTCGGTTTTCCGGCGGAGGGCGCAAAGCCGCTGCCCAACCATTTCAACCGTAAGCCTCTCGATGAAACTGTGACTTATCTCTAAGACGCAGAACATCTAAGCCGCAGAAACAAATTAAGTGACTAAGGAGCTTACTTGCGGCGCGGAGCGATGCGGTCGGGGTTCTGGCGGAGGAACTGTTCCCAAGAGGAGGCGCCTTTCTCTACTTTCGGTTTGCCGGATTCGTAGAAATGGGTGAGTGCCGCCGCCAGGGCGTCGGTTGCGTCGAGGAGCTTGGGCATGTTTTCCTGCGGTATGTGGAGGATGTGGCGCAGCATGTTGGCCACCTGCTCTTTGGAAGCCCCGCCGTTGCCGGTGACGGATTGCTTGATGGAGAGGGGAGCGTATTCGCTGATGGGTATGTCGCGTGAGAGCGCGGCAGCGATGGCCACGCCCTGCGCACGGCCGAGCTTGAGCATCGACTGCACGTTTTTGCCAAAGAAAGGGGCCTCTATGGCCAGTTCGTCGGGCAGGTATTGGTCGACCAGCCCTGTCACGCGCTGGAAGATGCGGGAAAGGCGGAGGTAGTGGCTTTCGAATTTGCTGAGCTGGATGACGCCCATTATGATCACCTCCGGTTTTTTGCCTTTTACGCCGAGTACGCCGTAGCCCATTACGTTTGTGCCTGGGTCGATGCCCATTATTATGCGGTCGTATTCGAGGTTGCCTCGCATCGAAGAGCCTTCTGGCTGGGGGTTAGTTTGATTCATTTGCTTCAGGTTTGGAGTTAGTTCTGGGGGCGCCTGAAGGCGCTTCACGGAACCAGGACTCGGGGGGCTCCGCTACATGCCGAAGGCATGTCCCTACGTTGAGGCGGAAAACTACGATTACTTTAGAGGGGGAGGGTTTCGAGGAGGGTTTGGAAGAAGAGGGCGTGAGGGCCGAACTTCTCGGTGTATTTTCCGGCCACAGGAGCGAAGTTTTCGCTAATCCAAGTGTGAGCGTCGTCGGGCGACTGAAACTCGGCCTGAAGGGCTATACTGAGGCCGTGGGTGGGATCTGGGGCTTGTCCGCCGACCTCTACTACGGTTTGCAAACGTGGAGTGGCTGCTACCGACTGTGCATTGAAAAGGGCTGCGATAGCCTCGGAGCGCATCCATGCAAGGAAATTCTCGCGCTGATCGGGATGCATGATAAATGTGGTGTTCAGAATGTACATAATTTTGAGTTTTGAATATTTTTAATCAATCTCACTTTCTTCTCCAAATATCCGAATCTCGTTATCTCGCTCCAAAAACAGATAATCCCGACTCGAAGTTCCGATTCCGGCAGAAGGGCCGAGGATAAAGAAACCCGACTCGAAGTTCCGATTCCGGCAGAAGGGGCGAGGATAAAGGAAAATTGAGGAGCTTAAAATAAAGCTGAGGTGAGGGGCGTTGAATATTGAGGATGATTTGGTTTTGGCATAAAAAAAACGGCATGCTTTCACAAACACGCCGCCAAAACAAAATTATGAAAAA
>CAZGJH010000203.1:0-3490 GCA_964525735.1 uncultured Sangeribacter sp.
GCGCGTCCCTCCTGGGCGTGGCTGCGTCCGCGCTGGCTTGCGGCCACCATATCTTTCTTCGGGCTCTCACCGTCGGCCGATTCCACTTTTACGTATTCTGTGGCAGAGTCAGGTTTGTAGTAGGGTATGTCGGGATCGGTGGGCTTGTTTTGCCAGAGCTCACGCGGGTCGGGATTGAAGGCTATGGGTATCTTCAGCTCCGAGGCGGGCTCACCCTCCACTGTCTCGTAGCGCAAGGTGAGGGTGAAATCGCCAGGCAGGGTGGGGCGTCCGCTGAGCGAACACTCCCCCTGCGGCGTATAGGCGAATGTCAGGCCGATCTCTTCGGCCCCTTCGAGCGTAGGGTTTGAGATCTTGTCGGCGGGGAGGGTGAAGAAAGCGGTGTAGTCTTTCTTCACAGTGCCGTTGGGCAGGCGTATCCCGAGGCTTTGTATTTCGTTTTCTATGATAAGTCTTTGGTTCATACGCTCATCTTTGAATGTTGTCCATAATTTCGCTACCATCCAGTCGAGAAACTGCTCCCTGTCGGCCTGGGGAACGGCGGCTTTCGTCATGGCTTTCTCCACCATCCGGGCCATATCGTTGAGACGCCCCACGGCGTGGTTGCTTCTGGCGGCTATACGCTGATGTCTGTTCATATCTTATCGTTTGGGCGGGGTCAGATTATCACGTTCACTTCTTCAGGGGGCGGCGGCAGCACGAGATCGTCGGTGGCCCCGATGCTGCGGTTGCCCACACCGATCGAATCCGACACCCATTTGAAGAATTTCTTGAAGGCCGTGCTGTCGACGGTATCGAGCGAATACACCTCGTTGGTGAGGGCCTTCAGAGGCTCGGTCTTGGCGCTCATGCCGGCGGCGCAGGCTATGATGCTTGCGAAGCGGCGTTTCTTCACCTCGGGAATCATCTCGTTGTAGAGCTGAATGTCAGATGGTTTGCCGTCGGTCATGAGGAAGAGGAGCGGCATCCAGTCGCCTTTCTGCTCCGGGGTGCTGAGACGTACCTCCTGATCGATTTTCTCGCAGAGAAGTTGAAGGGCGCGGCCGGTGTGGGTGGGGCCGCTCTCCGGGGTGGTGATATCCGGGAGCTGTAGTTCATCAAGGGGAGTGAGAGGAAGCAGCTGCTTCACTTCACGGTCGAACGTAATGATACTGATGCTCACCGATTCAAGGGCAAAGGGGTCTTGGCGTAGGCTGGAGACCATAGCCTCCAGCCCTACTTTGACCGACTCGATTGGTTCGCCACGCATAGAGCCGGATGTGTCGATGAGCAGATATACGGGAAGACGTCTCATTTTCTAAATCACTATGTTCACTTCTGGGGGTGGCGGCGGGAGCTCGCTGAGAGTCGTGGCCTCTGCGCCAGTCTCCTCCACTTTCATTGAGCCTGAGCTTACGGAAGCAGATACCCACTTGAAGAAGGCTTTGATTGTGGCGCTGTCGGCTGTGTCGAGCGAAACCACACACTCCGTGATCTTCTTGAGAGTGTCGGTGTTGGCGCCCGCACCGGCTGCGCAGGCCACTACCATACCCCATTTGCGTTTTTTAAACTCGGCCAGACCCTTGTTGAGGTCGTCGGTAGGCTCGCCATCGGTCATGATGAATACGAGCGGCTTCCAGTCGCCTTTCTTTTCGGGAGTGGTCTTCGTCACCTCCTGGTCGGCCTTCTGAGCGAGCAGGGCAAGGGCTTCGCCGAGGGCTGTGCAGCCGCTGGCCTGGAGGTTGGGCTGCTGGAAGGCGGAGAGTTCAGTGAGGGGGGTCACCTGCTGGGCCGTGCTGTCGAAAGTGATGATGCTGAGGTAGGCCGTTTCAAGAGCGTAGGGATCCTGACGCAGGGTAGAAACGAGCACCTGCACACCGTTTTTCACAGCCTCGATAGGCTCGCCATACATTGAGCCGGAGGTGTCGAGCAGGAGATATACGGGTAATCTTCTCATTGTTGCTTTTGTTGGGGGTTAATTTTGAGATTCCTTACTTTGCGTAATTGGTTACTTAGCTAATCGCTTACTTAGCGTAATTGGTTGCGATTCTTTTGATAGTCTCGCAGAGGTTTTTGTCGGGGAAAGCGTCGCCGATGGCCGAGAATTTCCATTCGCCGTTGCGGCGGTAGAGCTTGCCCATGATGAGGGCTGTAGCGCCGGCGTAGCGGGGCTCGGCAGCCACGTCGTAAGAAGCGAACACCTCTTTCACCTTCGTGGGAGTGCCCTCATACATACGGATTGAGGCGTAAGGAATCTGTGAGAAATCCTCTTTGCCGCAGTTGTTGAGGAAGAAGAAGATCTGGTCTACGTTGGGATAGACGCGTGAGAGGTCTACAGTGATGATTTCGTTGTCGAGGCCGTCGTCGCCACCCTGGTCACCTTTGAGGTCGTCGCCGCTGTGATGCAGGGCACGGTCGTTGGAGTCGACTTTGCCGGGAGGCATGCCGTAGCGTCCGAGGAATTCGGGGCGATAGAGAGGGGAGTAGATATGATCGATGAGCTGACCGTTGGCGTCAAACATGACGCAGCTGAGGTCGAGGTCGACATCCTTAGTAGATTTACTGAGGCCGAGGAACCCTTTCGATACGATAGCTCCCCAGTTGCAGCCCACGCAGAAGTTTGTGAGCTTCGAGCCATTGTTCTTTTCCAGGTTGATACGCTGGCCCTTTTCAAGACGAATTGCCATGGTTTATAAGTATTTATAGGTTTTGATTATGCTTGCCAGAAGCTGCCTAACTCATAATTGTAAATTGAGAATCACGAATTGAGAATTATGAATCCTGAATTACGAATCCAGAATTATGAATTATGCATTAAGAATTCAGCCCACATATTTGTCTACAAAGAACTGCAGGCCTCCTTTGTATCCTCTGCCCATTGCTTCAAACTTCCATTCACCGTTGCGGCGATAGAGTCGGCCGAACTCAACGGCTGTTTCTATCGAGAAATCCTCGTCAAGGTCATACTTGGCGATCTCCTCGTCGGTGAGAGCGTTGTAGATACGGATATAGGAGTTGTGCACCTGTCCGAAGTTCTGACGACGCTTGTCGGCCTCGTGGATAGTGACCGTGAAGATAATCTCCTGGATACGAGGGTCTACCTTTGAGAGGTCTACAGTGATAGTTTCGTCGTCACCACCGTCGCTGTTGCCGCCCGTAAGGTCGTCGCCCGACGATTCTACGGCTTGGTCAGGAGAGATCTGATTGTTGTAGAACACGAAAAACTCGTCAGCGGGGAGCTTCTTGTCAGAGCCCAGCATGAAAGCGGAAGCGTCGAGGTCGAAATCGTAACCTGTGCTTGTATTTGGATCCCAGCCGAGACCGACTCCCACTTTCTGGAGCCCGATCTGAATACGCTGGCCTTTCTGAAGGTTAATTGCCATAGTCGTTTTATTTTAGTGAGTATCGCTTTTCTCTTGCAAATTTATTAAATTTTTTTGAAATAGCAAATTTTATCGCCACTTAATTCCGAAATTCGCCCCATAAAATTCCAATAAGGGATAATGTGCTC
>CAZGJH010000204.1:0-3486 GCA_964525735.1 uncultured Sangeribacter sp.
AGCATGAAGCGGTCGCCCTCCTCGGGATAGTTGGCCATAGAATAAGCGCGCACAGTCTCCTCCGTATTCTTCGCCTTGAGGGTGAAGAGGCCGAATTTCTCCCAAGCGGGAAGATACTCGTCGGTGATGAGAGCCTTGTCGATATCCTTGTCGTAGCTCATCTCATATTTCGGGATACGAATCTGAGCGTAAGAACCTGGGATGAAGTTCATATGCTCACCCTTAGGCAGCTGCACGATAAACTCCTTGATGAATGTGGCTACATTCTTGTTGGAGATAACCTCGCACTCCCATTCCTTTACGTCGAGCGCGCTCTCGTCGAGATGAATCTGCATATCGCTCTTCACCTTTACCTGGCAGCCCAGACGCCAATGGTCTTTGATCTGACGACGGGTGAAATGCACGGCCTCCGTGGGGAGCATGTCGCCGCCCCCTTCGAGCACCTGCACCTTGCACTGGCCGCAGCTGCCTTTGCCGCCGCAAGCCGACGAGAGATGCACGCCGCCATCGGCCAGAGTGGCCAGCAGCGACTTCCCGCTCGGGGCTGTCACCTCTTTCTTGCCGCCGTTGATGATGATGTTCACCTCGCCCGAGGCCACCAGCCACCCTTTGGCCAGCAGAAGCACCACGACGAGCACGAGCACGATCACCAGGAAGATCAGAGCAGCGGCAATCACCGAATTCCAATGTATCATATTTAAGATATACATGTTTTCCTGATTTTTTGATTAGAGTTTGATACCGAGGAAACTCATGAAGGCGATGCCCATGAGGCCGGTGATGATGAATGTGATGCCGATGCCGCGAAGCGGGGCCGGAATCTGATTGTAGGCCAGACGCTCACGGATTGCCGCAAGGCAGGTGATGGCCAAGAGCCAACCGATGCCTGAGCCGGCGCCGTAGACTGTGGCTGTCCAGGCATTGCTGAAATCACGCTGCTGCATGAAGAGCACCGCGCCGAGAATGGCACAGTTTACTGCAATGAGCGGCAAGAAGATACCGAGCGATGAATATAGGGCCGGAGAATATTTCTCGATCACCATCTCCAGAATCTGCACCAAGGCCGCTATCACGGAGATAAACATGATGAGGCCGAGGAAGCTGAGGTCGGTTTCGGCATATTCCTCGCCGAGCCAGCTGAGTGCGCCCGGTTTCAGGATGTATTCGTTGATACACCATGTGACGGGCAGGGCGATGATGAGCACAAACGATACGGCTACTCCGAGGCCGAAAGCTGTCTTCACGTTCTTCGACACGGCAAGGAACGAACACATGCCGAGGAAGTAGGCGAAGATCATATTGTCGACAAATATCGACCGTATAAACAAATTAAGATTTTCCATAATGTGGTTGTTGCTTTATCAGGTTTACGGTCAGTATTTTTATTCCTGGAGATCCTTGTTGCGCGAACGGTGAACCCATATGATGCAGGCCACTGTGATCAGAGCCATCGGAGGGAGAATCATCATACCGTTGTTCTGATAGCCATGCTCATAACACCAATCAGGAATCACCTGGAAGCCGAAGAGAGTGCCGCTGCCGAGAAGCTCGCGGAAGAAGGCCACGATGATAAGGATGATGCCATAGCCCAGGCCGTTGCCGATGCCGTCGAGGAAGGATGCCCAGGGACGGTTGCTCATGGCGAACGCCTCAAGACGGCCCATGATGATACAGTTGGTGATGATCAGGCCGATAAACACCGAGAGGGCCTTGCTCACATCGTAAGTGTAGGCCTTCAGCACCTGATCTACGATAACCACGAGGGCGGCTACCACCACGAGCTGCACGATGATACGGATAGAGGTTGGGATAGTGTTGCGCAGAAGCGAGATGATTACGTTGGCCAGGGCGAGCACGGCGGTCACGGAGATGGTCATCACCACAGCCGGCTCGAGTTTGGCTGTCACCGCAAGGGCAGAACAGATGCCGAGCACCTGTACAATCACCGGATTATCCTTCGAAAGAGGATTTACGAGTGGCAGAAAAGATTTATTGATGCTCATGATTTATCCTTTTTTTGCAGATGCTTTAAGTGATTTGAAGAAAGCCTGGTAGGGTTCGAGAGAGTCGAAAAGCATTTTCTGGACGCCCTGGCTCGTGATGGTGCCGCCGCTGACAGCGTGCACCCATGCCTGGCCGTTGGGCTCCTTGCCTACTTTCGACACAGCCACAGAGGTGAATGTGCCGTTGGCGGCGAAAATGTTCTTACCCTCAAACTGATCGCAGAATTTCGGTTTCTCGATCTCTGCGCCGAGGCCCGGAGTCTCACCCTGGTGAGCGAAATAGGCTCCGTAGATAGTGTCTCCGTTATCGTCGAAAGCCACATAGCCCCAGATAGGGCCCCAGAGGCCTGCGCCATACACCGGGATGATATATTTCACACCCTTGTCGGTGTTACATTCAAACACAGGGAGAAGACGCTCGGCGGCCGGTTTCTTCACCTCGGTAGCCACGTTGACATCGAAAGCATCCAGATTGCCGTCGATCTCCTTGCCTGTTGAATTCACGATAAAGCTTTTTGTGATATACTTGTCGTAGAGCTGCGAAACGCTCTCGCCATTCTCAGGCACGATACGGGCTGCGGCGAGAATCTGGCGACGTGTGTCGTTGTTGATATTCTCGATCTGCTGCGGACGAAGCGCCTGATATACAACCGAAAGAACCACTCCCACTACGATGACGAGCACCGTGGAGTAGATTATGGTATAAGAATTGCTGTTTCTATTCATAATTCAAAGGAGTGTTAGGCGTTCTTGGCTTCGAGGCGTTTGAGACGACGGTTGATATTGGAGTTCACCACACAGTAGTCGATCAGCGATGCGAAGCAGTTCATCAGGAGCACAGCGAGCATCGCGCCCTCGGGATAGCCTGTGTTGTAGCAGCGTATCAGGATGGCTATCACACCGATAAGGAAGCCGTAGATACACTTGCCGGTGTTTGTTCGGCAAGCCGTCACAGGGTCGGTGGCCATGAATACGATAGCGAAGGCGAACCCGCCGAGGCAGAGCTGCTCAAGGGGAGCGATGAAGGTGACGGGATAGAGATCAGTAGCGCAGCAATGGGCCAGGAGAGCCATCAGATAGCCGCCTACTACACCCGACACCACGATGCGCCAAGAGGCGATGCCAGTGGCGAGCAGAAGCACGAGGCCGAGCAGGATACAGAAGGTGGAAGTCTCACCCCACGAGCCCGGGTAGAGGCCGAAGAAGATATCGGTGAAAGAGAGGGGAGTGCCGTTGACACCAAGGAGTTCGATTGGGCCGTTGGCAGCTGCGAGCTGGCCGAGAGGAGTCGCACCAGAGTAGGCATCTACAGCGGCGTCACCACCGAGCGATACAAACACTGCGTCGCCGCTCATCGAAGAGGGATAGGCGAAGAAGAGGAATGCGCGGGTCACCAGGGCCACGTTGAGGAAGTTGTAGCCTGTGCCACCAAACACCTCCTTGGCGAAGATCACCGAGAAAGCCACAGCTACGGCGAGCATCC
>CAZGJH010000205.1:0-3437 GCA_964525735.1 uncultured Sangeribacter sp.
AAAGCTTTTTAAGTAATAGTGATATAAATTGTAAGTTAGTGGTTGAGTAAGGCAATTCAGGCTTGTGAAGGTATGACAGTCTACGAAATCACATGGCGACGGAGTGTTGTGAAACAATCTGTCGTTTTGTTTTTTATATAGGGGCGCTTACGCTTCTGGGGCTTATGCTTCTGGATGGGCGCCTGAAGACGCCTCACGCGACCAGGACTCGGCGCTTTTTTAGCATTCATAATTTTTTAGGCATTCATAAATTTTTCAGCATACGAATAAAATCGAGGCAACACTCTGCGGGAGCGTTGCCTCGATTTTTGCTATTTGGATTGGGGAGAGGGTATTTGGATCGGGAGGATTATTTGAATTGGCTCGCGATTTCGTATACTTTCTCCATGATGCGAGTGTCGATTTCGGTGAGGCGGAGGTTGCGGCGGCTCATGACGCGCTCGGCGATGTCGTGGAATTTCTTCATGCTGACGGTGGAGAAGCCTGTGACGGGACTGCCTTCGCTGAAGCTGGGTACGAATACGCGCGGGAAACCGGAGCCGTGGAGGTTGACGCCCACGCCGAGCACGGTGGCTGTGTTGAGCATGCAGTTTACGCCGATTTTGGTGTGGTCGCCGATAATCGGACCGCAGAATTGCAGGTCGGTGCGCATGAATGTGTGGGTGGAATAGTTCCAGACACGTATTTTAGAATAGTCGTTTTTCAGGTTGGATGCGTTGACGCCCGCACCGATGTTGCACCATTCGCCCACCACGGCGTTGCCGAGGTAGCCGTCGTGAGCCTTGTTGCTGAAGCCGAACATCACGGAGTTGTCGATCTCGCCGCCCACTTTGCAGAAGGGGCCGAAGGTGCTTCCGCCGTAAATCTTTGAGCCCATGCGAATTTTGGCTCTTTCGCAGAGGGCGAGTGGACCTCTTACGCAGGCGCCTTCCATAATTTCGGCGTTGCGGCCGATGTAGACGGGGCCTTTCGTGAGGTTGATCGTGGTTCCTTCGATTGTGGCTCCCTCTTCGATGAATAGCATCTGGTGGCCGTCGGCGTCGACAAAGTCGCCGATCACGGTGTTGGAGGATGAGAGTGGTTGCGACTGTCGGCCGGCTGTGAGGCGTAGGAAGTCTTCGCGAATGAGGGTGGGGTTGAGCAGGAAGACGTCGAAGACGTATTTCACCATTCGTGGGGCGCCTTCGTAGGCCTCGGCCGTCCACTCCTTATTAATAAGAGCGTTGAGGGGGCCGTGGAAGGCGAGCATTTCGTCGGCCGAGCAGAGTGCGTGGCCTACGGGGAGCTGGCGAATGGCTTCGACGATGTCGGGGTCGGGTATGAGGGCTCCGGTGATGAAGAGAGCGGGCATTGAGGGGTCGGCGACGTCGCCGAATTTTTCGCGAAGGTATTCTACGGGGTAGTAGCTGTAGGAGCCTGGGAGTAGGGCCTCCCATTTTTCGCGTATGGTAGTGATGCCGACGCGGAAATCGGCCACTGGGCGAGTGAAGCTCAGTGGGAGGAGGTTTTCGTGTCGGTCAGGGGTATCGACAAGGTATATATGGATGGGATGGATCATTGCGCACAAAGTTAAAAACTGTGCAAAAGTAGTATAAAAAAGGTAAAAAGGCAAAGAATAAGTGTTAAAAACTATAAATGAGGCTTGAAGGCTTTTTTCCTGAGGGCTCTGGGGGTATTATCTTTGCGGGGGCTTTTCAGAGCTCTCTGAGCACTTTGAGCTCTCTGAGCTTTTCTCACAGGGTGCTTTTCTCTGGACACTCTCTGGACACTTCTCACAGGGCTTTTGGAGGGGCTTTGAAGAATAATTAACATTGTGTTAGAATTTTTTTTGATGGATATTTGTGTAAACGGCTGATTTTTATTATCTTTGCAAAGTTTTTGAGGGCAATAAATCTGAAAAGTGCATTTAATTTGCTATTTGATAGCGAATTAAATGCGTTTGTGAGGGTTTTAGCTTTCAGACTGAGGAAACATATAAATCATTTTTTAGAGACAAGAATGCCAACTATTCAGCAATTAGTAAGAAAAGGCCGCACCGCTCTTAAGGACAAGAGCAAATCGCCTGCCTTGGATTCCTGCCCGCAGCGTCGCGGAGTGTGTGTTCGTGTTTACACCACCACTCCTAAGAAGCCTAACTCGGCTATGCGTAAGGTAGCACGTGTGCGTCTCACCAACGGCAAGGAGGTGAACTCCTACATTCCGGGTGAGGGTCACAATCTTCAGGAGCACTCCATCGTGATGGTGCGCGGAGGTCGTGTGAAAGACCTTCCGGGTGTACGTTATCACATCGTGCGTGGAACTCTTGATACCGCAGGTGTGCAGGGTCGCACTCAGCGTCGTTCGAAATACGGTGCTAAGCGTCCGAAAGCAGGCAAGACGGCCGGCAAGAAGTAATCAGGGTCAGCAATGATCCTTGCCGAGGGGTGTGCTGAGAGCTGCCTGTCGGTAGGTTGAGTAAACGTCGGCAAGAGAGCCGGCGTTGAAGAATCAGACAACCACCAAATTAATTAAACAACTAAAATGAGAAAAGCAAAACCGAAGAAAAGGGTGACATTGCCCGATCCCGTGTTCCACGACGTGAGAGTAACCAAGTTTGTCAATCATCTCATGTATGACGGCAAGAAGAACACGGCATATACAATTTTCTATACGGCACTCGAGACCGTGAAGGCCAAGTTGCCGAACGAGGAGAAGAGCGCGCTCGAAATCTGGAAGAAAGCCCTCGAGAATGTAACTCCTCAGGTGGAGGTGAAGAGCCGCCGTGTAGGTGGCGCCACTTTCCAGGTCCCCACCGAAATCCGCGCTGACCGCAAGGAATCAATTTCAATGAAGAATCTTATCATCTATGCCCGCAAGCGCGGCGGCAAGACTATGGCCGACAAGCTCGCAGCGGAAATCGTAGACGCTTTCAACGACCAGGGTGGCGCATACAAGAGAAAAGAGGATATGCACCGCATGGCTGAAGCTAACCGCGCTTTCGCTCACTTCAGATTTTAATATAGGTAGATAAGTCATGGCTAAACACGAAGATCTCAATCTTACCAGAAATATCGGCATCATGGCCCACATCGATGCCGGCAAGACCACAACCTCCGAGCGTATCCTTTTCTACACCGGTCTTACCCACAAGATCGGCGAGGTGCATGATGGCGCTGCCACCATGGACTGGATGGAGCAGGAGCAGGAGCGTGGCATCACTATCACATCAGCAGCAACAACCACTTTCTGGAAATACAACGACAACAAGTATAAGATCAATCTTATCGACACCCCGGGACACGTCGACTTCACCGTAGAGGTGGAGCGTTCGCTTCGTGTGCTCGACGGCGCCGTTGCCGCTTTCTGTGCAGTAGGTGGTGTAGAACCCCAGTCTGAGACCGTATGGCGTCAGGCTGACAAATATAATGTGCCCCGTATCGGCTACGTCAACAAGATGG
>CAZGJH010000206.1:0-3313 GCA_964525735.1 uncultured Sangeribacter sp.
CGTCGGTGATGTTGCCGTTTTCGTCGAGAGGCACATTGAAGTCTACTCTGACGATAGCTTTCTTACCGGCGAAATTGTAATTATCAATTTTAGCCATTTTTTAATTTTACTTTTTATTTATGACTTATTATCAGGTTTATTGTCTCTTAGGGTTATCGGTATCTATACCTTGCGGCATTAGAAGCCTGCCTTGCGGCATAGGAGGAGTTTTAGGTGGTCGGAATTTCTTACCATCCTTTCGGGTGGGCTCAATTTAACTTAAGGCCTCATCTTTGGGAATGGTGACGCAAAGATAATGTTTTTTGTCGGTATTACCAACAATTATTCGTAATTTTGCATCTATAAAACTAATTTAACACCTTCTTTCTGTAAGAGGGGGTATATTAATTTGGCAATTGTAATGACAAATCAGCATAAAACTGCCGATGCAGAGCTGCTTTCATCTCTCTTCGCCACCCGTTTCGGCAAGACGCCGACGGTGGCTCAGCTCCCTGGCGCCGGCTCCGACCGCCGCTATTTCCGCCTCTCCGACGGCGAGGGCTTTTCGGTGATAGGCACCGTAGGCGACGATCTCCGTGAGAACAACACTTTCATTAACTTGGCGCGCACCTTTCGCTCGCAGGGGCTGCCCGTGCCTGAGATCTACGCCGTCTCCACCGACACACGTGCCTATCTTCAGGAGGATTTCGGGGGCCGGTCGCTTCTCGACTGCCTGCAGGGCGAGGAACGCATTCCTCTTGCGGCTGAGGCTCTTCGCCAGCTCGTGAAGATGCAGTCTGTGGATGAGACTTTGTGGATTGATGAAGTGGCTTCGGCACCGTTCGCGCGTCGCCAGGTGATGTGGGATCTCAACTATTTTAAATATGAGTTTCTGAAGACAGCCGGTATTCTTTTCGACGAGGAGGCATTGGAAGATGATTTCGAGAAGTTGGCCTCCTTGCTCACATCGCTCGACCCGCGTCTGATGGGATTCATGTATCGCGATTTCCAGAGCCGCAATATCATCGTGAGAGAAGGGTCGGACGCTGCCCCGGAGGGAGAGAGCCGATTGGGCTTCATCGATTTTCAAGGGGGCAGAAAGGGCCCAGTGGTCTACGATGCCATCTCTTTCCTTTGGCAAGCGAAGGCTGGATTTACTTCAGAGGAGAGAAGCAAATTGCTCGCTATATATATAAATGAGTTGGAGAAGACTTCAGGGGTTGATGGCGAAGTGGCTTTGAACGCCGTCGGTCTGATGTCGCTTTTCCGCACGCTTCAGGTGCTTGGAGCTTACGGTTTTCGTGGACTCGTTGAGAAGAAGGCTCACTTCATCGAGAGTATACCGGCTGCTCTTGGCAATCTTCGCCAACTGGTTGAGGCAGGCCAACTCGACGCTTTCCCCGAGCTGCTTCGTGTGGCCGAAGAGGCCGTGGCGAGTCGCTTTGCCCGCAAGGAGGAGCGCGGTCAACTGAAGATAAAGGTGTTCAGCTTCTCCTATAAGAAGGGTTATCCCGAAGATCTTTCAGGCAACGGCGGTGGCTTCATGTTTGATTGCCGAGGCATGCACAACCCAGGGCGCTACGACGAATATAAACCGCTCACTGGCCTTGACCTTCCGGTGCGCGAGTTCTTGGAGGCGAGGGGAGAGGTAGGAGTGTTTATCGAGCGGGTGCTCGATCTGCTCCGTCCTACGGTCAGTCGCTACTTGGAGCGTCATTTCGATTCGCTTCAGATAGGGTTCGGGTGCACAGGGGGCAGGCATCGGTCGGTTTATTGCGCACAGGCCGTGGCCGAGGCATTGGCTGCGGAATTCCCGGAGGCGGCCGTTTTGCTCAATCATCGCGAACAGGGTATCACCACCATATATAATAAGAAGGAGAACTCTGGAGAAACTAAATAAGAAGGAGGAAGAATGAAAGCAATGATATTGGCGGCCGGGCTCGGCACACGCCTTCGACCCTGGACTCTATCGCATCCCAAAGCACTTGTACCCGTTGACGGGGTGCCGATGCTGGAGCGCGTGATCAGTAGGTTGAAAGATGAAGGATTCGACGAGATAATCGTAAATGTGCATCATTTCGGTGAGCAGATCATAGATTTTCTCGAAAGTCACGATTTCGGTGTGAAAATCTTCGTGAGCGACGAACGTGATCTCCTTCTCGACACTGGAGGTGGTATCGTAAAGGCTGATGCTCTGGCTGGCGATGAACCTGTTCTCGTACATAATGTGGATATCCTGAGCAACGCCTCCCTTGGCGATCTGATGAAGAGACACCTTGAGAATGGCGACGACGCGACTTTGCTTGTGAGCGACCGCGCCTCCAGCCGCAAGCTGATTTTCGACCCCGCGATGACTCTGCGCGGATGGTATCATCTCGAAGAGCAACGTTATCGTCCCGAAGATCTTGCGTCGGCACCCGGCGATCGAGAGTATGCCTTCAGCGGAATCTACGTAGCAGGTAAAGGTATGAGAAAGGAGATGCGAGAGATGTTTGGCGAGCAGAAGTTTCCCGTGATGGATTATCTCCTCTCAGCAAATCGAGAGGGTAAAGTGTCAGGCTACGTTCAGCCAGGGCTTGAACTGATCGACATCGGCAAACCCGAGACCCTCCGCAAAGCCAATTTGGCAATTCATAATATATAATTCTTAATGCATAATCCATAATGCATAATTAGGTAAAGTTGAGATAATAAGCATCCCCCATTTAAGCTTTGGATTCAGCTTAAATGGGAGATGCTTTATAAGTCTTTATGCTTCATGCGTTACACATTACGCATTGAGAATTGCAAACTAACAATTATGCATTAAGCATTAAGCATTATGAATTATGCATTAAGCAGCATTATGCATTTACGATCGATCATCACTTAGTGTGGTGGTAATTGAACTGCTGTGCGTGGGTTGTGGCGTTGAACTGGCATACGCAGCCCACGATGAGAGCCACCACAGCGAAGCCACCGAGCCACCATGTAACAGCCACGCTTGAAGTGAAGCAAGACACGATGAGGAGAATAAAGCCGATGGCGTAGAATATTATTGATAGTGCTTTCATGAGAATAATTAATTAAGATTGTTAATATTTGGGGTTAAAAATAGGATCGGTTGCCTGGATGGTCGTTCGACCTTTGACAATATAACATTCGAATCTTTAAAAGGTTTCTTCATCCCAAGGAATAAAGCGAAGAAAATGAAAGCAGGATAATTTTCAAGGTTGAATAGAGGGAAGGTGTGGGATATAAAAAGAAAAAAGGATTGTCTCTCGACAATCCTTGTGTTAATGTAGCCGATCCGGGACTCGAACCCGAGTCTCCACCGTGAGAGGGTGGCGTGCTA
>CAZGJH010000207.1:0-3291 GCA_964525735.1 uncultured Sangeribacter sp.
TGCGAAAGCGGGAGAGTAGGTAATCGCCCCCTTAGACAAGCGAGCTGATTTCAATACGAAGTCAGCTCGCTTTTTTGTCATTATAAATTAAGCATTAAGCATTATGCATTAACAAACAATATTAACCGCAGTGGTTGCGTTTATTTCTAATGATGAATATTCGCTTTTTTATTATATTGTTGATGTTGACGGTGACCTTTGGCATTCTCGCTAAGAATGTCAAAATTTCTGGCACCGTGCGCGATAATGAGGACAAACCGATCGAATTCGGAACAGTCAGAATCGCCGACACTTCTATCGGTACCAACACCGACCTCCAAGGTAAATATACGCTTACTGTTGCTCAGAAAGATACGATCGAAGTTGTGTTCAGTTGTATCGGTTTCAAGACAGTGAGCCGTAAATTGATCAAACCAAAAGGGGAGGCTACCGTCAATGTCAAGATGTATCCTGCCGATGAAGTGCTTCAAGAGGTTGAAGTGACCGGCTACAAGGATAATATCAACGGAATGCAGAGCATGGATGCCGAAAGCTTCAAACTTTCGCCCGATGTGTCGGGAGGTAGCGTTGAAGCGATGCTCTCTACGATGGCCGGTGTCAATTCAAGCAACGAGATGAGCTCGCAATATTCAGTGCGCGGTGGCTCTTTCGATGAAAATTCAGTCTACATAAATGGTATTGAGATTTATCGTCCTCAATTGGTGAGAAGTGGCCAGCAGGAGGGTTTGAGTATTATCAATCCGGCGATGGTAGATAATATCAGTTTCTCGACTGGCGGTTTTCCGGCTCGGTATGCCGATAAGATGTCGTCGGTGCTTGATATCACATATCGTGAACCAGAAGCATTTGAAGGCTCCGTGGCATTAAGTTTGATGGGCGGTTCGCTTGCCATCGGCCAGAGCAGCGGTAAATTCTCGCAGCTGCATGGTTTGCGCCTCAAGAAAAACAATTCACTCTTGTCTTCTCTTGAGACACGTGGCGAATATGATCCTCTCTATTTCGACTATCAGACCAATATCACATACAAGCCCACGGAGAAGTTCAGCATCAACTTCCTTGGCAATATCTCCATCAATGATTTCAGTTTTAAACCGGCCGATCGTGAAACATCTTTCGGCACGGCTTCCGATGTGAAACAGTTCAAAGTGTATTTCGACGGCGAGGAGAAGGATAAATTCGAGACATATCTCGGCACACTCTCCTTCAACTACCGCAAGAATCGCGCTACAAACTTCGCTTTGCAGCTCTCAGGCTTCATGACCAACGAATACGTGAGCTACGACATCTCCGGTGAATACTGGCTTGATCAGGCAGGTACAGGTGGAGAAGCGGGAGTGGGTGGTGAGCTGGGTGTAGGCAAATACATGGAACACTCGCGCAACCGCCTCAAGGCTTCCGTTCTGACAGCCGCGTTGAAAGGCACCACCGTGGCAGGAAAGAACCATCTCTCCTATGGGGTGCAATTACTGCACGAAAATTTCCACGATCGCACGAAAGAGTGGGAATGGCGAGACAGTGCGGGGTATTCGTTGCCTACAACACCAGCCGGCGTGCATCTGATTTACAATCTAACGTCGCGTGAAGACGTCAACAACACACGTTTCGCCCTCTTCGCTGAAGATGCGCTCTATCTTGAGAGTCGCCATTTCTTCATCACGCTCAATGCAGGCGTGAGAGCCTCTTATTGGTCGTTCAACAAAGAATTCCTTGTTTCCCCCCGTGTAAACGTTTCTCTGTCGCCCCAGGGCAACAGCAGCTGGAAATTCAGGGGTGCTTTGGGTCTGTATTATCAGTCGCCCTTCTACAAGGAATATCGCGAGGCTGTGATGGACGATCTTGGAAATGCCAACATACGGCTTAACGACAAGATCAAATCGCCGCGAAGCATACAGTTTGTGCTCGGCACGGATTACATATTCCGCGCCATGAACAGGCCTTTCAAGCTCTCAGGCGAACTCTATTACAAGAACCTGGCCAATCTGATCTCTTACGAATACGACAACCTGAAAGTGAATTATTCAGGCGTCAACGATGCAAAGGGCTACGCGATGGGCCTTGACTTCAAACTCTTCGGTCAGTTTGTGCCAGGCTCTGACTCCTGGATCACCTTCTCGCTTATGAAAACGGAGCAGACCCTCCACGGCAAGAAAGTGCCTCTCCCTTCCGACCAGCGTTATTCAGTGGGACTCTATTTCACGGATTATTTCCCGAAATTTCCGAAGCTGAAATTCAGTCTGAGAGGTGTATTCTCCGATGGCCTCACAATGACGGCTCCTCACACTTCGCGCGACATAGCCTTTTTCCGCGCTCCGGCCTACAAGCGTGTAGATATCGGCTTGAGCTATCAGCTTGTCGGAGCCCCGACCGACGGCGTGCGTCCCCACAACTTCTGGCGTCATTTCAAGAGCATCACTCTCGGCATGGATCTCTTCAATCTTTTCGATATCTCAAACGTAAGCAGCTATTATTGGGTGACCGACGTCAACAACATCCAATATGCCGTGCCCAATTATCTTACGCGCCGCCAGCTGAATTTCAGAATAGCCGCCGAATTTTGATGGCAGGAAGTGAAGTTTAAACTGCTTCAATACGTGAGATGTGAAAAAAGTTTTGTAAATTCGCGTAATAAATACACACAACTAAAATATACATTCCTGGAGTAACATGGCACAGAAACCGTCAATTCCGAAAGGCACACGTGATTTTTCTCCCGTTGAGATGGCGAGAAGAAACTATATATTCGATACTATCAAGAGCGTTTTCCGTCTGTATGGCTACCAGCAGATTGAGACTCCCGCTATGGAGAATCTCTCTACGCTGATGGGCAAATATGGCGAAGAGGGTGATAAGCTTCTTTTTAAAATTCTAAATTCAGGCGATTTCCTGAAAGGGGTGGAGGATAGCGAGATAGCTGAGCGTAACCTCGTGCGACTCACCAATAAACTCTGTGAGAAGGGTCTGCGTTACGATCTCACGGTGCCCTTCGCTCGTTTTGTGGTGCAATACCGCGGACAGTTCCAGATGCCCTTCAAACGCTTCCAGATACAACCCGTTTGGCGTGCCGACCGTCCGCAGAAGGGACGCTACCGCGAGTTTTATCAGTGTGACGCCGATGTCGTGGGCAGCGACTCGCTCTGGAACGAGATAGAGCTTCTCTCCATGATCGACATGGTGTTCAAGAAATTGAAGGTGAGAGTGGCCATCAAGATCAACAACCGCAAGATTCTGACCGGAATAGCGGAGATAATCGGCGAGGCCGACAAGATCGACGGTATCACCGTGGCGATCGAC
>CAZGJH010000208.1:0-3290 GCA_964525735.1 uncultured Sangeribacter sp.
TACGCAGCTTCGTTACCGATAGTAGAGGTCAGCGCGTTTACGGCTCGGTAACTGTTAGGTTCCGTACTGGAGGTGAGCGTCCTAATGAGTCGGATAATCCGACGCCTGAATTGTAAAATTGATTTTGATCAACATTGTAAGATTTTTGATCAGCAATGAAAATAGCAAGCAAAGTCTTTATTTTATTCTTTACGTTAATCTTAGGGGGTCTCCACACAATGGGGGCCCCTAAGGATGAAACGTCCTCCCAGCAGAAGATGGCAGATGTGATCATGGCCAATTCCGATTATATCTATGGCCGTGGCATAGGCGACGATCCCGAAGAAGCCTATCACGCTGCACTTCAGGATATGGTGAGGAAGATTTCAATCAATGTGCAGTCGAGCACGCACTCGGAACTGACTGGCGGCGTTGATGCAAACGGCAACGACCTCACATCGGAGAAATTCAAATCGGTAGTAGACAGCTACACCACTCCCGCCTCTCTCGAAGGTGTAGAGGTAATCGCTATCTCCGAAGAACCTGATTTCGTACGGTTCGTTTATATGCCGAAAGCCAACATCGAACGTATGCACAAACGCCGTCGCAATAATGTGGCCGATTTGGCTCGTTCGGGCGTTCGTGCACGCGACAATGGCAAGGTAGATGACGCTCTACGTCATCTCTACCGTGCTTACGTGCTTTTGCAGAGCCTTCCGGCTCCGTCGGAAGTGACCGAGTTTGTAGATGGCGACAATCGTGTGTTGGCCAACTGGCTGCCTGAAGCGATGCGCGACATCGTGAATAAGGTGACATTTGGTGTGGCCTCCGTCAAGAAAGATGAGGATGATCCTGAGAATGGCGGTCAGACTGTGGAACTTACTGTCAATTATGATGGTAAACCGGCCACTACCTGTACTTTCAAGTATGCTACCTCTTCCGGATACTCCCCTTTGGTGACGGCCCGCGACGGTATGGCTCTTATCGAATTGGCTCCATCAGTGCCGATGAATCCTCTGAAACTTTACGTTGAGTATCTTTTCAAGAGCGAAAACCATGTCAATGCCGAACTGAAACCGCTTCTCGACAATTTCAAAGGAGCCGGTTTGGTTCAGAATCAATATCTTCTCAACGAAGGTCAGAAGACGTTGAAGGCTGATAAGAAGGAAACTAAAGCGTTTCAGGAGCAGGTGGCTGCCGGAGCCAAGGAGGGTTTGCAACCTCTCGATAAGAGCGCGAGCGCACCCTATGCAGCGGCTATCGAACGTATTCTGAAAGCGATTACGACACGCAATTACAGCGGAATCGACGATCTCTTTACAGAAGATGGTCGCAAGATTTTCGATAAGTTGATTCGCTACGGTAAGGTAAAAGTGCTAGGCAACGCTACGCGCAACACTTATGAGTTCTATCCTTTCCGCGACGAGATACAGTGCCGCTCGATTCCAATGTCGTTCACATTCAGCAATGGCAAGCGCCAGTTTACTGAAGATGTAACCTTTACCTTCAATAAGGATGGTAAGATCGAGAGTCTTGGTTTCGGACTCGGCAGCATAGCCCGCAAGGATATCTTCGCAAAGGAGGGAGCAGCGTGGACCGACGACAAAAAGATGGTGCTCGTCAACTTCCTGGAGAACTATCGCACTGCCTTCGCTCTCCGTGAGCTCGACTACATCGAAAGTATCTTCGATGATAATGCCGTGATTATCGTGGGCCACGTGACGAAACGACTCACGAAAGCCGGTGGTAGCGACGGCATGGGCTTCGCCACGAAAGATCAGGTGACGTATGCTCAGAAGAGCAAGAAGGAGTATATGGAACAGCTGCGACGCTGCTTCAACAGCCAGGAATACATCAACCTTCGCTTCTCTGATACCGACGTAGAGCGTTCGGGAATCGGCGGCGAAACGTATGCTCTTCAGCTGAAACAGGATTACGTGTCGCAAACCTATGGCGACCAGGGTTATCTTTTCCTTTTCGTTGATTTCAACGACCCTGACAAACCCCTGATCCACGTCCGCACCTGGCAACCGGAGCGTAATCCCGACCTCACCCCCAATCTCCCTCCCAATCATCCCCGCGCCGGTATCTTCTCCCCCGCCTCCTTCTAACAGATTCCCATCCCCAAAACCAGATAACAAACAGCAAAATCCCAGACACTCCAAAGCGTCTGGGATTTTTTATACCTTCCCTCAGTAACGTAGGGACATGCTTTTGGCATGTAGCGGCGCCCACCAATAGCACCACAGTATCAGTCAAAATGCTATATTAGATGGAATAGATGATAATGCCGCATCTGTTAATATGATCTATTAGATCCTCATTCTTCAGGGTGGCGAATAAGGAGACATCGAATTCATACGGCATGATGGAATCATATAGCTTCATTTGAAGGTCTCTGAGAATATTCCTGGTGAGCTTCGAACCCTTCAATGTTATATCGACATCCGAGAACGGCTTGTGGCATCCTTTTGCTCTTGATCCATACAATACAACCTCCTCGATCTCCGGATATTGAGCGAAATTATGCCCTAACCAATTTATCTCTTCCTCCTTTAATCCGTATCTTGTCATTTTACTTATTTATAAACTAATCCAATAGTGTGAGTTATTCTGGATGATCACCTGTCAGTGTTTCATTCTTTAATTCACTCATCTTCTTCTCAAACTCCTTGAAGATAAGGAAATATTTTGTCATAACGTTATCTACAATTTCTGCAACCTCTTCTTCATCATAAGTGTGTGAGGTTACATTGCGATCAACAATAGTTCTGAGCCAAGCATCATCAGAAATCAAATTCATCTGCAGTGCTTTCCTCATAGCATCTCTTGACCCTTTTATATCTGTATACCCCTGATATTCTGCATAATCTTTCATTACTTTCCATGCTAATTCTTGGGTAAATTCAAATCGCTGAATCAGACCTTCCTGCATAAGGTCTCGTATATACACCTCCATAATTGGATTATTAGAGATGGCATTCACAGCCTCTTCAAGTTTAGCCAAAGCTTTCTGATAATTAGAAAGACGCTGTATCCAGCGAATATCTGTTGTTTCTGTAGTCATAATTATTAACGAAAGGTATGAGGTATATTAATTAATCTGCAAAGATACAAAAATTTCTCATACAATATGATTTTTGGGAAAAATCTTTTTAATGGATGTAAATACACAAGGGGAGCCTCGCAAAACGGGGCTCCCCTTGTGTTTAAAAATGGATGGTTATTTCACCAAGTGTTTGAAGTGGTCGATCAGGTAGAGGCCTGGTGGCAGGTCATGCACTCTGCAGATTACACCGGCTTCTACTTCG
>CAZGJH010000209.1:0-3268 GCA_964525735.1 uncultured Sangeribacter sp.
CAATTCTCAAGCAGTATGGCATCTACGAGAATCCGGTGACATTCACTATCGAACACCTCGACAGCAAGAGCCTGGTGATGCGCGATGGCGAAACAGTAGTGACTCTAAGGAAATTCTGAAACAATACAAATACAGACAGAGGCCCTGATTCCGAATGAATCAGGGCCTCGTGATGTTTAGAGGGGCGAGAGCAGATCATGTTCCTCCTGCGAAAGCTCCGAAGGAAGCGGATTATCAGGCTCGGAGATTGGTATATCCACATGCGTCCACAGGCAGTTGGGCAAACAGCGCCATGCACCTACCAAAAGGTTAAACCGCCAATCAATCACAGCCACTCTCTTCTTACGCACGATAGCCTTTAGAATCTTAGGCAACACGTAGCCGACGGTCATCTCCATAGGATATTTCTTGTCGGCGTCTACCAGCGGAGTCTTTACCCAGCCCGGACGAATATCCGTGAAGGCAATATCGTTACCCTCGGCATTGCTCAATTGTTCGAGCGCTACCAGATAAGCTTGATCGAACTTCTTGCTGGCTGAGTAGGCTGACAGACGGCCCATACCATTTGTTCCTGCAACCGATGTTATTGCCGCAATCTGGCCTTTGCCTCCACGTTCATCACGGAAATACCGATATGCGCTGCAAATCATACGGGCAAATCCCGCTGCATTGGTATTGATAATCTCCACTTCTCTCTCAGGATCAAGATAAAGATTCTCATATCCTATTCCGGCTACATGGAAATAGATGTCCATGCCTCCGAGCCGTCCGATAAGTGTGGCGAGCAACTCCTTGGCTTCGGGTTGTGTGACATCGATGCTCAGATACTCCACGAAGTCGGGATATTTTTCCTTCAGTTTCTCCAATGAGTCGGTTTTACGGGCCGCAACACCCACTTTTACCCCTCTTGAAGCGAGAGCCTCGGCTACGGCATAACCCATGCCTGAGGAAGCTCCCATAATCACTACTCTTTTCATATGCGTCTCTGTTGATAATTAAATTTTCAAACTATGCGTTTACGCCACCTCTTAAGGAGTGGCATATTATTTTATACACTTTACAAGCGCATAAAGTTAGGATACAGAGGGTATTTTTGAGAAAAAATCATTAATTTTGCGGAAATCAAAGACCAGTAGAAACCATGGGATCATTCACTCCTGAAAAAATAGAAGCCGATCGCCGTATTCTCGAGCTCCTCTCGCAGAATTATGGCAATGTGTCGGCCGCTGCCACCGAGATAATCAACCTCGAGGCTATCCTCAACCTCCCTAAGGGCACCGAACACTTCATCGCCGATATCCACGGCGAAGCCGAAGCATTCCGCCATATCCTCAAAAACGCCTCGGGCAATATCAAGAGAAAGGTCAACGAAATCTTCTCCACGAGCTTGCGCGAAGATGATATCCGTCAGCTCTGCTCCCTGATTTATTACCCGGAGCGCAAACTCGCCCTGATCCGCTCTACGGAGAAGGATCTCGACAATTTCTATCAGATCACGCTTCATCAGCTTGTGAAGGTGCTCCAGGCTGTCTCCTCGAAATATTCACGCTCGAAGGTGAGAAAAAGCCTTCCACCCGAATTTGCCTATATAATAGAGGAGCTCTTGCACGAATCTCCCTCGGAGGAGAACAAGCAGCCCTACTACAACCGTATCATCGAGACTATCATCTCTACGGGACAAGCCGCCAACTTCATCAGCGCTATCTCTCACGTGATTCAGCGCCTCAGCATCGACCAGCTTCATCTCTTGGGTGATATCTTCGACCGTGGCGAGGGCGCCCACATCGTGCTCGACACCCTCTACTCTTACAAGGATTTCGATATACAGTGGGGCAATCACGATGTGCTCTGGATGGGAGCGGCCTACGGCAATGAGTGCTCCATAGCCAACGTGCTCCGTGTCTCGCTACGCTATGGCAATATGGCGACGCTCGAAGATGGCTACGGCATCAACCTCGTGCCCCTCGCCACTTTCGCCATGGAGACGTATAAGGATGATCCCTGCGAAATATTCATGCCCAAAGACTCGGCCAAGGAGGAACCCCTCTCCGACAAGAATCGCCAGCTTATCGCGAAGATGCACAAAGCGATAGCCGTGATTCAATTCAAGCTCGAAGGGGCAATGATCGAGCGCCACCCGGAATGGAATATGGACGACCGTCGTCTGCTCCACCATATCGACTATGCGGCGGGCACAATCACCCTCAATGGCAAGACCTATCCGCTGCGCGATACCAACTTCCCGACCATCGATCCGCAGAATCCCTACCTCCTCTCGCCTGAAGAGAAGAGCCTTATGGAGAAGATCTCGCACTCTTTCTCCGTAAGCGACAAGCTGAAACGCCATATCGGCATATTCTTCTCCCACGGCAGCCTCTACTCCGTATGCAACTCAAATCTCCTCTTCCACGCCTCTATCCCGCTCAACGCCGACGGCACCCTGAAGGAGGTGATGCTGAAGGGAAAACCCTACAAGGGTGAGGAGCTGCTCCAGCAAATTGAGTTGCACCTGCGCTCGGCAATCAACACCGACACTCCCGAAGAGGAGCGCAAAGCGGCTCTCGACTATTATTTCTACGCCTGGTGCGGCCCCGACTCCCCCCTCTTCGACAAGAGCAAGATGGCAACTTTCGAACGCTATTTCATCGACGACCCAGCCACTCACCACGAGGAGAAGGGCCACTACTACCACCTGCGCGACAAGGAGGAGGTGTGCGACCATATACTCGACTCGTTCGGTGTGGAGGGGGAACACCGCCATATCATCAACGGCCATGTGCCGGTGAAAGTAGGGAAAGGGGAAAACCCTGTGAAAGCCAACGGCAAACTGATGGTGATCGATGGCGGCTTCTCGAAAGCTTATCACGACACAACCGGTATCGCAGGCTATACGCTCGTCTATCACTCACGTGGTTTCGAGCTCGTGCAGCATGAACCCTTCACCTCGGCCGAAGAGGCCGTGAAGAATGGCACCGACATCATCTCGATCAACCGCCTCGTCGAGCTCAACTACCAGCGCGTGCGTGTGCGCGACACCGACCGCGGCAAGGAGCTTTTAGGGCAAATCGAAGAGCTCAAGGAGCTTCTCTACGCTTATCGGCACGGACTCATCAAAGAACGCAAATAAAAAGCATCGGGCCAGACACCTACTGTAAGTGTCTGGCCCGATGCCTTTTATTTGGTTGCATTATTCTGCGTTGCCTGCAAATTCCATCAGATAGGCCTTGATGAAAGCATCTATATCGCCATCCATCACGCCGTTGACGTC
>CAZGJH010000210.1:0-3238 GCA_964525735.1 uncultured Sangeribacter sp.
TACGCTTCCTCTTCGAATGGTCTCACCGCCGAGTGTGCCGTGACCGTCAAACCCGGTTTCGTGGATGTTACCGGTATTTCGATTTCGAACAGCGAGCTGCTAATGATCGAAGGCGACACCTCTGAGCTCTTCGCGATTGTCCGCCCGGACGACGCTACCGACAAGACCGTCACCTGGAGCTCAAATGACGAGTCGATCGCTACGGTAGATCAGAACGGTGTCGTGACAGCCGTCAAGGCTGGCAAGTGTATCGTAAGTGCCACCTCTTCCAACGGCTTGGTAGCGCAGTGCTTCGTCACCGTAATACCGCGTGTAATCCCCGTGGCTTCGATCACGCTCAACAAGACCGCGATCGAGATGTTCGAGGGCGACACCGAAGACCTGATCGCGACAATCCTGCCCGAGGATGCCACCGACAAGACCGTGACCTGGATATCGTCAAACCGCGCCGTGGCTACCGTATCCGGTGAGGGCCTTGTGACGGCCATCATGGAGGGTCAGTGCGTGATTTACGCTTCCTCTTCTAACGGTCTCACCGCCGAGTGTGCCGTGACCGTGAAACGCAGAATTATCGACCCGGCTTCGATCATTCTGGAGCCGGCCGAGCTGAATCTCTTCGTGGGTGAATCGGGTGTGCTGACGGCTACCGTCACCCCGACCGACGCTACCGATCAGACCCTGATCTGGACATCGAGCAACCCGGAGATCGCGAAAGTGACCAATGGCATTGTGACGGCCTTCCAGCCTGGTGTGGCCATCATCACGGCTACGACAGTCAACGGTCTGAGCGCATCGAGCACCGTCACCGTGAAGGAGCGCGCATGGACACCCAAGGCCCTTCTCCGCAAGGGCGACGGCACCACCTGCACCTTCATCGTGATGATGGATCTTCCTGATTCGGAACTCACGCGCCTCGGCTACTGGTATGTGTACGGCTACACCGACAGCAACGGCGATTCGTTCATACTCGCCGAGACTCCGCTCCGCTATTGCCACACCACCGAGGAGATCTACAACAATCCGACGAATGATTTCTGGGTGTTCGCGGCCTTCGAGAATGAGGATGGCGAGATTGTGACGAGCAACCTGCGTCACCTCGACGGACGCGAGGAGGTTTGCTTCGATCCGTCGATCTACGGCTTCAGCGGCAAGTCGAGAGGCAAGGCCGAGACCGTCGACGGCGAGTGGATCAAGATCACGCCTGAGGGCTTGCGTATCGTGCTTGAAAACAGCGGCGACGCCCAGATGGCTATCTACACTCTGAGAGGCGTCGAGGTGTATGGCAAGGCTTATGAAGGCGAAGGCGTGATCTCCGACGATATCAACCTGACCCGTTTCGTGCCCGACATCTATGTGGTGACGGTGAAGAACGGCGGCAAGAAGCAGTCGAAGAGATTCGTGGTGAAGTAATTCTTTGGAGATTCTTCAACGATTTTTGGAAACGAAATATAGCATTTTGAAAATGAAAGATAAGCTGAGATATGCTCTCGTGGCCGGCGTGCTGCTGCCGATGTTGTCGGCGGCCGCACAGCCTGCCCCCGAGGGGAAATTCGCGATAAAGGCGAGCGCCGACCTGGGCATCGGCAATGCCCTGAGTGTCGATAAGATTTGGCCCGAGATGGGAAGCAAGGCTGCTTCGTCAGACTTCGGGCTCGACTTCGGGTGGACGTTCTGGCAGCGCGGCCGCCACTCTCTGGAGGCCAATGTGGGCGTGGCTTACGGCACGACACCCGTGAAGACCGACATGGCGGGCGAGATGAGTTATCACTACTCCGCGCCGGCCGCGGCCGATATGGACGACGAGCCTTACGAGCGTTATTGCACGGTAGAGAAGATGCATCAGAAGGTGAAGACGGAGCGTGTGTCGATACCGATCTATCTGAACTATCGGTTGCGCACGAGCCGCGTGTTCAGTCTGCACGCGATGGTGGGCTATCGGTTGAGTTTCAACGTGGCTTCGAGAATTTGCGACGGATATGCCGAAGTATACAGCTACGGCGTGTATCCGCAGTATGACAACCTGATGATAGATGCCGACTATATGAACGAATTCGGCAACCAGACGCTCGGGGCTATCCAGACGTATGGTGCCGACATGACGAAGACCACCTCGTCGATCATGGCCGGAATCGGTGCGGAGGTGCACATCAGCGGCCCCATGTCGGCAGCCGTCATGCTGAGATACGAAGGAGGTTTGAACAACCTTTTCAAGAAATATGAAGGGGATTTGGCGGGGCCGTTCGATCCTACGTCGTCGGTGTCCACACCCTTCACGGCTGAGAATGCTCCTGTGACGTACACCGTGGCCGATGGCCAGCGGATGCGTTCGCTCACCGACTATTTCACGCGTTCGAAGATGTCGCGCCTTTCCTGCGCCCTCTCCCTCATCTTCCGCTTCTGACGAAACAAAATCGGCAGCGGCAGATACAAAGAAGGGCGAAAATGCCGTTTTATAGGAAGTACTAACTAAATTCTTATCAACTTCAATGAGAAAACTCTTGGTAAAAGTGCTTATGGGCGTAGCAATTTTAGCTGGCACTAATGTCGCACACGCTCAGTTCAACCTTAAGAAAGCAGTAGGAAGCGCCACAAAGGCCGTGCAGGCTTTTACGCTTACCGATCAGCAGATGGCAGCCTACGTCAAGGAATCGGTCGACTGGATGGACAAGAATAATCCGGTGCTCCCCGACGACGATCCTTACACTCAGCGTCTCAACAAGCTCGTGGCGGGCATTACGGATGCAGATGGAATTCCATTGAATTTCAAGGTCTATAATGTGGTTGACGTCAACGCATTTGCTTGCCCCGACGGCAGTGTGCGCGTATTTGCGGCTCTGATGGATATCATGGACGATGATGAGCTCGTAGGAATCATTGGCCACGAGATAGGCCACGTCGTGAAGCGTCATTCGAAAAACGCTTTCAAGTCAGAACTCCTTACAGGAGCTCTCAAAGATGCCATTGCTTCTACAGGGGGCAAGGCGGCTGCCCTCACAGAGTCGCAGCTTGGTGCTCTCGGAGAGTCGTTGATCAACGCGAAATACTCGCAGAAGCAGGAGAAGGAAGCCGACGATTGCGGCTACGACTTCCTTGTGGCAAATGGTCGCAACCCGTGGGGAATGGTGAAGTCATTTGAAAAATTGCAAAATCTTGAAGGCGGCGTGAAGTCGTCGACCGTCGACAAAATGTTCTCCTCCCATCCTGAGACAAAGGAGCGCATCGAAAGAATGACAAAGCG
>CAZGJH010000211.1:0-3233 GCA_964525735.1 uncultured Sangeribacter sp.
TGGAGCCGTCGCTCATCTTGATGATGAGAGCGCCCTTGTAATCTGCGCTTACTTTCTTGCCGTCGATTGTATAGATACCTACAGGTGTGATATTGCTGTCGGCATCAACACCGTCGATACCTGTCGGGCCCTCCACCGTAATGAAGATTTCGCCTTCAGCGAGCTCTCCGTTGGAGTTGACCTCGATTGTCAGGCGAGCTGTACCCTCCTTCAAAGGCATAAGGATCAGGTCATCGTTGACGATATTGGCATAAACCACAGCCCCATTGCTGTTGCTCTTGATGGTTTTCACGATAGCGGCATCCATGCTGTCGGCATCCGTAGCATAGTCTTTCAACGATACCACCTTGTAGCCATCAACAGAAATAGTGACATCATCTATGCCAATAATTTCCGGAAGTGCGTTGTCGGGGAAGATGGGCAGAGAGGGGAACCAATAGTTGCTTTCCATAGCATACTCGGCTACCATCTCACCGTCGGCATTGTATTTACGCGTCACATAAGTGGGATCGCCAAACGATTTGAAGAGGCTTACCACCGACTCGTCGGTGACAGGGTCGACACGGAAAGAGCAACCGTAGATCACCCAATCCTCGTCAAGTTCAAAGAGAGTGGAGAGCTGCTTGGAGTCGATATCATATTTCAATACGCTACCAGCGCCGCCGAATCCTTTACGTGCAGCCCAGAGGATAGCATTTTGCTGGCAGCTTGCGCAGAGTGTGCTCGGAGTCCATGCGCTCCAGCCCTCGCTGGCCAGCTTTGTTCCCTCGGGCAATTCCACCACTTCATATTGCAGCGAAGCGGGATCGAGACAGAGAAGGTCGCTGCCGGTCATCAGGTAAAGATTGCCATCCTTCGCAAGAGTGAAGGCGTTGATCTTAGCTCCGTCAGGACCGGTTATCACTTGCTCGATCTGATCGGTTTCAGGATTGATCACAAGCAATCCCTGATTCTGATGGTTGGCGAACACGTAATTGTTTACGCGAATCATATTACCCACCTGGCCGGTGTAGAGGTCGCTGTCGTCGCCGGTGCTGATATAGCCGGTAAATTCCTGAGTCTTGAGATTGAGGATGAAGATACCGTTGCTTGTACTCATGTATCCCTTGTAGGCGTTCACACCGAGGAAGGCGCGACCGTCGGCTCTGCCGGTGAATCCGTTGGCAGTGATGGTCTGGAACTGTTTCTCCACCTTCATGGTCTTGGCATCGGCAATAGTGAGACGGCCGCCGGTGATCTGGGCACCCGGATCTTTGTCCTGTTTAGCTGTGATATACATCTTGCCGCCATAGATCGTGCCATACTGGGCGGTGCAACCGAGCTGCACGCCCTCGTTTTCACGCTGTATCACACGGTAAACCCACTCTCCGCCGTCGGTAAGGAAGTTGATAGTGGAGTTCTGATGTCCATACCAATCCTCATTGAGGATGAAAGTGCCCGCGGTGTAGTCGATAATTACAGGAGCTTCCGTCACCAACTGCGAGCAGCCGCTGTTGGTAGGCAGCGAATAATCGATCACGTTGCCATAGATATCAGTTTCGGGGAAAGTGACGCCCTCTATCACAGTGTTGGCAGGGAGATTATGGTAAGCCGGGGTATCTTCTATGGCATACCACTTTCCATCTTTCGACAGAAGAGAAGGTTCAAGGTCAGTAGCCCATGTGTCGGTGTCGGCAAGATGCTCCTGATAGAATTCGCTGATAGTGCCTGAAATCACGTTATAGCCCGAAGTGAAGTAGGCGGATGGATCGTCGACTGATATATCAATCTTTAAATCATAACTCGAAGACGTCATATTTGTATTCGTTTCAAATACATTGTTTACAAGTATTGCTTCGATATGATTCGCAATGTGGATACAACTTCCAGTGTCAGCAGTGTTGCCCTGGAACGTATTATTTACCAACACAGCTTTAAGATCCTTGTCCTCACTCTTATAACCGGCTATTGAAACTTGATCATCCCAATAAATACCACCATCTGTATCAAGCAGAACATTATTCTCAAAGAGGCAATTGCTGATTGTGATGTTATATTGACGGTCAACACGCTTAGTATTGTATACATCAACTACAGGGTCGCTACCGACGTAATTTTTAACCACACAATTATCCATAGTGATATCAGCAAACTTGTTATTACGGCTAAATGCGCTAAGCACACTTTCTGACGGAGCATCAAAGATGATATTTTTTAGCGTGCAATCGGCATCTTCAGTTAAACCCAAGCCGGCGAAATTTTTGAGAATCACTCCGTTGCCAATTATAGTCAATTTCTTCCCTTCGACTCTGGTATACGGGGTTGTGGATACGATTTCCTGGCCTCGCAGGCTTTCATCGAACTCGATGACGTCGCCGTCGGCAAAATTAGCCAGGGCTTCCACCCATTCCTCATCCGTGGTTACGATGTGTGTCTGGCCCTCAGACTCCGAGCGTGCCACTGCGCTCTTTTTGGGAGCTGCGGTTTTTGCTGCGGGAATCTCGGAGACATATACTATCTCACCGCTCATGTCGGCGCCCCAGTCGAAACCGTATGCGAACACCCAGCCGTCGACACAGCCATTCGACAAAACTCTGCCTGAGCAACCAGTTGAGGCATAGGTATATGATGTTGTGGTTTTAGGAGCATTCCAATAGCTCCAATATCCGTTGGTGTACCAACCAGAATTCCAGACGCCCGCTGCCGTTGTTGTCCAGCTGTCGAAATTATACGCGTTGGTATGCACGGCACCCTGGATAAGGTCGTACTTCTTGTCGCCAAGTACAAGCTTGATGTCATTGTGGTTGCCAGTTTCAGAGAAACCTATTCCACCGATGGCGTCGCCGGTGTAGATGCTGTCGGTGCGGGTCTCATCCGTGTAGCTCCATGTGCCGCCGTACACGAGATAGTAGAAGCGGGGGTCTTCCTTCGCGATCTGGGCAATCATATCAGCGCCGGTACGCACAGTGTTCTTGTCCCATCTGTATCCCCAAACATAGACATTGGTAAAACCCTCGGCATCATGCCATTTCACGGCAAGAGCGGCTTCGTTGTCACCATCGCCTGCCCAAGCATCGATGTTTTTAAAATTAATGTCGGGGACCACATCAGCTCGCGTAGAGCTTTTCGGAGCTCCTTTGATGTCGGTGCGGGCAATCCCTTGCACCTTGAAAGGAGTTTGCGCCGCTCCGCAGAGAGCGAAAGATAGCAGCGCGACGAAAAAGAGAAACTTCTTCATGTTGTTATGATGTTAA
>CAZGJH010000212.1:0-3196 GCA_964525735.1 uncultured Sangeribacter sp.
AGCTTGTCTCTTTGGCCGAATACAAGCCCCGTGAAAACGTACAGAAAGGCTATCTCCAAGGCCGTTACAGCGCCGTCCCGTTCTTCGCCCCAATCGAAACCTTAAACTGAGCAAGCATATTTATTCCTTATGCACCGAAAGCGATGGAGCGCGCCAGAAAGATGGATACAAACCCACAGGATCGTTGGCCTCAATCTATCGGCTCACGAGTATATCTTCTGATGGAAAGCATCACGAACCGTAAAAGTAGTAATGAGTAATACTTGAGATTTCACAACTTTTTTTGTAACTTAAAATCTTCCCTTATGGCAACGACTATTAACTCCTCGCCGATATTAGTCGGTGAATCTGCAAGAATCTTTATTGAAGAAGCAGAAAGAAATGGCAAACTTCCGACATCTCGTCTATCAGCTAAACGAGAAGAAGAGCTACGCGAAATTGACAACCGCTCTCGAAAATTATTATCCTACATTTTAGGTCGAATAAATGAAAAGCAATAGCTTTTCCTATCTTGTGGATTATTACCTTGTTTTTATGCGACTTTTTATTGCTTTGGCTCTTGGGATTTTGGGCGTTGGAGCGGCAGCGGGGAGGTCGGTGGCGACGCCTGACTCTGTGTATACCCTCGGTCTGAGTGCCGTCTTGCTCGATGCTTCGGCTCCTGAGGAGAAGCCCGATGAGTTTGTATATAAGGATCCTATCGCGGCTCTGAGGGCTGTGGAGCGCGCTGGAACGGGCACACTTATCGTTGCTCCTGGGGTATACTGGCTCGACGATCCCGACGATTCCGAGGTGCGTGTCCCGCGCAAGGGGGAGAGCATCCCCTACGCCATTGAGCTCGCGATGGATGGGCTGACAATTACGGCGACTCAGGAGAATCCGGAGCTGACCGTCTTCGCCGTAAACCGTGGTCAGACGCAGGGCGCGATGGGCAACTTTACGATGGTACACTTCGCAGGCAAGTCGCTGACGCTCAAGAACGTGACTTTCGGAAACTTCTGCAATGTCGACCTCATCTATCCCAGTCGCCACGACCTCTCGCGTCCGCGTCGCAATGAGGCAATAGTGCAGGCCCAGGTGGGCATCTGCGAAGCGACCGACCGTCTACTTGCCGAAAACTGCCGCTTCATCAGCCGACTGAACCTCTGCCCCTTTGTCGGCGCAAGGCGCTCACTCTATGACCGATGCTATTTTGAGTGCACCGACGATGCCCTGTCAGGTTCGGGTGTCTACTATCGTTGCGAGTTCGAGTTTTTTAGCACCAAGCCTTTCTACAATACTTCGCTCACGGGCGCGGTCTTCATCGACTGTGACATCGAGTGGCTCTCGCCGTCGCTCCAGCATCTGACCAAGATGCCCGGGGCGGTGTCGATGCTCGACACGCGCTTCTCGACGCCCGGACGCTCAGAGACACGCGCCCCACTCTGGAGCCGAGACCCAGGAGCGGTCACCTGCTACCAGAGCGGCGTCACGCTCAACGGCGAGCCGATCTCCATCGACCCCGAACGCCCAGAAATGTGGGTCGGTCTCGATGGCACACTTCTCATGGACGCCTACAAAATCACTCTCACCTCGGGCACAGTTATTTATAATGTCTACAACCTCCTCGCGGGTGATGACGGCTGGGATCCGCTGCGACAGAAAGAGGCCGTCGCCGAGGCCGAGAAGATGCTCGGGCGTCGGCTCACAGGGCTCCCCGTTACGCTCGCCTACGACCACGGCGCACGCTACCGTCTGGCAGCCCAGTGTGACACCGTAGCTACGAGCCTCACCGAGTTTCTCTGGGGAGGATATCCCACTGCCGTACAAGGGGTAAGCTATCTGCGCGAGTGTCCCGACTTCGTGAGAGTGGAGGGAGGGGGGATGAGCGGTGCCAACCGATGTCCCGAGGAGGCGCGCGGCTATATCACCGCCACCTCTCCAAACGGCCTTCGAGCCCGTGCCGAGGTGATCGTAGAGCCTTATCTCCGACCGGCTCCAACCTTCGCGTCGACGCCAGAAATCATTTCCGACAAGACCGGGAGCAGGCTCACACTAACCTCGCGCCTCGCCGGTGATGAGGAGGTTGACCGCTCCGAGATCGTATGGATGCGCAACGGCCTGCCCGTCTGTCGGGGACGTGTCTCGACACATCGCGACTATGCAGTCACACACGCCGACAAGGGAGCCCGTATATCGGCCATTGTCTATCCCAAGGCATACGGCACCGAGCGCGGTGAAGGGGTCAACATACAATACCCCAAGCAGTTGGACGACAGTTATCTGGGCACTCTTTCGGGCGAGCAGGAAAGTCTCTCGACCGACTTCTCCGACATACTCGTGGCCTATCAGCCACAGATTCTCCCTGGCCACTGGACACTTGACGCCTACAAGCCAGCCGATACCGCGCGCCAGGAGTGGAAGCCCGATCCGGAGAATGCGTGGTATTACGGTCATGGCGAGGATGCTGCCGCGGATGCCGTCGGGCTCGTGCAAGCTACTAAGGGTGCGCGACTATTCTACACCCCCGACCGCCGTGTGTGTGACGCGATGAAGCTCACGTGGGAGCTCTGCCCTGCCAAGCCTGTCGGACAGGGATTCGGCAGCGCCACCGACCAGTATCTTGATCTCTACATCGGTTTTGACCCCTCGACCCTCTCGGGCTACGCGCTGCGCATCCAACGCACACCCGACTATGACCGTGCCGTGACCTTCACCCTCATCCGTATGGACGATGGCCACGCCACTGCACTTGCCGCGCCGGTAGCGTCGAACTGCTTCCGCACCCCTTGCCACATCGAGCTCTCGCTCGCAGATGGCCACCTCTCCGCCTCCGCCTCAACCACAGCTCCGGCAGCCACTGCGGCCTCGGCAGGGACCTCCGCTACGCCAGCGACCTCCGCAGCTCAGGACATCCTCCCCGCGGTCAACTTTACCGTCCCCGTGCCACGCGGTCACTATCACACAGCTCTCGGAGCCCAGCATACCGGCTCGACAGGTGCCTCTGCCACCCTCCTCTCCCACCTCATCGCCGAGTGGCGGTGACTTCACTTTCGATCCTGCCACGTGGGAGCTCGAAGAGGCCTCTCACCCCGAGACCACCCCCGAAGACATAACCTATCGCTACGCCACCTACCGCCGCCAGTAATCATCTGCTGGCACGCTTATGCGTGCTAAAGAATCCTGTGAGAATGCTGGAGAAAAAGTCGTCGACCAT
>CAZGJH010000213.1:0-3189 GCA_964525735.1 uncultured Sangeribacter sp.
CAAGCAGCCGAGGTGTAACTCATCATATGGTCGAGAGGAGAATCGCCGAAAAGCATTTTGCCTCGCTGGCGCAGCATCGTCGCTCCTAAAGAATGTCCGTAGACGCCATTGAGGGCCAGTTCGGCGGCCGCCTTATTCAACCGCTTGGCTTCAAGAATGAAGGCGAGTTCATCAATGGGTGATTCGACAGCGTAATCATACACCATCTTCATATTGAGGGCAATGTCGTCGGTGGCGGCAGCCGAAGCCGAAGAATCTTCTGAGGTGAGATCAAGGAGCACATCGTCGCCCCGGCGCAGATATACAAACCGCGTATGCTCCCCTGAGATAATCGCTTCCGCGCTTTGATCGGCATCGTCGTAGGCAATGGCGCGGATATAAAGGTTGCAGGGAGCGTCTTCACAAAGGCCTATACTGATACGGCCGTCGGCTATATACTCCTTACCTTTCGCCACAGCCTCAGGCGTGACATCGCGAAGCACCTCCAGGCCATACTCGGCACGCCCTACGATAGCACCCAAAGCGATCGCGATCGGTAGACCAATCATGCCTGTGCCAGGGATGCCTACTCCCATCGCGTTTTTGATGATATTGCCGCTCAGGCTCAATTCTATGCGTGCGGGCACCTCCCCGAGCAACTCGGAAGCTTTCGCCACACATAGCGAAACGGCCACCGGTTCGGTGCAACCCAAAGCGGGCACCACTTCGCGCTGCATCAGCGCCTTTATCTCTTTTCTTATCTTTTCTTCGAGCATAATTACCTGATTATTAAGATTGATAAGCCATAACGGGGTCAAAGCGGGAGCCGGTCGAGACTGTCGCTGGCTATGCGGCGGTCGATCCAGCATTTACGGCAGAGAGCCACATAGCGGTCGTTGCCACCGATCTCCACCTGTTCACCCTCGTTGACAATGCGACCCTTGCTGTCGATACGGGCGTTGACGATTGTCTTGCGGCCGCAGGAGCAGGTAGATTTCACCTCCTCGATAGAGTCGGCTATCTCGAAGAGACGGCGCGAACCCTCAAAAAGATGAGTCTGGAAATCTGTGCGCAAGCCAAAGCACATCACGTTGCAACCGTAATCGTCGACTACACGTGCGAGCTCGTCGACCTGTGCCGGCGAGAGGAACTGCGCCTCGTCGACGAGCATCCACTCGGGCACCATCCCACCGTCGGCCGACATACGCGCTATCAGCTCATAGAGATTGGTATCCGGGAATATCCATTTGCATTCCCTTTCGATGCCGATCCGGCTTCGAATCACGTTGCGCTTCTCGCGAGTGTCAGTGACAGGCTTGAAACAGAGGTAGGCCATGCCGCGCTCCTCAAAATTATAGGCAGTAGTGAGCAACAGGGCTGTCTTTGCCGAGCCCATGGTGCCGTATCTGAAATATAGTTTCCCTATTCGTTTCATGCAATTTAACATTCAAAGCACCCTCACGAGGAGAGGCTCAATGATAAAGAATTTGGATTTGGATGTAAAGGTAATATTTTTTTCTGAAAAATTCGCCAAAACTCTCAACCATCTTTCAGCTTTTTTCGTTATACAACCAAACTCAATTCTTAATAGACCACTATGAACGTCGCAGAAACCATCTCAATCAACCCCATACAAAAAACACTTGGAGCTTTAAACCCTGAAGCAGCCGCCCGTTTTGTAAGAGAGCACACAGCTCCGGCACAGACTTCAGCCACCAATAAGAAAGGCGTGCTTGATTTTTGCCTGGCCACATACGCTCCAGGCGTAAAGCGTTTCGGCAGCCAGATGCTTCTTTTCCGCAGCATGTTTGCCGCGCTTCTGATAGTATCAGGTAGTTTTCTCCTTACAGGCGAGACAGCTTCAACCACCACCCTTCTCAGCACCTCTGCACTTGGGATAGCTCAGATCGTGATGGGCTCGATGCTCGTATTGGGATTCCTTTCAAGATTTGCGATGATTGCCTCGACGATTCTTTTCGGCACGATTGCCGCTACTTCGATAGCCGGCGGAGTGTTCGACATGACAGCGTTGCTCTGCTGCTTGGGTTCGATGGTATTCATGACGATGGGCACAGGCCGCTACTCAGCCGATTTCCTCATCAAGAAGGCCATCATCAACCGAGCTATCGCACGTCGCCGCCAGCAGCGCGCCGATCGCCTCACCTATCGCGCCTACCGCGTGCATTATTTCGGATAAAGAAGGTCGCTAATAATTGAGTTTTGAGTTTCACCCCCCACTATTCTGACGAAGTTCTCATTTAAATACACAAATATCGGGCGCATCAAAATCAATGTTTGATGCGCCCGATGATTTTTTAAAATTCTGAGACTGAGAATCGGAGATAACCGATTCGTTTTTAAAAAAGATAAGTTCCTTTAAAAAGAAACGTTTCTTTAAAAAGAAAACTCCCAAGATTGAATCTCGGGAGCTTACTTTTTTACGATTTCTTAGTTGTTGTAGGGCTGTACGTTGATAAACTTGCGACCCTCTTTACCGGTAGAGAATACTACAATACCGTCAACAAGTGCGAAAAGGGTGTGATCCTTACCCATGCCTACATTGAGGCCGGGATGGTGCTGGGTGCCACGCTGACGCTTCAGGATGTTACCAGCCTTGCAGTTAGACCCACCAAAGATTTTCACACCAAGTCGTTTGCTTTCTGATTCGCGGCCGTTCTTCGAACTGCCGACACCTTTTTTATGTGCCATATCTGATGAGTTGTTTTTTTACTTTTCGATTGATTTTACCAATACCTTAGTGAACTGCTGACGATGGCCGTTTTTACGACGATAGCCTTTGCGACGTTTCTTCTTGAAAACGATCACTTTCTCACCCTTTACGAGGGGAAGAAGCACTTCACAGTTTACTTTAGCACCTTCAACGGCAGGTGCGCCGACTTTTACGTCGCCGTCGGCATCGAGAAGAAGTACTTTGTCGAAGGTGACTGCGTCGCCCTCTTTTACTTCGTCGCCGAGGTGGTGGACATAAAGGAATTTACCTTCTTCAGCCTTAAACTGCTGTCCTTTGATTTCTACGATAGCGTACATTACTATAAAATAATTGAATATCAATTAGTATCCGTTGGGCGGACGGCACTCTGGCCATCTCTTTTTCGAGCCTTGGCGGAATTCGCGACTGCAAAATTACAAAAAAATTCGCATCTACGCAATTATCCAATGCAAATTTTTTATAAAACTTCATCAGAGAAG
>CAZGJH010000214.1:0-3148 GCA_964525735.1 uncultured Sangeribacter sp.
CGGTGTGCGCCCCCATCTCGATGGTGACGTGCGGATTGTCGCGCAGCATCTGGGCCATCTCGTCGAGAGCCTCTTTCGATTCGGGCCGCAACGTGGCCTTGTCGAAGTCGTAGAAGATATTCTCCACCACCTGCGGCTTGTTGATGGCGGCCAGGATGAAGTCTACTCCATAGTCGGCATCCTCTTCGGCGGTGTCGCTCTCGAATTCCTGCTTCTGGTTGAGATAGCCTGGGGCTCCGGCAAGCATCACGTATTTCACGCCGCGCTCAAGATTGAATCGGAAGGAGCCGTCGTCGCGCGCCACCTCCTTCTGGTTGCTGCCGTCGTCGCCTACGATGCGGATTATCGCGTTGGGCACGGGCTCCTCATCTTTGTCGAGCACCCACCCTGAGATCGTAACCTTGATCTCGGGCAGGGAGAAGGAGTAGATATGGTCGTAGCCTCGGCCGTCGCCTCGGTTGGAGCTGAAGAAACCGCTCTCCCCTTCGCCGAAGGTGATGCCGAAGTCGTCGCCCTGGCTGTTCATGGGCTGCCCCATGTTCTCGATGCTCCAATAGTCGCCTGTCGAGTTGAGGCGGGCGCGGAAGAGGTCGAGCCCTCCGTAACCGGGGTGTCCGTCGGAGGCGAAGTAGAGCAAGGAGTCGGCACGCGAGTAGGGAAAGCTCTCGTTGCCGGAGGTGTTGATCTGCGGACCCATATTCTCCAGGCTGCCTACACGGTCGTTGAGGTTGATGCGCCAGATGTCGAGGCCACCGTAGCCGCCGGGCATGTCGGAGGTGAAGTAGAGGTAGCGACCGTCGGGCGATACCGACGGATGACCCACGGCTGAGATAGTGTCGGCCGTGATCTCGAATTTCTGAGGCGCGCTCCACGTGGCGTCGCTGCGGCGCGAGGTGTAGATCTCCACTGAGGTGTTGGCCGTCTCTGAGCGACGCGCTTTGGTGAGATACATCGTCTGCCCGTCGGGGGAAAAGGAGACGATGCCCTCGTCGGCGTCTGAATTGAGCTCACCCTCCACGGGTTCGGGCTTCTGCCACTCCCCTCGCTCATTCTTGCGGCTCACCCAGATATCACCCTTCTTCATGCCGGTTATCTCTGAGTGCTTCTCCCCGGTGGCCTTCTCGTTGGTGGTGGTGAAGAAGAGCTGGTCGAAATTCTTGTCGAGATACATCGGGGCGAAGTCGGCGCGTCGTGAATTGAAAGCCTTCATATTCTTCACGATGTAGCGCGTCTTCGGTTTATCTTTGGCTGCGATGGCCATGCGGCAACCCTTCATGCCCTCCTTGGCGAGTTGATTGTCGGGAGAATATTCCAGGAATTTGCTGTAGGCCTCGATAGCGGGGGCATATTTGGAGTCGGCCTGCAGAGCGCGGGCCAGGTAGAGGTAGGCCATGGAGTCGGGATACTGGTAGCGGATAGCGTTCTGATACGACGCGGCAGCCCTCGGAGCCATGTTGAGCTTCGTGTAGCACTCCCCCATCTTGAAGGCTATCTCGCCGCGCAGCGGACGCTCCTCCTTCTTGGTGGCCTTGTTGTATATCTTGCGGTAAAGCTTTTGGGCATCGAAATATTCGCCGCGCGCCAAAGCGGCGTCGGCGTCGGCGAGCTTCGCGCTCTTGCACCCCGGCAAAAGCAGCATAATGAGCCCCGCCACGACTATGCCAAAAGAAAATAAGCCATGAATCTTCATGGCTTATTAACGCATTCTTCCCCAATTTTATTATGCATTCAATTGATCGGTGATCGAATCGAAAATCTTATCGACATGGCCTGAGCCATTAATCTTCAGGTACTTCCCCTTCTGCTCGTAATAATCCTTGAGGGGCTTCGTCTGATTGTGGTAAACGGCGAGACGCTTCTGTATCGTATCCAGATTGTCGTCGGCACGACCCGTCTCCTTGCCACGGTTGAGCATACGCTCGATGAGCTCGGCGTCGTCTACCTCCAAGCCCACCACAGCGTGCAGATCAGTGCCATATTTCTCGAGCAACTTCTCCAAAGCCTCGGCCTGCGGAATCGTGCGGGGGAAGCCGTCGAAGATCACACCCTTCTTACCCTTGGCCTCTTTCTCGAGCACCTCGTCGAGGATGCTGATCATCAGATCGTCAGGGATGAGCTGTCCCTCGGCGAGATACTGCTGGGCTATCTTGCCGAGTTCTGTCTCGCGCTTGATATGATCGCGGAGCACTTCCCCCGTCGAGATATGATGAAGACCGTATTTGTCAATGAGCTTGGCACTCTGAGTGCCTTTCCCGCTACCGGGAGCGCCGAAGAGAACTAAATTAAGCATGGTATATTCGTTTTTAGTGTTTAGTTAGTATTGTCATCGTGGCAAAATGCCTTTGTCGTCGTGGCAAAATGCCTTTGTCGTCGTGGCAAAATGCCTTTGGCATGTAGCGGAGCCAACAGAATTATGAATTATGAATTATGCATTATGCATTATGAATTACCTCACGGCTCTTCCACCACATAAATGTCATGCAAATTCCTGGCCTGTCCATCGAGGTCAAGGCCATACCCGATAATAAACTTCGGTTCAATCTCGAAGCATACATAATCGGGCTTGAAACCCGTCTTCGAACTCTCAGGCTTATACAGCAACGTGGCGAAACGCACCGAATTCGGATTGAGCTTCTTCAGGTCGGCCACCATCTGAACAGCCGTCAGACCGGTGTCGACGATATCTTCGATGATCACAACATCGCGCCCGTCGACACTCTCGCTCAAGCCCACGAGCTGCTTCACATGCCCCGAGGAGGTGAGCCCCTCGTAACTCTTGTAGCGCACGAAAGAGACGGAACATTCATTTATGCCACACTCGCGGATAAGGTCGGCCGCGAAGACGAAGGCTCCGTTGAGCACGACGAGAAAAACGGGTTCGCTACCCTCAAGATCGCGCCTGATCTCGGAGGCTACCCTCTCCACCTGCTTGCGGATTTCTTCGCGTCGCAGATACGGGACAAAAGTGAGTCCGTTAATACTGACTTTGTCTTCCATGATTATCAATTATTGGTTATCCCCTGGCCGCGCGATGGCTCCCGCCGCCAGCGAATAAAATTGCGAATATTTGGGACAAAGTTAACAAAACGCCCCGAATTTTCCAAGCAAAACCGCATAAAAAAAGGATGCAGTCTTGACTGCACCCTTT
>CAZGJH010000215.1:0-3120 GCA_964525735.1 uncultured Sangeribacter sp.
TTGAGTGCTTCCTCCAATGATGCCTACCCAAGCAGCGGCAATATGCTCCCGCTCACTACCCCATGAGAGCCAGGACTGTCACCAACTCACACGTGTGGGCTCATAAATTTCAGGGTCCCCAAAAGATCGAGCAGAGGCGAAGGCGTCTCTTAAAAATTCATAAAGGCTACCGATGAGTGTGTTCCATGCTCTTCGGTAGCCTTTTTTTATTTGATTCTTGATAAAAAATTGGTTAACTTTGCACCTCCAAATGCCAATTATGAGAAAATACGAAACTTTCAACCCTACTATACCCGACGCCGACGACTTCCAGGACGAGCCGCTGCTCCCGGGTGTCGACTCTCCCGATGAGGCCAATCTGCCCCCATTCTCTGAGCCGAAACCCGAACCGTCGAAGAAAAAATCTAACAGCAACAAGGAGAAGAAACCCTCCCGCAAGGAACTCGAAAAGGAGAAGGAGCGTCAACGTCGCAAGCAAAAGGAAGCCGCTGCGGCCGCTAAGAAGGCTGCAAAGGCCAAAAAGGAACCGAGCCGTCCCATTGGCGACGTCGTCAAGGAGTGGATCCACAGTCAGACTTTCCGCTGGATCCTCGGACTCGTGCTCGGCTTCCTCGGCATATACCTCGGTGTCTGCTTCCTTTCCTACCTCACCACCTGCTTCAAGGATCAATCGGAAATCGCCCACACCGCTATCGGCGACTCCTGCCAGATCTCCAACGCCGGAGGCGAGGGTGGGGCACGACTCGCCAATTTCCTGATCAACCGCTGTTTCGGCCTCGGCTCGGTTGTGATAGTGATTTGGCTCATTGCCATGGCCCTCAAACAATTGGTGGGCAAACCGCGTTTCAAAAGCGTAGATTTCACCATAAAATGTATGGTGGCCCTCATCACGGTGTCGCTGATCATCGGACTCCTCACGATCGGTTTCAACACGCCGGTCAACTGGGGCGGCTACCACGGCCGTTACGTCAACGATTTCATAATCCATTTCGTCGGTTGGGCCGGCGCAGGGCTCCTCTGCCTGCTCCTCGTGGCCATTTTCGTGGTGATATGCCTGCGCGACCTTATCAACTGGATTATCCGTATTCGCCGCAAACGTGCCGAAATCAAACGCAAGAAGCAGGAAGAGGAGGAGGCACGACTGCAGCGTGAACGCGAACTCGAGGAGATGCGACGCGCCGAAGACCTTGACGCTGCCAAAGCCGGCGACGAGGTGATGCCTGAAAAGGAGGAGAACGACGATGTGCCCACCGTCACCTTCGACGAGGATACCGTGGGTCTCTACTCCTCGCTCCCCGACTTCGACGACGTCGAAGAGGATCCCATCCCGTCACCGACACCGTCACCGGCTCCTGCTCCCGCACCCGAACCGACTCCGACACCAACCTCGGCACCAACTCCGACTCCCACACCGGAGCCTACACCAGCCCCCGCACCTGCACCAGCTCAGGCACCTGCACCAGCTCAGGCCTCAACAGAGGCTGAAGCTGAACCCGAACCCGAAGAGGAACAGCTCGACATGGTGGTCAACGTCAACCAGATCGCTCAAGCCGATGCCCCCGCGCAACCGGAAGCCCAGCTCCCTGGAATGCATCCCTACAAGTTCCCGCCGGCTGAATTGCTCCGCGAAGGTGTCGAGCGCATCAGCGTCGATGCCGTCGAGCAATTCGAAAACAAGGAGAAGATCAAGAAGACACTCCTCGATTTCGGTATCCCGATCGTTAGCATCGAGGCTACCGTCGGTCCGACGGTTACGCTCTACGAAATTGTACCCGACCGTGGCGTGAAAATCAACCGCATACGCAACCTTGTCGACGACATCGCCCTGAGCCTTTCGGCTGTCGGTGTGCGCATCATCGCTCCCATCCCCGGCAAGGGCACGGTAGGTATCGAGGTGGCCAACAACGATCCGCAGACCGTCTCGATGCGCACCGTAATCCTCTCGCACAAGTATCAGGAATCGAAGGCGAAACTCCCGATCGCAATGGGTTCGACAATCTCCAACGAGGTCTACATCGCCGACCTCGCAAAGATGCCTCACCTCCTCGTGGCCGGTGCTACGGGTCAAGGTAAATCGGTAGGCCTCAACGCAATCATCGCCTCACTCCTTTACCGCAAGACTCCCGACGAACTGAAATTCGTCATGATCGACCCCAAGATGGTGGAATTCTCGCTCTACGCGAAAATCGAGGCGCATTATCTCGCCAAGATACCCGACGCCGAAGACGCCATCATAACGGATATGGATAAGGTGGTGGCCACACTCAGCTCCCTCTGTGTGGAGATGGACAACCGCTACCAGTTGCTCAAATCGGCCCACACCCGCAACATCGAGGAATACAACGAGAAGATCAAGGAGAAGAAGCTCAATCCTCTCGAAGGTCACCGTTTCCTCCCTTACATCGTGGTGGTGGTCGACGAGTTCAGCGACCTTATCATGACGGCCGGCAAGGAGGTGGAGGTGCCCATCGCACGTCTGGCCCAGAAGGCCCGCGCCGTGGGTATGCACGTGATCATCGCCACCCAGCGACCCTCTACCAATGTGATTACGGGTATCATCAAAGCCAACTTTCCGGCCCGCATCGCTTTCAAGGTAAGTTCGGGCGTCGACAGTAAGACCATTCTCGACACCCCTGGTGCACAGCAGCTTATCGGTCGTGGCGACATGCTCATCAGCAACAACGCCCCGATGGTGCGCGTGCAGTGTGCATTCATCGACACCCCGGAAGTGGAGGCGATATGCGACTATATCGAGCGTCAACCCTACGGACAGGGCGCCTACGAGTTGCCCGAACCTGTCGTGGCCGGCGGCGACTCCTCCGACGGTGAACTCGGCAACAACTTCGGCGACCGCGACCCGCTCTTCGAGGAGGTGGCACGCCTGATCGTCACGAGCAACACGGCCTCCACTTCGTCGCTCCAGCGTCGCTATTCGATCGGCTACAACCGCGCCGGCAAGATCATGGATCAGCTCGAAGCTGCCGGAATCGTCGGCCCCGCCCACGGCGGCAAGCCCCGCGCCGTCCTCGTAGACGCCATGACCCTCGAAGACATCCTTAACCCGTAGCTGACTGGGAAGAGGCGCGCCCTCGCGCCTCACAGAAGCTGACTGGGAAGAGG
>CAZGJH010000216.1:0-3104 GCA_964525735.1 uncultured Sangeribacter sp.
CGGCATTAAGAGTTGAGTGCTTCCTCCTATGATGCCTACCCAAGCAGTTGCAATAAACTCCCGCTCACAACCCCATGAGAGCCAGGAAATTATACCAACTCACGCGTGCGAGCTCATAAATATCAGGGTTCCCGTAAGATCGAACGAGGCGAAGGCGCCTCGAAAAAGTAAAAAGCCATGCTTTGCATCAGCAATAGCTCTGTAAAGTAAGCAATAGCTCTGTAATAGAGCCCAAGGGCTGCCAGCGAGTATCAAATGCTCGCTGGCAGCCCTTTTCTTTTTATTCGCCGCTGGCTTTTCCTCTCCTCACCCAAGTCGTCTTCTTTTTTACTGGGCGGTGGCTTTAGCCACCCGCATCCGCGGTAGTCGGCCGCGGCATTTGCATAATTCTTCGAATTTTCGTAAATTTGCATTCAAATATTAAAACCATGAAGCGAATTCTTTTAAAGACAAATAAATGGATAAGTAGGGGAGTGGCAGCAATCGCTATCGCCGCATGCTCGATATGCACCGTAGCCGCCAAGCAGCCGCAGCAAGCCGCGCAGCAGCCGGCACAAGCAAGCCTCGCTGAGCTATCGCCGAAGCAGCTCACGGGCAATCTGATGGAGTATCCCTGGTCGGTAGCCCCAGCCCCGGCTCTCACCCCGGCCCCCAAAGGCTACGAGCCTTTCCACATGGAGCACTACGGCCGACACGGCTCCCGCTGGCTAATCGGCGAAAACGATTACCTCACCCCGGTGCGCAACCTCGAAAAAGCCGAACGCGCCGGCAAACTGACCCCCCTCGGCCAGCAAACCCTCGATGCCCTCCGCGACATGGCCGAAAGCTCAAAAGGTCGACTCAGCGAACTCACCGACAAGGGCGCCCTCCAGCACCAAGGCATCGGCCGTCGCATGGCCCAGAATTTCCCCAAAATCTTCAACGCCACGGCCGACATCGACGCCAAATCTACAGTCGTGATCCGCTGCATCCTCTCCATGGCCAACGGCCTCCAGGGCATCCGCGAAATAGCCCCCGACATCCGCCCCACGATGGACGCCAGCTACGCCGACATGTGGTTTATGAACTTCGACGACAAAACTGCCTGGCCTGTAAAGGATAAGGCGGAAGCCGAGCTCGTCGAACCATACAAAATCGCCCACAGCGGCAACATGGATTTCCTCGACCGCCTCGTCACCGACCGCCAATTCGCCCTCGACAGCGTAGCCCCGGGCATCTTGCCCTACCTCTACTGGGTGATCGGCAGCATGCAAGGCCACGAAGGAAAGCCCTGGCTCCTCGAAGAGGTCTTCTCCCGCAGCGACATGGAGGAAAACTGGAAGGGCAACAACGCTTTCTGGTTCGTACACGGCGGCGACTCGCCGATGACCAACCACCGAATGCCCTACACCCAGCGCAAACTGCTCGGCCGCATGATCGAACAGACCGACTCGGCCATCCTTTCAAACCGCCCCAGCGCGCGTCTCCGCTACGGACACGACGGCATTCTCCTCAACCTCGTAACGCTCATGCAGCTCGGCGATTACGGCCGCGAAATTCGCGACCTCGACGAGCTCGAACTATCCGGCTGGCACGATTTCGAAATCATCCCCATGGCCGGCAACCTACAGCTCGTATTCTACCGCCCCTCGGGCTCCAACTCCCTCGACGACGTGCTCGTGAAAGCCCTCCTCAACGAGCAGGAAGTCGCGATGCCCGGCCAGCCCGTCGAAGGCCCCTACTACCGCTGGGCCGACCTCCGAAAATATTACCTCGACAAGCTCGCAAGCTTCAAAGAGTAAATTTTTATCGCCCCCGCTAACCCTGTGGGGCTCCCGTTTGTTCATAATGTATTATGAAGACCAACCCAAAAGATACTATCATAGCCACCGGCGCCTCTGACGCTGCCGGCGTGGCTGCCAACAAAAGCGAACAGACCATCCGTGAGGCTACCGACTCGGAATACAAATACGGTTTCACAAGCGACATCGACACCGAAATCGTCCCCCCGGGCCTCAACGAAGATGTCATACGGTTTATCTCGAAGAAGAAAGGGGAGCCCGAATGGCTCCTCGATTTCCGCCTCGAGGCCTACCGCTATTGGCTCACACTACCTCGCCCCCACTGGGCCCACCTCACTATACCCGAAATCGACTTCCAAGCCATCTCTTACTACGCCGCCCCGAAGAAAAAGGAGCTCAAAAAGAGCATGGATGAGGTCGACCCCGAACTCGTCAAGACTTTCAACAAGCTCGGCATTTCCCTCGAAGAGCAGAAACAGCTCGCCGGGGTAGCCGTCGACGCCGTGATGGACTCCGTCAGCGTCAAAACCACCCACCGCGAGAAGCTCGCCGAGCTCGGCGTGATCTTCTGCTCATTCTCCGAGGCCGTCAAGGACTACCCCGACCTCGTCCGTAAATACCTCGGCAAGGTGGTGAGCTACCGCGACAATTTCTACGCCGCGCTCAACTCGGCCGTATTCTCCGACGGCTCTTTCGTATACATCCCCAAAGGCGTGCGTTGCCCCATGGAACTGAGCACCTACTTCCGCATAAACGCCTCGGGCACAGGCCAGTTTGAACGCACCCTCATCGTAGCCGACGACGATGCTTATGTCAGCTACCTCGAAGGATGCACCGCCCCTATGCGCGACGAAAACCAGCTCCACGCCGCTATCGTAGAAATCATCTGCGAGGAACGTGCCGAAGTGAAGTACAGCACCGTACAAAACTGGTATGCAGGCGATAAGGAGGGACGAGGCGGTATCTACAACTTCGTCACGAAGCGCGGCCTCTGCCGTGGACACCGCAGCAAAATCTCCTGGACACAGGTAGAAACCGGCTCCGCTATCACCTGGAAATACCCCTCCTGCATCCTCAAAGGCGACGAAAGCGTCGGCGAATTCTACTCCGTGGCCGTCACCAACAATCACCAGCAGGCCGACACGGGCACGAAGATGATTCACGTCGGCAAGAACACCCGCTCTACGATCGTCAGCAAGGGTATCTCGGCCGGTAAGAGCCAGAACTCCTACCGTGGCCTCGTAAAAGTGGTGAAGGAGGCTACCGGATGCCGCAACTACACCCAGTGCGACTCGCTCCTTATGGGCGCCGACTGCGGTGCAC
>CAZGJH010000217.1:0-1415 GCA_964525735.1 uncultured Sangeribacter sp.
AAAATTATGGCAAAGAAGAAAAAGAGCGGAGGCGGCGCTCAACAGAAAATGTCGCCTGAAAAATATGTACGCGAGCGGGCACGCAAGTTCCCGATCGTAGAATGTTTTGTCAATAAGGGTTGGCAAGACCATGGCGAGGCAAGCATCTCTGTCGTGCGCCAGCGTCCCGACGGCAAATATATCGTAGGGCTCTATCTTGTCGACCTTTACTGTATGGGCGTGAAGGATGCCTTCACATTGCCCAATGCCGACGATGAGCATATCGAAAAACTGAAGAAAGACAGCGCCGGCGGTTGGGAACCGATCGATTACAATCTGGCCCACAACCTTATCTACGGCGCGATCGAATTTGCAGAAGAGGGTGGTATAGAGCCGCATCCCGATTTCGACTTGGCCGAGTGTGTCCTCGAAGAGGATAACGACGATATCCCCTTGATAGATTACGAATTCGGTTACAAGGGAAAACATCTGTTGATTATCGGCCCCGACGGAAAGGAGCGCAAATATCTCAGTGTCCTCCACAAGAACTTGGGCGATAATTACGACTACATCGATCCTCTTCGCGACGACGGAGCCGACTCCCTCGACGATCTCGACTACGACGACGATCAACTATCGATTGGTCGTGAAGGCGATTTACCCTACACATACGTGCATCCCGAATTTCCGGAGGAGCTGAATGTGAAGCATGAGTTTATAAAGGATGCTTTCTACGATCCGGAAAACTATTCGACGTTGCCTGACGAGGTGATCGATCGAATCATGGCTTTGCCGCACGACGAAGCCGTCGATGATATCAGTGCGATAGCTCGTTACGAGCTCGGACGCGGTTATAAAGAGTGGGAATTAGAAGGAGATGCTACTACCGAAGACGACCACAGCGCGATGCTCCACAGCTTCGCGATGTTGGGGGCATTGGGTGGCGATAAGGCCCTGGAGACGCTTTTGGAGATGGAGCGTATGCCTTACGACCTCCATGAATATTTCCTCTATACTGACGAATTGTTAGAAAATGTCCCGAACATACTCTACGACGCTGCCGGTGGCGAGATCAGTAAAATCGTGCCATTCTTATATGAGGAGGGATTAAGCCGTGATGTTCAGGATCGCGCTTTCGGCATCTTCATACGTGCTTGGCAAGAGGGAGGCCGGAAGAGGGAAGAGGCCATTGAGGCGATGCGCGATATCTTGATTGATATGGAACAGAAAATTTCCGAGCAGAAGTTATGGACAGAACTTTCAGCCGGTTATTTTGCCGCCACAGTCTCCGATATCGGTCAGGAGGATCTCTACCCCTACGTGAAGACCCTCTACGACAAAGATCTCATCGACGACTCCGTATGCGGCGACTACGAAGAATTCAGCACTTTCCATAACCAGATCTCTGACCCCAAAGAGGTCTTGGAAAAGTTCCA
>CAZGJH010000217.1:1515-3100 GCA_964525735.1 uncultured Sangeribacter sp.
TCTTTGAAAGAACTCTCTTTGAAAATTTTTTCCATATCTTCAATTTGAGTCTTACACGACTTTGTGATACTGATAGTATCTCCCGCTATTTTAATGAGCTCGGTTATTTCCAATGATGGGTTTACTCCATCATACTTTTCTAAGGATTTAAGGAAGCATTTTTCCATCGCTTCGTTTACAACAGCCTCGATATCTGCTCCGTTAAAGCCTTTCGTTTTTTCAATGAGATCTTTGAATTTGTAATCTTTCTGAATTTTTTCCCAGTCAGCTACACGTTTCTTCTTCTTAGCGACATGCACCTCGAAAATCTTCTTTCTCTCATCTTCGTTTGGAAGGTTGACGCAGAAGATCTCATCAAATCGACCTTTACGCTTAAGTTCCGGTGGAAGATTTGAAGCGTTGTTTGCAGTGGCGATTACGTAGACACCACTGGTCTTATCCTGTAGCCAGGAAAGGAAGTAACCGAACATTCGAGTCATTGAGTCGTTTGACCCTCCGATTCCGGAAAAGCCTTTCTCGATTTCATCAATCCACAACACACAAGGGGCTGCTGCTTCGGCAATTCGGATAGCCTTGCGCAGATTCTCCTCGCTTTGTCCCAAGTACTTACCCATAAGGCTGCCCATATCCATTTTCAGGAGAGGCACATCAAAAAGGGCAGAGGTGGCTTTGGCACAAAGCGACTTTCCACACCCGGGCATACCTACAATAAACACACCTTTCGGGACACTCACACCAAATTTTATGGCGTCCGTGAGTTTCTCAATCACTTTTGCCTTCTCTTTGAGATACTTTTTAAGTGTCTCCAAGCCACCGATGTCTTCTATACGCTCAGGAGTGTCAATAAGATCGAGCACTCCGGAGTTCCGTACCATCTGTTTCTTGCGCACAAGAATCATTTCTTTATCCTCTGCACTTAGCGTACCGTTGTTCGACATTGCGAGGTCAAGCATACGGTCAATCTCAAAGGCTGTGAGGCCTTTGAGGGTAGGCAACAGTTTTTCGGCATCCCGTTCCGTAAACTTACTCTTATCGTAGTTGTTGGTTTCGATATGCTCATCGATAAGACGTTTTATCTCAGTATCATCTGGGAAGGGTATGTCAAGGCGCGAAAGATATTTCTCGATTTCAGGAGGGGTAGTGCTTTGACTGTCAACGATAATAATGGTAGTGTTATATGTCGGATCATAAAGTCTTCTTTGGGCAATAAGCTCTAAGAGAGTGGTGACTTTGGGATCGTCATATTGTGAATGAATCTCTTTCAACACCAGATACTGATCGCCTCCAAATGGCTCTCTGTATTTTTCAGAAAGGAAAGAGTAAAGGTCTTGTTCTTCCCCCATTCCGGCCACATCTTTGTTCTTAAAGTTGGTTGTTCCGGTTCCGGGATTCCATTCAACAATCGTCGCGTGATCGCCAACAGTACGACTTATGATATCGTCAACACGGACAAAGTCATAGTCATTGATGAAGATGATTGGTGAATTTACATCAATCATCTTCGACATCATCTTCTCAACCTTATTTCCCATAATCAAAAGTCCAAAATATGTTCAGCCACAAATCTCATCTTCTCAACATCATC
>CAZGJH010000218.1:0-3076 GCA_964525735.1 uncultured Sangeribacter sp.
ATTGAAAGGGCTGCCGAAGAGAGTTGAAACTCTTCGGCAGCCCTTTAAGTTAGCTTTCGATTCGATTTAAGTTAGCTTTTGATTCGGTTGGCGCGCGGGGACAGCGCTTGCTACCTACCTCCGAAGTATTATCAGAGGCGTTGGCGAGGGCGGTGAAAATTTTTTTGGGGAGCGCCTATAGAAATTTTGAGGGAGTGCGTCTTGGAAAGTAGAGAACTTTAAACTAATATCGTTTCATCAATGAAATTTAAATCTTTACTCCTGTTGGCCTCCATGGCTTCAGCTCCTGCAATGTCGTTTGCAGCCCAGTATTACGTATCGCCCGACGGCGCCGGCTCCAAAGACGGCTCATCATGGGACAACGCTTTCGGTGTAGCCGAATTCCGCACACAAGCCGCTGCAAATGCCAATGGCGACGTCTACTATTTCCAGGGCGGCCTCTACAACCTCTCTGAATCAACTGTCGTGTTCCAGGTGGCTACCGGCGCCACTCTCATAGGCAATGCAGAAGGGGAGCGCACTGTTTTCAGCGGCGACAAAGACGGCAACAACAACCCCGACGAGGGCGACGCCACCCGCCTCATCCGCTTCCAGGCCAACACCGTCAATGGCAACAGCGCGAACGCAATCGTTGTTGAAAACATCGACTTTACCGGCGTATACACCACAGCCGACGCAGCCGATACCAACATGTCGGCCCTCGCTATCGACAACAGCGGCGATGTGCTCGTAAAAGGGTGTCGCTTCTACAGCAACTGGGCACAAGGCACTTATGGAGGCCCTGCCGCTTATATCTACCGAAGCACTGTCAAATTCGTAGATTGCATCTTCTCAAATAATTCAGCCAACTATCGTGGAGGTGCCATCCGCATTAATAGCAACGACGTAAACAAAGGGCTCGTGACTCTCGAAAACTGCGTCGTAAAAAACAACACAAACTATCACAACTTGGGTGGCGCCATCTTCATGAGCCACGGTAATTCGCTCAATATCGTCAACTCTACCATAACCGGGAATAAAGCCGCCAGCGACGGCGCGGCCATCTACTTCAACGGTTACGATTCTGCCCATCACCGCGAACTGCGCATCGTCAACTCCACTATCGCCGGCAACACCGCCACAGCTGAAGACGACGCTCAGATTGTATCAACCCAGAATGCCCACCTCAGCATCGCCAACTCCATCATCACTGGCGACGACGCCACCGCCGCTATCAAATTCAAAGGCGACGCCATCGGTGCCGACTTCCAATTCGTCAGCGGAGGTTTCAATTATGTGGGCAGACTCATAGCTCCCGCAGATGCTACGATAGAGTGGGGCGCTACCGACACTCATGGCTCCGAATGCACCTACGCAGCTATCTTCGGCGAGAATTCGATCAACGCCGACAATGTAATAGCTCCCGCCGTGTTCGTCTTGGGGGCAACCGGCCAGCAGGTAGCAGAGGCGGTAGCCGACTGGGGTATGCCAGCCGACCTCGATCTCACACTCGATCAGCTCGGCAACCCTCGTGAAGCCGACATGACTCCCGGGGCCTACGCCATTAAAAAAGATGATGTTGCCACGGGTGCGATAAGCGTAGTCTGCGACGCTGCTTCTAAACTGGCGTTGGTAAAGATAGCGGAAGGAGTCTATGCCGTAGAGGGAGTGGCAGGAAAAGTCACGGTATATAATCTCAGTGGCAAGATCATGCTTTATGCCGAAGCCGACAACGTTGATCTTTCTACTTCCGCCCCTGGCGTATATCTCATAAAAGCAGGTAATGATTTATTTAAGGTAATCAGATAGTTTTAGGTAAACACGCTTCGTTTATAGGAATCTCCTATAAGCCGGGAGATGGTAGTCGATACCCTGCTCCCGGCCATTTTTTTTCTGAAAAAATTGCAAGTTATTTTCAAACTATTTAATTTTGCGCTTGAAGTATAAAAACCAACTCTTCTCCCTACCGAACAATTAACTTTCAACCCCCCAGATGGAGGCCAACATCATATACCGGATTATCAATGGCGACGAAAGAGCCTTTGACGCGTTCATGGATCATTATTCAGGAGCGCTCTATCGTTATGCATATGGTGTGGTGGGTAATCGTGAAGATGCCGAAGAGGTGGTCAGCGATGTCTTCGTCGAAATCTGGAATCGCCGCAAAGGTCTCCTCCAAATAGAATCTCTCCAGGCATATCTCTACACCATCACCTACCGCAAGGCGGTCTCCGTGCTTCGTCATCTCTCGGGGCGGCCCGCCAATGTCTCGCTCGATGATCTCGAAAACTTCACCATGTCGACGCTCACAGCTCCCGACCAGGCCCTCATCTCGCGCGAGCAACTCGATGCCCTCAACGAAGTTATCGAATCGCTTCCGCCTAAATGCCGCCATGTGTTCTATCTGGCTAAAATTGAGCGGCTTCCTTACAACGAGATTGTAAATATGCTCGGCGTTTCGCTCGCTACGGTAAATTATCACGTGGGCTACGCCATGAATCATCTCAAGAAGATTCTCGGCCCTGGAGGCAAAAATTTGCTCTCAGTGTTGCTGCTATATCTCGCTTTCAATAATTTTTAAAAATTTTTTTGAATAAACCTATATATTTCTAAACGGCATGCGTCTTAGATAATAGAAACGGCAAACATCAATCATGGAAAAACAGTCACACACCACATCAGAAGAGTCAATTCGCCAAGATCAGCGTCTTGAATCATTGCTCGACGCTTGCCGCCCTGACGAGTTCGACAACTCACGCATCAAGAGCCTCGTAAGAGAGAAATTGATGCAGGAGGCTATGATGAAACGCCGTCGCCGTCGCCATCTGTTTGGCGCCGTCATCGGTATCGCTGCTTGTGTGTGCATTGTGTTGGGCATCGGCTTCAACTGGTTCAGCTCTCCTACAGTAGATCTTTCTCACGCCACATTGGCTCAGATCGAGGAGGCAGGTTATCAGGAGATGATTGTGGCTCCCGGCCGGCGCGCTGAGCTCACCTTGAGCGACGGCACCAAATTGATTGCCAATTCTCGCACGCGGGTGCTCTATCCCGAGCGATTCGAAGGGCGCGAACGTCGCATCTATACCAACGGCGAGGT
>CAZGJH010000219.1:0-3050 GCA_964525735.1 uncultured Sangeribacter sp.
CGTTCATCTTGAACTCCTGATTGCCGAACTTGTAGGTATCCGGTTCGGGCATACCCTCAGTGTAGGGCTCGATGATCAGATGCACCTCGCCGAACTGACCGGCACCGCCCGACTGCTTCTTGTGGCGATAATCGGCACGGGCAGCCTTAGTGATTGTCTCACGATAAGGAATCTTCGGCTCGAAGAATTCGATGGGGAGTTTCTCGTTGTTCTCGATTCTCCATTTGAGAGTGCGGAGGTGGAATTCACCCTGACCCTTTACGAGAGTCTGCTTCAGCTCCTTGCTCTGCTCAACGATCCATGTGGGATCTTCGGCGTGCATTCTGTTGAGGATACCCATGAGCTTCTCAGAGTCGCTCTCAGTGAGGGGACGGATAGCGCGGATAAACTTGGGCTGAGGATATTTGATGAAGTCGAACTGATATTCGCAACCTTTGGCGTCGAGAGTATTGCCAGTGCGCACATCTTTCAGCTTCACGGCAGCGCCTATATCGCCGGCTTCGAGTTGCTCTATCGGAGTACGGATCTGGCCACAAACTGTGAAGATCTGAGCGAGACGCTCCTTGCCACCGCGAGAAACGTTGTCGAGGTCGTCGCCAGCCTTGAGAGTGCCGCTCATCACCTTGAAGTAAGAAACTTCGCCGATGTGGGGCTCAACGGAAGTCTTGAACACGAATACCGAAAGGGGACCGTTGGCATCGGGCTCCACGGCCTCTCCATTGATTGTTTCGGGAGCGGGCATATCAGAAACGAAGGGGCAGACGTTGCCGAGGAATTCCATCATGCGGCGAACGGCCATATCCTTCTGAGCGCTGACGATGAAGACGGGGAAGATGTCGCGGTTGACCATACCCTTGCGGATGCCTTCGCGCATTTCATCTTCGGTGAGGTGATCTTCTTCGAGATACTTGTCCATGAGCGACTCATCGTTTTCGGCAGCAGCCTCGACGAGCTCCTTGTGAAGCTCTTCAGCCTTCTCCAGCTGGTCGGCCGGGATTTCGGAGATAGTGGGCACGCCACCTTCGGGACCCCACTCATACTTCTTCATGAGAAGCACGTCGATCATAGAGTTGAAGCCGGGACCGCACTGGAGGGGATACTGAATCACAGTGACCTTGCGGCCGAAGTGTTCGCGAAGCTGCTCGATAACGTTGTCGTAGTCGGCCTTCTCGCCATCGATCTGGTTGAGCGCGAAGATAACGGGCTTTTTGAGTTTGGCGGTGGTGCGGAAGATGTTCTGGGTGCCGACCTCCACGCCGTAGTTGGCATCGACGACGATAACTCCAGTGTCGCATACACCGAGAGCAGTATAGGAATTGCCTACGAAATCGTCGGCACCGGGGCAGTCGATCACGTTGAGCTTTTTACCATTGAATTCAGCGTTGAACACTGTAGAGAATACAGAATAGCCATATTCCTTTTCAACCGGGAAGTAATCAGAGACAGTGTTGCCAGCTGCAACCGTGCCGCGACGTTTTATAACTCCACACTCGAAGAGCATAGACTCCGCAAGTGTGGTTTTTCCCGAGCCCTTAGATCCGAGAAGGGCAATGTTTTTGATCTGGTTGGTCTTATAAATCTTCATTCTGTATAAGATTTTTAGGTGATTTCACTGATGCTGTCCTTTCCTCCCGACTCTTCGGGCGAGCAACGTCGTCAGAGCCACTTGAGAGGCTCCGAGAGCCATCGGAGGATGCCTTTAGGCTGAAAAGCGATGCAATTTAGCAATAATTTCTTAAATAATGATACAAAATTTATATGCTATAAAACATTGTTTTAAAAATATTTTGTAAATTCGCGGTGATTTTGGTGGTCGATGGCCCCTCTTCAGAACCTTTAACCCTCAATCAATCAATATGGAAAAGTATGGAATCTATATTCATGTGCCCTTTTGCGCCTCAAAGTGCATTTATTGCGATTTTTTCAGCGGAGGCGCGCAGACAGCCGATTGGGAGGCTTATGTGACGGCCCTTCTTGAGGAATTTCGCGAAAGGAGAGGGGAGATGATTGGAGAGGCCGCCACATTATATATAGGAGGGGGAACACCCTCGCTGATGCCTGGCGAGCAGCTTCGACGGCTTGCAGATGGAGTAAGGGAGATAGCCGGGAAAAAAGGGGAGTGGGAGGAGATGACCATCGAGGTGAATCCGGAAGATGTGACGGTAGAGAAATGTCTTGATTGGATACGAAGCGGCGTCAACAGGGTCAGCATGGGAGTGCAGACCTTCTCCGACGCGGAGTTGAAGGCCATAAAGCGCAGGCACGACTCTTTGAAGGCGGAGGAGAGTGTGAAGCTGCTCAAAAAATATTTCGATAATGTGAGCATCGACCTCATGTTCGGGTTGCCCGGCCAAACGGAGGAAAGTTGGAGGGACAGCATTGAGAAAGCTCTTTCGCTTGCTCCCCAACATTTGTCGGCCTATTCATTGATGCTCGAATCGGGCACACCGCTCACAATTCTTAATGAAAGGGGGGTGATAGAATTGCCTTCGGAGGAGGAGAGTCTCCGATTCTTTGCGCTTTTGTCTGAGCGACTCAGAGATGCGGGATACACGCAATATGAGATATCCAACTATGCGCTGCCTGGTTACGAGTCGGGGCACAATCGCAGTTATTGGTTGGGCACACCCTACATCGGGCTTGGTCCGGCGGCACATTCTTACGACGGCGATCGGGCAAGGCGAAGCAATCCGTGGAAGATAAAGGAGTATCTTAAAAGGTTTGGAGGAACTCCAGGGGATGGGTTAAAGCCATTTTTTGAGGAGGAAACTCTTTCTGATGCCGAGCTGTTGGAGGAGAAGATCATGCTTTCAATGCGAATGAGAGAGGGAATTGATTTAGATTTGGTAAAAAAAATGTTTGGTGAGAGAAATGGCAGTTTGCTGTTAAGGAGAGGGCAGAAATATATCGATGAAGGTTTGCTGCGGTTGCAAAACGGGCATTTGAGCCTGACGCGCGATGGCATAATGATAGCCGATAAAATTATTGTGGATTTGATTCCTTAAAATTTTTGCGAAATAGTTTGCACGTTCCGTAAAAAATGGATAATT
>CAZGJH010000220.1:0-2979 GCA_964525735.1 uncultured Sangeribacter sp.
TTTCTGGAGATCCCTCGATTAGTATTGTGCTACAAAATTAGGCAAAATTTCTGGAATTACAATTTTTATGCTCGCGAATTGCGTTCAGAGGTTCAGGTAGGTTTTGAGCGTTTCGACGTATTCCTCAAATGCCTTTTGACCAGCTTTTGTGACTGCGCATGTGGTGCGGGGTCGTTTTCCCGACATCCCTTTTACCACCGTTATGTAGCCAGCCGAAGACAATTTATCAATCTGTACACTGAGGTTTCCGGCCGTAGATTCGGTTTTCTCCTTGAGATAGACGAAATCTGCTTCTTCCACATTCATGAGAATGGACATTATGGCAAGCCGGAGTTGCGAATGCAGAAGCGGATTCAATTCTTTCATCTCTCTTTAGCCTTAGTGTTGAGCACGTGTCCTGGCACGATCATCATCGCTATCCACGCGGCAATGAAGAGGGGCATAAACCAGTTGGCTCCGAGTGGTATGCTGCCAACGGTGCAGCACAACGCAATGCATCCTACGGCCAGACCAATTACGCCTCCCGCTACGAGACTTTTCTCCTTAATAATCAATCCTTGAGCGATCTCGGCTCCGGGAGCGAGGAGGAGCGAATATACGAGCATCGCGCCCCAGCAGTCAATCCGGCCGATGAGGGCGAACCCGAGGCAGAGAAGGGTAAGCACGATTTCGGAGATACCGAATATCGTCCAGAGGCGCGATGTGACGTGGTCGGAGTAAGTGACGGCGCCGGAGGCGCGTTGCTCGCGTCGTGACATCACGATTGTGGCGGGGAAGCCGATGACGGGAATGGCAAACCATAGCCAGTTCCACGCGTTTTGACGGGTAACGGCGAGGAGTATCCAGACGATGATCGTGGTCAGCACCACGAGGTATCCCCACATAAGGAGAATGTTTCCGCTTCCGAGATAACGCTGTTTGGTGCGTGCAATCATCTCCGTGATCACTTCAAGGCTCTCCTTTTCAGTAAGTTTTCGATCTTCCATAATTCAGAAGTTTTTTGGATTCTACATTTGGTTTATAATATAAACCATTTTTGTCTGAAAAAAGGGCGGTCGCGCGATTCCGCCCTGAATTCGGGTGCAAAGTTAATAAGGTTTATAATATAAACCAAATTTTCTATGAAAAATTTTCGAGAAATTTTGGAGCTCTGCAAATGAGGCGACTATTGGTTCAGCTCTCTCCAGGACGTTCAAGTTGAACCATTGCGAGTCAGAATGTACGCTACGGAATCCAATAGTAGGGCGGTTTCTTTCGGTGATCTGTCACCCACTGTTCGAAGTCGGCCATCTGCGTGATGCCGTCGGCGATCACAGCTTCGTAGTATTCTACGCCGTGATAGTCTTTCCCGGAGGGGGTTTCAAACTTCAGGCGGAGTATCGTATCACGTTGCTTCGGGGTCATTACTTCTACAATCCTGTCGGCCATACGCTCGAAATAACCGTCGTATTTAGTGCCTTCTTCGATGTGAATGATGTCAAACTGCCAGATTTCATCGGGTCTTGCTTGGTAGAATACGTGCCAGGCGATGCAATGCTCCTCGGTGTGTAGACCGTTGATACATCTGATTTCCGTCACTTTCGGATTTGCGGCCATTTTCGCGGCTATCGCGAAGCTGCTTTCGGTGGTGATGCCCGAAGAGTAGACGTGCAGGTCGATGTCGCGATGCGAAGCCAAGAGCCCCATGCGTAGCGAACCGATCAGATTGACGCGACACCCAGCCGCTTTCCAGATCTTTGCGACACCGGATTCGGCGAGCACTTCGCGGGCTCTCAGCTGATTGGCGAGGGCCCGCTGATTGATTTGGATTTGATTCATCGTAGTTGCGATTTGATAAATCTGCAAAGTTACTACTTTCCGACGTAATCACATCGCAATCGCGCAGTTTTTTCCGCGTTTGAGGGCTCAGGGTCAGCCGAGAGCAAGCATATGCTGTAGTTTCTCCTTCACTTCAAGGAGAATGGAGCCGAGCTCGTGTGTGGCATCGAGATCGCACTGATCGAGACGTTCTACAGCAAGTGTCAACAGTTCACACATATCCGTAGTCAACGGCGCTTCCGATATCGAGTAGTCGTCATCGGCGTATCTGTAGAATTTCCCGTCGTATACCTCGATCGGTGCGTTGTACCCGAGTTTGTCCGACCTCATGACCTGGAGATCGGCTTGTACGGTCCTCACGGATACTCCTCTGAGGATACCCTCCATCTCATATAGAGCGTCTGAACAGGCCTCCACGAGGTCGTCCAGTGTCCATCTCCGGAATCTGTTTCTCAGACACCGGTCAATGGTTTTGTATCTTATAAGTGCATTTTTGTTAGCAGGCATGGCGAAGAAGAATTATCGTTGAGTGTAAAGCGTGCCATGCCGGATCAACAAGGATGTGCCCGACGTGGCACAAAAAACGGGAAGCCCTCCGACGGCCTCCCGATATATTCCTTGTTGACATAGAAGAGTGCTGATCAACTCATACTGATGCAACTGCAATATCGCCCCGACCATCGTGAAAGCACGTTTCGGTAATTGCTAAAGCTATAATTATAGCGATAGCTGCCACGGCTCTGATAGTTACGGCGACGCTCAACAGACGATATTTTCAGTTGCTCTGTAATCATTTGTTAAAAAATTTGATTTGTCCTAAATCGGTAATCGGATGCAAAATTAGTGATTCGCGGCCACATTTCAAAATTCCGATAGAAATTCAGCCGAAAAACCTAATCCAGCTGCAAAATTACCCTCTCCCTACGCAATCTATCTGCGCAGCAAGAAGTAAATTCAGTTTCTCCAATGCTTTTCTAATACCGTCTCTTGTCGTACCAAGTTTAGACGCGACCTCAGAAGTAGATAATGTCGGATTCTCTCGTAATATATTTAAGATTTTTTCTTGTGTACTTGTTCTGTTTTTCTGTGTACTTTCTTGTGTGCTGTTGGTGGTTTCTAGTGTGCTTTCACCACCTTCTTGTGTATTATTATTAGTTTCTA
>CAZGJH010000221.1:0-2968 GCA_964525735.1 uncultured Sangeribacter sp.
TACTACAACCGCCGCAAGAGCGGACGCCATCATCAGGGCTTCTATCAAGACATCACGAGCAATCCGATGTATGAATTCGGTCATGGCCTGAGCTATACCACCTACGAGTATGGAGAGCTCACAGCCTCACATAGCGATTTCAAGCGCGGCGACAAGATTCGGGTGTCGGTGCCCGTCACCAACACTGGCTCTGTGGCCGGCGATGAGTCGGTGCTCTGGTTTGTCAGCGATCCTTACAGCAGCATCACGCGTCCGGAGCGCGAGCTGAAGCATTTCGAGAAGAAGCGTATCGAGCCGGGAGAAACGGTAGTGTATACTTTCAACATCGACCCTATGCGCGACCTCAGTTTCGTCGACGGCGATGGCAAGCGTATGCTCGAAGCCGGCGAATTCGACGTGATTGTGAACGGCAAAAAACTGAAGCTCAATCTTATAGATTAACCATTAACTCCATAAACTAACCACCAACCTCACAGATCGAAACTCTATCTTTAGATATGAAACTGAAAGCACTCATAGCAATAATCTGCACCGTAGGGAGCCTCGGCTCGTCGGCGGTGACAATCAGCGAGGCCGATAAGGCACGCGCAAAGGAGCTCGTGAGCCAGATGACTCTCGGCGAGAAAATCTCATATATCTCTGGTGAAACTTCATTCTCGCTGCGACCGATCGAACGCCTCGGCATACCGCGTATCCTTCTCGCCGACGGGCCGCAGGGTATTCGCAACCATTGCAAGCATAGCACACTCTATCCTTGCGGGCTCCTGGCTGCCGCCACTTGGAACCGCGATGCCATCTTCCGCTATGGCGAGAGCTTAGGCGACGACGCGCGAGCTCGCGGAGTGGGAATCCTGCTCGGTCCGGGCGTGAATATCTACCGTTCACCTCTTTGTGGACGTAATTTCGAGTATATGGGTGAGGATCCATTCCTTACTTCTGAAATTGCGTGCGAGTATATCTCGGGTGTGCAGTCGCGTGGGGTGATCTCTACAGTGAAGCATTTCGCGGCAAACAATCAGGAGTGGAGTCGCCACCATGCCAGCAGTGATGTGGATGAGCGCACGTTGAATGAGATCTATTTCCCGGCATTCCGTAAAGCTGTGCAGAAAGCCGGTGTAGGTGCGGTGATGAACAGCTACAACCTTCTCAACGGTGTGCATGCTACTGAAAACCGTTGGCTGAACACCGATGTGTTGCGTGATGCCTGGGGTTTCGACGGCTTATTGATGAGCGACTGGACATCGGTGTATTCTACAGTCGGTGCCGCCAATTCCGGTCTTGACCTTGAGATGCCGAAGGGGGTATTTTTCACCGACTCTCTTTTGCGTGCCGCAATAGCCGAGGGGCGGGTGTCGGAAAAGGAAATCGACCGTAAGGTGGAGCATATGCTCCAAACCTTTTCGGCATTCGGTCTGCTCGACCGCGCCGATAATAAAGACACAGCCATTCCGCTTGATTATGAACCGTCGCGCCTCACGGCTCTCAATGCGGCGCGTGAGGGGATTGTGCTGCTCAAGAATGAAGGGGATATTCTTCCCCTCAAAGGGCGCACTGTAGTATTGGGCACCAACGCCGACACAATAGTATCGGGTGGTGGTAGCGGCGCTGTCTATCCCTTCGCCATCAGCCCTTTGTCGAGGGCTCTTCCGGCTATGTCGCGCAAAGCTTCATTTCTGCCTGAAACCGCTATATACGCCGATATTCTCAGTGAAATTTTCTCAGATTCTACCATGACTCATAGGGGACTGACCGGCCGATACTTCAAGAATCAGAAATTCGAGGGCACCCCGGCTATGGAGAGAATCGATGAGGCGGTAAACTTCGACTACGGTTACGGCGCTCCTGCCGAGGGATTCCCTACCGATGGCTTCTCAGCGACGTGGGAGGGTTATTATTTCCCTTCGCGCGATGAGATGTTGAAAATCGGTGTGGGTGGTGACGATGGCTACCGACTTTCGATCAACGATTCGGTGGTGGCGGCCCATTGGGGCAATCATTCCTATAGCGAGCGTGTCGTAAGCTACCCTGTAAAGAAGGGTGAGCGTTATAAGATGCGTCTTGATTACTTTGATGCAAGCGGGGGCGCAAAGGTTGCACTCAACTTGACACGTCTTGATCGAGAAAGCTTGGAGAAGGCTTTGAAGAGGGTGGATAATGTGGTGTATTGCACCGGCTTTAATGGTGATACAGAGGGTGAGGGTTTCGATCGTCCTTTCGCGTTGCCTGAGTATGAGGAGCAATTCATATGCAGTCTTGCTGAGCTGTGTCCCAACCTCGTCGTAGTGCTCAACAGTGGTGGCGCAGTAGATTTGACCCGCTGGGGCGCCTCGGCCAAAGCATTGCTGATGGCCTGGTATCCCGGTCAGGAGGGTGGCACGGCATTGGCCGAGATTCTTACAGGACGCATATCACCATCGGGTAAGCTTCCAATCACTTACGATCGTATTCTTGCCGAAAACCCCGCAGCTGGCAATTATTATCCTAACCGCACGAAGGTGCGCTCAACGGAGAGTAAGGAGTGTGCGCATGTGGAGTATAAGGAGGGTATATTTGGAGGCTATAGAGGCTACAATCGCGACAATCGCCAGCCTCTTTATCCCTTTGGCTACGGTTTGAGTTATTCCACCTTCGATTTCTCCGATTTGCAGTTGCAGAAGATGGGAGAGGATAGTGTTGAGGTATCGTTCACGCTCACCAATACGGGCAAGCGTGAGGCGTCGGAAGTGGCTCAGGTATACGTAAGCGATGTCGAGGCGTCCGCACCACGACCGGTAAAGGAACTTAAGGGGTTCGAGAAGTTAAAGCTCAAGCCCGGTGAGAGCCGTCGTGTGAGTGTCATGCTCGATAGCGAGGCTTTCTCTTTCTATGATCTTTCGCAACATTGTTTTGTGTTGGAACCGGGTGAGTTTATTATCTCTGTAGGAAACTCCTCAGCAAATCTCCCCTTGTCACAAACAATTACATTATG
>CAZGJH010000222.1:0-2966 GCA_964525735.1 uncultured Sangeribacter sp.
GGTGCACCATGCCAAGCAGGAGGGTATCGAATTCAGGATGCTCACCAATCCCGTGCGCGTGATCGGCGACGACAAGGGCTGGGTGACAGGGCTCGAATGTGTGCAGATGGAGCTTGGCGAACCCGACGAGAGCGGGCGCCGCTCACCCATCGTGAAGGAGGGTAGCAACTTCACGATCGATTGCGACGTGGTGATCATGGCCTTGGGCACGAGTCCCAATCCTCTGATCAAATCTACCACCAAAGGTCTCGACACTACCCGCCGTGGCTGCATCGTGGCCGACGAGGACGGCCGCACCACCCGCCCCGGAGTGTTTGCCGGAGGCGATGCCGTGACGGGCGCAGCCACAGTGATTCTCGCCATGGGAGCCGGCCGCAAAGCCGCCAAAGCCATCGACGAATACCTGAAAGCCAAATAATGAATAAGCACAAAAGCCCCCGACGCTTCCGAGCATCGGGGGCTTTATTTGTTTCGCTACGAATCAGATGTTGGGAGTGTCCCAGACTTTGGTCTTGGTGCAATTTATCTTGACTTTCTGATCGGCTACGATGAGCTCGAATTCGCCGGCTTCAAGTGTCCAGCGATTGTCGTAGTTTACGAAAGCGAGGTCGCTGGCCGGGAGCGAGAATTCTACAGTCTTGCTCTCGCCGGGCTTCAGCGAGATCTTGTCGAAATCCCTCACACGGAGCACGTCGGGCGTCACAGATGCCACAAGGTCGGAAGAGAAGAGAATCACCGGCTCCATGCCTTCGCGCTCGCCGGTATTCTTTACCTTCACCGTAACCTTCAGAGTGTCGTCGGCCGTGAAGTCGGTCTTGTCTACCTTGAGGTCGGAATATTCGTAGGTGGTGTAACTGATTCCGTAGCCGAAAGGCCACTGCACGTCGATGTCGGCCGCATAATTGTAAGCGCCCTCCATCGTGGCCACCGATTCGCTCGGCTTATGATCGTAGGTGGTCAGGGCGTTGGTCCACTTCGGATAAGTGTAGGGGAGCTTCGCGCTGAAATTGCGTTTGCCCGAGAGGAGCAGAGCAAGAGCGTCGCCGCCATAGTTGCCGGGGAGAAGCACGTCGACTACAGCCGCCACGAGCGGTTCGATCTCGCGCACAATGCGGGGCCTGCCGCCGTTGATCACGAGCACAATCGGTTTGCCGGTGCGGGCGAGAGCCTTCACGAGGTTGCGCTGATTCTCGGAGAGAGTGAGGTCGGTGAGGTTGCCCGGCGTCTCGCAATAAGAGTTCTCGCCTACGCAAGCCACGATCACGTCGGCGCGTGAAGCAGCTGCCACGGCGCGATCGATACGCAGGTTGGTCTCCTTCTGCCACTGTCCGTAATCTTCCACATAATCCATACCCTGCTCGAGAGTCACGTTGGCCGCGCCAAACTCGTTGCACATGGCCTCGAAGATAGTGTTATACTGCTGATGGAAAACCGGATCGTTAGATCCCTGCCAGGTGTACGACCATCCGCCGTTGAGCGCGCGCATCGAATTGGCATTCGGGCCGGTGACGAGTATGCGCTTCCCCTGCGCGAGAGGCAATACGCCGTTGTCGTTTTTGAGCAGAATCTCGCTCTGCACGGCCATTTCGAGAGCCTTGTCGGAGAAGTCTTTCGAGGCGAAGAGGGGGTAATCCTTATAATTGGTGTTGGGGGTGTCGAAGAGTCCGAGACGAAGTTTCAGACGGATGATACGGCTCACGGCGTCGTCGATACGGCTCATGGGCACCTTCCCTTCGTCGACGAGCTCCTTGAGCAGCGTGCAGAATTCCACGTCGTAGGGGGTCATCGACATGTCGATGCCGGCGTTGATCGATTTCTCGATAGCCTCTTTGTAATTGGCCGCCACACGGTCGCGTTTCCACACATTGTGAATGTCGGCCCAGTCGGTCACGATCATGCCGTCCCAGCCGAGCTGATCCTTGAGCCATACGGTGAGCAACTCATGGTTTATGTGCATCGGCACGCCGTTGATGAGGGCGGAGTTTACCATCACCGACAGTGCACCGGCCTGAATGGCAGCCTTATACGGCGCGAAATATTTCTCGCGCAGATCCATCGGATTGATAATGGCAGGTGTGCGATCCTGTCCGGAGGTAGGGTTGCCGTAAGCCATATAATGCTTCAGGCATGCCGCCACATTCTGCGGACCGAGGTGATTGTTGTCGTCGCCCTGATAGCCGCGCACCATCTCCACGGCCATCGCGCCGTTGATGTAGGGGTCTTCGCCGAAGCTTTCCCAGATGCGGCTCCATTCGGGGGTGCGACCAAGGTCCATCACCGGGTTGTAGACCCAAGGGATATTGCAAGCGCGGGCCTCATAGGCAGTGACCTTCGCTCCCTCGCGCACGAGCTGGCGATTGAGCGAGGCAGCCATATTGATTTCCTGGGGGAAGAGAGTGCCACCCATGGTGTAAGTGGAGCCATGGTTCTGGTCGACGCCGTAGATGTCGGGCACACCGATATCTTTCATGGAGGCTTCCTGGATGCCGGAGATGATGCGGCACCAGGTCTCCGGGGTCTGTGCGCGCCCCATCGGCACATTGAGCACGGAGCCCACCTGATAATCGGCTATCACCTTCTGGAGCTTCGCGGGATCGAGGGCCACGGAGCCATTCACCAGCGAGTCGCAGAGCACCTCGTCGATAGTCACTTCGCACATCTGGCCCACTTTCTGCTCAAGCGTAAGGCCAGCTACGATTTTCTTTACCTGTGCCTCCAGGTCGGCGTCGTAAGGTATAGCTTGCGAGCCGCTGTTGCCGGAATTTGAAGCGCAACCCACGGCCATTACCGCGATGGGAGCGTAGAGAATCTTTTTCAACATAATTTCATGGTTTGGGTAATCAGAGTTAGCTTGCAGTAAATTTAGCTTGCCGTAAATTTAGCTTGCCACAGAGTTATCTTGCCACAAAAGTAGACATAAACCATGAAACCACAAAGAATTCTCCGAAGTAATATTATTATTCCCA
>CAZGJH010000223.1:0-2962 GCA_964525735.1 uncultured Sangeribacter sp.
AGATATTGCGGCTTATGAAAAAACTGTTTATAATGGCCACGATCGGGATCAATGCGCTGCTCTTTATGGCAGGCGGCAACTTATCGATGGCACAAACAAATTCTATGATGACTCAAAACAACAATTCTTCAGCTCAAAGCAATTGGCGTGCTAATCCAGTCGGAGCTGTCTTTGCTCGTGAGGGAGCGGCTACGCCCGAAGGCACTTTCCGTTTTACGGAAGGTGGTTACGAAGTATTCTCAATCAATAGCGCCGACAAGACATTTCAGCCAGCGTCGCTCTACTATGGCGTCAACGATGCCGACAAAGCCAAGGTAGATGCTATGGCTTCCGATGGCAAAGTGCCTACAGCGATGAACTGTTTCGTAGTCCGCACTCCTGACGGCTTTGTAATGTTCGACACCGGTTTGCCAGCTTCGAAAGGCGGAAAGACGCTCGAACGCCTCAAAGCCCTCAACATCGCTCCCGATGAGGTAAAGGCGATCTTCTTGACCCACGCTCATTTCGACCATATCGGCGGTCTGCTCGACGACAAAGGCAACCCCGAATTCCCTTCCGCCACCCTCTACATCCCCGGCGACGAATTGAATTTCATGCGTCAGACAATGGCCGAAACAGCGGCTCTAATCGACAAAGCTTACGTAGGAAAAACAGTAGTGTTCAATTCCGGTGATATACTGCCCTTCAACATATTGCCTATTTCAGCCAAGGGACACACTCCTGGCCATACCGCTTATCTTCTTGGGGATCTTTTCTTTGTAGGCGACATCATGCACGGGGCAGCCTTGCAGCTCATTGACCCGACTATTTGTGCCAATTTCGATGCCAATCGCCAGCAGGCTATTGACACACGCAACCGTATTCTATCCTATGCCGTAGCCAATTCCCTTACAGTGCTCGGAGCCCATATCCCCGTCAACGGTATCCTCTTCTAATCTTTCCGCAATGACGCGCTATCCTGAGCCGTGTTAACGCTCCGTGAGGAGCGATTGGAGGAGGGCGAGATCGCTCGCGATTTCACCCTGGAGCAGGTAGGTGTCGCGACGTGAGAGAAGATCCTGATAGATCTTCTCAGCCTTCGCACGATCGTTTTCCAGAAGGAGCGCCACAGCACAAAGCGTGCGCTCCTTCGACGACATCACTTTGCGATACGTTTCAAGATACTGACGCAACTCCTTGGTGAGCAGCTCCTCCGCGCCCTCCTTATCGCCCGTCAAGAGACGCAGATACACCAACTCACACTCTATCTCTTTGACGTACAAAGGCATGATTACAAGCCGGTGCTTGTATAGCTCCTCAAAAGCCCTGCGAGCCCCCTCCACATCCCCTTCATCCAAGAGCTTTGAGGCGCGAGCCATCGGCATATATACCTTCAGACCGTTGCGATAATCCGCCTCAGCAAGTTCGCTCGTCACGAATAACTCAGCAGGCAAATCCTTAGGTCTGACGCCTTCCTGAATCAATGCATTTGCGCGCAACTGAGCCATCAGAGCCCGCTTGCTCTCAAGGTCTTTACCTAAAAGCCCCTGATTATACGCATCGTTGCCTACAGTATTGATACTCATCGGAATACCATTCATAAACATCAGCACTACATCCACCAGAATAAAAACCCATATCGCCTCTTTCCAAAACGGATTGCTCACCGCAAACAGATACCCCACGCCAATAATGAGCAACAACAGATTGGCCAGGATCCCACCTAAATTATACCACGCCGTCGGAATCTTCTCCACCGGCAGTTCAGGCGGCGCGAGAATGCACTGTCCACCCGTCCCGGCTATCGCAAAGCGTTTCACGCACCATTTACCGTCTACCTTCAGCAGCGTATAATTAAAGATGCGGAACGAAACGAGTCGGTAACCAGTCAGCAGACCGCCGACGAGGTGTCCCGCCTCATGCGCTATTACAGCCACGAAGAAACCCACCACAGCGGCTATCAAAGCCACACCTATCACAGCCACCATCTCCAGGAAATCGATATTGCCGAACTTACCGAGATACGTGCTGAACGACTGCCCCGTAAACAGGCAAATCACAATCCCGGCACCCCCCAAACCGAGCAAAATACCTGCCACCAGGCCGAATGCCATCCTAAGTATGCTTTTCAATGCGTTCATATTCAATTCTTCAAGTATTATCTTCTGTGAGTATCTCAAAAGTTTGGCTCAAAGATATATAAATTTTTTTATATATAAAAATTTTTATATAGCGCCTCGTGTGCCCTCTGAACCAGGCTCGCGTTAAAAACGTTCAAGTTCTATCTTGCAGCCTCAATTCGCTGCGGGAAAAGCATTAGCTTATCTTATTTATCAATAGCTTATTTAATCAGCAAGCATATGGCAAAGGAATTATTGTGGGGATTTATCGACAAGAGCGGGCAATACGTCATCGCTCCCAGTTTTCATGACGCACGCGACTTTCACGAAGACCTCGCCGTCGTCAAAATCGAATGGCAACGCGGCTACATCGACAAAACCGGCGCGTTCGCCATCGTGCCCCGTTTCCAGGCAGCCGGCGATTTCGTCGACGGTCTGGCAGCCGTGATGGAAGACGACCTCTACGGCTACATCAACCGCGAAGGCCGCTACGTGATCGATCGCCAATTCGAAAAAGCCTTCGACTTCTCCGACGGCGTCGCAATGGTGGTGAAAAACGGCCAGACCTTCTACATCGACCGCGAAGGCAAACCCGTAGCCGAACCGTCGGCCCCGACTCCCACGCAGGAGCAACCCGCCGACGGCCTCACACCCAGCCGCGAAGCCGACAAAGAGGGCTACGTCGACGAAAGCGGTGCCTTCGTGATCGCGCCCAAATACGCCCAGGCTGAACCATTCAGCGAAGGCCTCGCTGCCGTGCGCACCGGAGCCAAAGGAAAATGGAGCTACATCGACTCCTCCGGCAAAGCCCCCTTCAAAGAAAAATTCGATCAGGCAAAACCGTTCCACGACGGCCTCGCCCG
>CAZGJH010000224.1:0-2948 GCA_964525735.1 uncultured Sangeribacter sp.
ATGTAGAGTGCATGTGGTTGATCCTCCAGCAACCAGAACCAGATGACTATGTGATAGCAACTGGCGAACAGCATTCAGTACGCGAATTCTGTATCTATGCTTTCCGTCGTGCTGGCATCGAACTGGAGTTTGAAGGAGAAGGTGTGAACGAAAAAGGCATTGACAAGGCAACTGGCAAGGTTGTTATTGAGGTATCACCCGATTTCTATCGTCCGACAGACGTAGTGAATCTCTGGGGCGACCCGACAAAGGCAAAACAGAAACTCGGTTGGGATCCAACCAAGAAGACCTCCTTCGAGCAGCTCGTCAACCTCATGGTCGATGCAGACATGGCCAAAGTAGCCGTAGAACGCGCTGGCGAAAAAGTCCGCCTCAACCTCGAAGAATACCTCGAAAAAGGAATCGTGAAATAAGCTTTTGCTCCTTTTGTCCTTCTGTCCTTATGTCTAAAAAGGTATTAGTTACCGGCTTTTTCGATCTTCTCAATTCTGGTCATGTGTCCTTTTTGAAGAAGGCGGCCAAGTATGGAGATTTGTACGTAGGCATCGGCTCCGATGCCAATTTCGAGCAACTGAAAGGCCGCAAACCAGTGGCTTCCGAACAGGAACGCCTCTACATGGCAAAAGCCGTCCGCCACGTCAAAGATGCCTTCATCAACTCTGGCTCCGGCATCCTAGATTTCGAAGAGACGATAGAGCTGATTAAACCAGACATATTAGTTGTCAATTCTGATGGCGGCAACGAAGCCAAGCGTAAGTTTTGCACTTCTCGCGGTATTCAATACCTCGTGCTGAATGATACCTATGCAGAGGATTCAGATTTAACTCTTGACTCTTGCAAATCCCATTTACCCTATCGAGTGGATTTAGCAGGCACTTGGATTGATCAACCTTATGTGTCTAAGTTTGGTGCGGGTTGGGCAATTACTGCCTCCATCGAACCTACTCATGAGTTCATGGAACGAGGGGGAATGTCAACTTCCACACGGAACGCTGCAAAGAAAATCTGGCCCTACGAACTCCCTGCATATAATGAGGAGATGCTCGCTCGTCTCCTTTTCTGTTTTGAAAACGACCCAGAAAACGAAGGTCATGTATCAGGAGCTCAGGATGCAATAGGAATCTGCACATCAGGCCTATCTCGCCATTACTATGACGGTCATTACTGGCCTGAAAAGATAGAAACCATCCACGATGAGGACATCCTCTCTTGGCTCGAAAACCATCTCTGCGTTGTCCCGATGTTCCCACGTAGACCCGGTTGCTCCGTAGTAGATGGCAAAGACATAACTCCAGTAAAGGTTAAGGATCTGACTGATGCGGCTGCCCGTTGTTGGGATGCCATTATGGCAAAGGATCTGAATGCGTTCGCAGATGCATTCCGCGACTCCTTCAACGCCCAAATCGCAATGTTCCCAGCCATGATGCAGCCAGGAGTTCAAGAATGGATCAACAAGGTCAAGCCATACGCCCTGGCTTGGAAAATGCTCGGAGCCGGAGGTGGCGGACACCTGCTCTTGGTAGTCGACCAAATCCCCGACTTCGCAATTCCAATCAAAATAAGAAGAAGAGACTAAAAAGGGTAGTAAGCATCGTCCTCGATGCGTTTGCGCGCGTCTTTAGTAACTTAAAAAAGACAAACAATGGAAAAAAATTCAAAAATATATGTTGCGGGTCACCGTGGTATGGTAGGATCTGCTATTGTGAGAGAATTAAAAAGACAAGGCTATAACAATATCATTACAAGAACTCATTCTGAGTTAGACTTGATTAATCAGCAAGCCGTAAATGACTTCTTCGCAGAAGAAAAACCAGAATACGTATTCCTGGCTGCGGCAAAAGTAGGCGGTATCATAGCTAATTCCGAGCATCTCGCCGATTTCATGTACGACAACATGATGCTCGAGATGAACGTAATCAATGCGGCTTGGAAGAATGGCTGCAAGAAACTGGAATTCCTTGGTTCTTCCTGCATCTATCCGCGTATGGCACCGCAACCTATGCCAGAGTCCTGCTTGCTGACCTCGGAACTTGAAAAGACAAACGAAGCATACGCTCTCGCCAAGATTTCCGGCCTTAAATACTGAGAGTACCTGAACCGCCAATACGGAACAGATTATATTTCTGTAATGCCTACGAATCTTTACGGTCCAAATGATAATTATCATCCCGAACACTCACATGTCCTTCCAGCCCTTATCCGCCGTTTCCACGAAGCAAAAGAAGCAGGACTGACAGAAGTGACCTGTTGGGGCGATGGAAGTCCTTTGCGCGAATTCCTCTACGTAGATGACTTGGCTAATCTCTGCGTATTCCTTATGAATAACTACAGCGGCAATGAGACTGTAAATGCCGGTACTGGAAAGGAACTCACAATAAAAGAACTCACAGAATTGGTAGCTTCAATTGTTGGCTACGAAGGTAAAATCCTCTGGGATACCACTCGCCCTAATGGTACTCCAAGAAAGCTGCTTGACGTAAGCAAAGCCACCAAATTAGGTTGGACATACAAGACCGACCTCTCCGACGGCATCCGCCTCTCCTACGAAGATTTCCTTTCCAACCCCATGCGCGCAGAAAGATAATGGTAGAATACATAATAATAGCCTGCATCGCCGCCCCCCTGGCGGCGATCGCCATATATAAATACCGCCAAGAGAAGTAGGAGGCAGGTGTGAAGGTGTCAGTTGTCAGTTGTCAGGGAATGTAGATAGCGCAGTCCCCTGCACGTGAGCTGGCTTTCGGTAACTTTATGAGTGCCAACACTGCCAAATCTCTTCTTTAGTTACCAAAAGACGGCGACGGATGCGGAGCATCCTATCTACTCTCAATGCCGACAACTGAAGCCGGCACTCCATACCTGAAACCTCTGAAACCTGAAACCTGACACCTCCGACACCTGACATCTTCCAATTCCATTTGCATATTCAAAATAAATTACTTATCTTT
>CAZGJH010000225.1:0-2937 GCA_964525735.1 uncultured Sangeribacter sp.
AAGGCCTACTACCCCTCTACCGGCGTAACCTGCACCGACATCCCGCGCCTCATGGAGCTCATGGCCCACGACAAGAAGAACGCCACAGCCGGCCAACCCAACTTCACCCTCCTCACCGCCGTCGGCGACCCCCTCATCGACTGCCTCCCCTCCTCCGCCGATATCCGCTCCGCCCTCGAAATCTACCTCGACATGATAGGATCGTAATCCTGGAGGCCTCCGCCCCAGAGTCTTGGTTCTGTGAGGCGTCTTCAGACGCCTCCGTGTCGAAAATGCTCAGGGGGATGCAAAATTTAATTTTGCATCCCCCTGAGCATTTTTATTTAGAACTCCTGCGTTTCGTAGTCTTCTTCGGAGCCGCATCCTGCTGCTCCATCAGCTTCTTCGCCTCCTCAAGGCTCAACGTCGCCGCATCCGTACCCTTCGGTATCTTATAATTCACAGCCTTCTTCGCCCCCTCCGGCTTATACGCTAAGTACGGGCCATATCGGCCGTTCAATACCTCCAGCCCCGGCATCTCGTCGAAAGTCTTTATCAGGCGGTTGGCTTCCTCCTCCTGTTTCTTCTGGATCAGCTCGATAGCTTCCTCAATCGTAATGCCCTGAGGCGTAAGGTCTTTCGGAATCGAAACAAACTGCTTGCCATACTTGATATAAGGCCCGAAGCGGCCGATAGCAGCCGTAACCTTCTCACCCTCATACTCGCCCACAGTGCGCGGAAGCTCAAACAGTTTCAGAGCCTCCTCCAGAGTGATCGTGGCCACGCTCTGGTCGGCCAATAGACTGGCAAAGAGCGGCTTCTCCTCATCCTCGGCCTTGCCGATCTGCACCACCGGTCCGAACCGGCCGATCTTCACCGACACCGGCCGACCCGACTCGGGATCCGTGCCCAACACGCGCTCGCCCACCTTATGCTCAAGGCGCATGGCGTTGGTCTTCTCGATCGATGGATGAAAACCGCCGTAGAAGTCGGAAATCTCATTCTTCCAGCCGAGCTTACCCTCGGCGATATCGTCGAATTTCTCCTCTACCTTAGCAGTGAAGTTATAATCAAGTATATCTGGGAAATACTCTGTAAGGAAAGTGTTCACCACCATACCTACGTCGGTAGGCACGAGGCGTCCCTTCTCGCTGCCGGTGCTTTCGGTGAGCTTCGAGTCGGTAATCTTACCCTTCTTCAGGCGAATCACCTCATACTCTCTCTTCACGCCCTCCTTCTCGCCGCGCTTCACATAGTCGCGCGCCTGGATCGTGGAGATTGTCGGAGCGTAAGTGGAGGGTCGGCCTATGCCCAGATCCTCCATCTTCTTCACCAGCGAAGCCTCCGTATAGCGGGCCGGAGCCTGCGTAAAACGCTCAGTGGCTGTGATTTCATCCGCTGTCAGCACGTCGCCCACCGTCATCTTGGGCAGCTCCACGAATTCCTGCTGACGCACATTCTCGGTCTTCCACACTTTCAGGAAGCCCTCGAATTTCACCACCTCACCCTCGGCCTTGAAAGTCTCCTCGGGCACGCCGGAGATGGCGATATCCACGCTCGTCTTCTCGATCTCGGCGTCGGCCATCTGCGAAGCCACCGCACGTTTCCATATCAACTCGTAAAGCTTCTGCTCGGCCGCCGTGCCCTCGATCGTGCGATTAGAAATGTAAGTCGGGCGGATAGCCTCGTGAGCCTCCTGCGCCCCCTTAGAGTGGGTATGATAATGGCGTATCTTCAGGTAATTCTCACCCAGTGAACCCTTTATCTCGTTGGAGATATCGCGCAGGGCCATCTCGGAGAGGTTGGTGGAGTCGGTACGCATATACGTGATCTTACCATCCTCGTAAAGCTTCTGCGCGAGCACCATAGTCTGATTCACAGAAAATCCGAGCTTGCGCGACACCTCCTGCTGAAGCGTCGAGGTAGTAAACGGAGGATACGGCGAACGCTTCAGCGGCTTCACGCTCACGTCGGCTACAGAGAAAGTAGCCTTGGCACACTTCTTCAGCAGCTCGCGGGCCTCGTCGGCCGTAGCCAAACGGCGCGAGAGCTCACCCTTCACCTCGCGGGCGTCGCCATCGAGATTGAAGAGAGCGTTCACACGATAGAACGTCTCGGGCGTGAAAGCCGCGATCTCCTCCTCGCGCTCGCAGATAAGGCGCACGGCCACACTCTGCACGCGCCCCGCGCTCAGCGACGGCTTGATCTTCTTCCAGAGCACCGGACTGAGCTCGAACCCCACGATACGGTCGAGCACACGACGCGCCTGCTGAGCATTGACGCGATCTATATCGATTGTTCTCGGATTTTCGATTGCGGCAAGTATGGCAGGTTTCGTTATCTCGTGAAACACAATACGTTTGGTAGTGGCGGGATCCAGTTTAAGCACTTCGGCAAGATGCCACGCGATAGCCTCTCCCTCGCGGTCTTCATCGGAAGCGAGCCAGATCACGTCGGCCTCGGAGGCCGCCTTCTTCAGTTTCTTTACAAGCTCCTTCTTATCATCGGGTATTTCATAAAGAGGAGTGAAGTCATCATCCACATCTATGCTGAACCCATGCTTATGGAGATCGCGTATATGGCCATAGCTCGACATGACAGTGAAGTCCTTGCCGAGGAATTTTTCAATGGTTTTCGCCTTGGCGGGCGATTCGACGATTACCAGATTTTTCATCTCGTTAAAATATTGGTTTGCGTCCCCTCCTCCCCCATCTTCCCCGGGCACATCGCCCGGCAGCCAGGTAAAAGAAGGACAAAAACAACTCGGACGCAAAATTAACACTTTTTTCATAAACACACAATTCCGCCAATAAGTTTAATGCTGACTGGGATGAGGCGCGCCCCCGCGCCTCCCCGTAGCACCTGCAGCCAGAAGCACCCGGCCCCCCGTAGCACGCCGAATCTTAGTCCCGTGAGGCGTCTTCAGGCGCCCACAAAAGCACCCGTCAGGTTTTCAGT
>CAZGJH010000226.1:0-2822 GCA_964525735.1 uncultured Sangeribacter sp.
AATTGAGTACTGCACTTTTCTTAAAAAAATAGTTGTTTTTTTATAAAAAATTCCATAAAAATTGCATATCAGTCATTTTTTTCGTAAATTTGCGTATTAAAGCAAATTCAAGACTTGTCGAACAATAAGTTATTGTGCGTCCGCACCGCAGGCGACAAGAATTTTGAAGTAGAATAAACCAATTCAAGTTTTTAAAGTCAAATATATAAATTTTAACATTTCAGAACGCGCTACTCGATACTAAAACTCAATACACAAAAACCATAAATACATTAACCAAATGAAAAAGATCATCATGTTTATCATGGCGCTATGCCTGATCGCCCCTGCTGCTATCGCTCAGCAGGCTCTCACTCCCAAGCAGGAGAAAATGTGCAATAAGAATGCAAAAGACCGTGCCAAAGACCTCAAGAAGAAAGGCTATGAAATCATGGGAAGCCTTCCTCTCCAAGATGCACTCTACAAGCACTTCGCAAAGATGGAGCTCGGGGCTGCCGAGCAGATTGGCACAGGACGCTCCAAGTCAAAGAACAATGGCCGCCAGATGTGCCTCAGTTCAGCCATGTCGGAATATGCATCTAAAGCAGTGTCTCAGGTGAAGGGACGCAGCGTGCTTGACCAATACGGCAACGAAATCGATACTGAAAACGATCCAGAATTCTCTCGCTTCTACGCCACCTACGAGCGCCTCACTCAGAAAGAAATCAAAGGCGAACTGCAGGAATCATTAACTGTAATGAAGCAAAACCCTGACGGAACCTACGAATTCGAGATGTTCTTCCTCGTCGATGCCGACAAGGCTTTGGCTCGTCGCCAGAAAGCTATGCAAGATGCCATTGCCGAGTCTAAACTCGCTCAAGACTACGCTCGCCAAGTATCTGAGTTCGTCAACGAACCCGTAAAATAATTCGCACTACGCGATATGCACTACGCAATACACGATAGGCGATACGCGATACGTACAACGTAAAATTTAACATTATGCGAAAAAGCATAACTTTACTCACTTCATTTATTGTGCTCGGCGGGACTATGGGAAACTCACAGTCCCGCTTTACCGAATATGAGAAGTTCAGGAAGCAAGTTTTCAACGACTATCAGAATTTCAGGGAGCACGTCCTTGAGCAATATGCCGATTTCCTTGCTGGCGAATGGCATGAGTTTGAGGCCATCATCGAAGAAGAAAGCCCTTACACTGAGCCTAAGCCCGCATCGCTCCCTGTCTACGAAGAGGCGGTGATAGACTCTGTGGAGGTCACCAACATGATCATGACCCGCCTTCCGGATGCAGTGGTCAGCGACAAGTCGCTCGGAGGAGTCCTATCAGCCATCCCTGGCCGAAACCTTAAATTTGGCCTCGACATGGACACTGACTTCGAGCCGATGAAGATCGACATCCCTGATAATTTCGGGCCTTCATCCGGCCCCAAGACTCAAGTGGGAGTTCTCGGGAAAATGATCTTCGAAGCAAAAGAGGCTGAGGGAAAGACCAACTATGAACTTTCCGTAATGCGAATCCCCGACCCCGGCTTCGCTTTCGGGTCCTTCCCCGGTCAGATTGCCGCTCCTGCTCCAGGAGAGTCTGGAATCACCAATTCCTATGCAGAAGCTACTAATATGACACCTGAGGAGACGCTCCGGGCGGTTACGGGCAGCGGGTATGCCTCCGAAGCCACATTCACGGCTCCGGCTGCAGGCGATAAGTATATGTTTGATTTCTACGGAATGGAGGCTTTCCTTCCTAAGATTGACTTCACAATCGCCGACAGCATCTCATCTTATACTCAGACTTCCGACCACTGGAAGAAAATGGCAGCCCAGGATGGTGGAGTGGAGACGTCGCGCCAACTCTTCGGCCTCGCCCAGCAGCTTGGGCTCAACGGTTACCTCACTTTCCGCCTGACAGAATCATACGTCAACCAGAAATTCAAGGATAGCAACCCCCGCGCTCGCATGTCGGCAGTCCACTTCCTGATGTCGAATATGGGCTATGACGTACGCCTTGCTGATATCGAGGATACGTTCACTGTCATGATGCCTTTCGACCAGAAAATCGTCTACGGGTTCCTGGCGAAGACTTATGATGGCCGTAAATATACCTTGCTTATGCCTGAAGGATATAAAAATTCCAAGAATTCTGTCCGCTTCTTCACTTGCACTCTTCCAAATGATGCTCTCGGGAAGACTTCCGACCTTCGTCTCACCGGCCTTAGCCTTCCTTTCAAGCCTAAAGAATTTGAGATTTCTCGCAATGGCATCACCCTCAAAGGTGTGGTAAATGAAAATCTGAAGGCCTTGTTATATCGATATCCAATGATGCCCCTTGGCGACTTTGCCTCTTCTTGGATCGACCAGAGCCTCCGCGAGGATTTGGTCAATCAGGTGAAGGCTCAGGTGGAAGGAATGACTGAGAAGCAGAAGATCAACACTCTTATGTCGGTCTGCCACTATGGTTTCAATTATTCTACCGATCAGAACTTCCATGGTTTTGAGAAGCCTTATTTCTTGGAAGAAAACTTCCTCTACGAAAAGAACGACTGCGAAGACCGTGCCATCTTCTTCTCATATCTAGTATGGAACGCACTCGGACTCCCATGCCAGCTCATCCAGTACCCCGGACATGAGAGTGTTGCTGTTGCTGCTGTCTCTGATATCAACGGTTGCTTCTATGACAACGACGGCGTGAAATACTATAGTTCCGACCCCACGTACCTCGGGAGCTCCATCGGACAGGTGATGCCCACCTTCAAGACCACCGCTCCCAAGGTCGACAAGCACTACAAATAATGGAACGGCGGTATCCTTACCGCCGCCTACCCGAC
>CAZGJH010000227.1:0-2762 GCA_964525735.1 uncultured Sangeribacter sp.
GAGAAGTGCATCATCTTCTCCACACACGAGCTCGACGTGGCCCTGCGCCTTTGCGACACTATAGCCCTCGTAGACAACGGCCATCTCTACCACCTCCCCGTCAAAGAGATGCAAGCCGCCGGCCACATTGAGCGCCTCTTCCACATTCCTGAAGCCTAACAATCAGGCATCTCACTCCGATGCCTGATGTAGATATAAAAGTAGTGGGTCCGTCTGAGTTTGACTTAGGCGGACCCACTTTGCTATTTCTTTGTTGCGGGGAGATTAATGGTAGTTGGTGTCGACGTTGACGAAGGTGTCGACGGAGGGATCGCCAAATTCAATGGCGCCCATCTCTTCGTTGGAGTTGATCACTACGTTGTAGACGTATTGATAGCCGGGCTGCCAGGCGTTGAAGGCTGCCGTGGAGAGGGGGAATTTCAACAGGCCGTCGTTGAATGTACTGCCCTGTACGATGTTCTCAGCAGGTGTGTTGGCATTTGGCCAAAGTTTTGTGCCGGTATGTGCATCGTAGATAGAGCACATTACTGTGATGTATGTGTCTGCTCCTGAGCCGTTGTTCGACCATATCAGTGGCTGTGGCAGAAGGTATTTCGCTCCGCCGTAACCGAGTTCATAACCGCTCATATCGTTGGGTGTAGAGTTGAGGGTGATTCTTTCATCCGGAGTCTGCGACATATGGTAAAGGTAGGGCGCAGGGGTATTCTGATCAGTCCACTCGCCTATGCTGTTGGGGGAAACGTTGCCGGAGGTCGAGATGCTGGGGAAATGGAAGTTGCCTCGGGTGGCGATACCTGCCAGGGCTACGTTTGTCACTTTTACCTGAATGTCGGTATTGGTTGAGCTGAGTTTTATAATCACCTTCGAAAGGGCGTGGCGGAAATTGAAGTGCACCTGTGCGTTGGGGCCATCGGCGTGTCCCGTAAGATTAGGATTTACAGCATATACAATATCCCAATCGGCATAGGTGTTGTCGTAGGGCACAGGGTTGACGGGAGTGGCGTCGCCAATCCATTCAGCCGGAGCAAAGGCATAGAAGCTTACGGCTTCATTTGCAGGCCAATATTCTACTGGAGAATACGACCATACGTTTGAAGCGTTTTTCGAAACGGTGACGTTATCCATGAATACCTTCTGATCGCTTTCCGAACCGGTATAGGCATACACATTAAAACTTGTGAGATTGTTGGTGGTAATGTCGGTGCGGGTAAATTCTGTTGAAGCAGCAAAACGGATTTCACGATCGTTCTGAGCGAACCCTGTATTGTCAGGCGCATCGTTGGAGCTGCAGGATGCGAGAGAGATGGCGAAAAGTGCCATGCAACATAGATATGGTTTACGTGTTATCATAATTTCGTTTTTTTAGAGGTTTTCAGAATTCAGATTGATCTCAATTACCGTCCAACCATCAACGTCTACTTTCATGCCGACTTCATCTGGCTCAATTGTAGGCTCTTCTGGCAGAGTCAATCCACTTATATGAATGTAAACATTATGAGGATAAAAAGAGTTTTTAATTTGCTCGGTAATATCGAAATATTTTTCGTAGCCGCCTCCTGCAAGGTATGCAAGACGCAGTGTGATGCCGTATTTGGATGACGGAGTGTTGTTTGGGAATCCGGATGTCGTCCCCGTGATCGAGTTTTTTTGATGGTTGATTTCAAGAGGAAAGAGGGTTGTGACAGTAGTGGCTAAAGGTGCAAGCGAAGAGAGGAGCACACCATTGGCACATCCTTCCATCGTACCCTCGACGCTTCTGATTCGTTCGAGGCCTTCTACATCGTCGAATATGAAGTTGTAGATGGTTGATAGGGAGTCGGGATAGCAGTCAACGATCGATTGATAGCTCGTGAGGAGGTTGCCTTCTTCGGAAGGATAGGTCACCTTGTCTGGTTGCACTTTTAGATTCATCACTTTACCTTCATATATCATTCCTACTTCCGACGTATAAGTCCGGTTGTGCGGAGCCTCTATAGCTGTCAGTGATGCGTCCGAGTAGGGGAGATCTGTCAGTTTCACGCCAGGGAGGTCGTTGTTTATGGCGATGAGGGTATATTGCCCAGGGGAGATTTCGACTGGTCCGCCATCTCTGCCGGAAATCTCGAAGCGCCAGAACTCTCCGTCGGGTTTTTCGGGATAGAATAGGAGTGTCATTCCTTCGGGGGCAGTGCCTTGGGCTTTGTCCCATAAGAAGCGCACATCGATCTTGCATGTCTCGGTAGGAGTGAGAAGGTCTTTTTGTTGGCAGCCTACAAGGGTTGAGACTCCGAGCAGGGTGAATGCTGTGATTATTGCTCTGGATACACTTGTGCGGAGCCGGATTGCTCTGGAGACACCTCTGCGGAGCCGACAGCGATTGTATCGGCTCTTGACGCAACTGATAATGGCCAGTTTCGACGTGTGATGTAGTTTATCCAGAGGAATCATACCACTATAACAAACTTTCTTCCTATTCTCTTTGCCTCCCATCAAATTTATCTAATCGCTTTCTTGTGTGGAATTTTACGAATGAGACATCGTTCTATGAAATTTTTTTGTAAATTTGCATAAAATACAGAAGAATATGTCGGAACAGGAATTGAATTCATATAGATTTCTATCGGGCGAAGAACCGTCGGATGAGATGCTTGAGTGTATTATGGAAGATGCACTGGAGTCGGCAATGACGCGGAAACGTGAAGCAGAAGCAAGGATCCGTGCTGAGGTAGCGCATCAGCGTGAATTGTTCAAAAAGAAATGGAGTGATAGATTGAATTCGATTA
>CAZGJH010000228.1:0-2703 GCA_964525735.1 uncultured Sangeribacter sp.
ATTTGCCGTCGAGGTCGGTGCTGACGGCCACAGTGGTGTCTTTCAGGCGCACGGTGGCTCCGATCAGGGGCTCATTGTTCTCATCGAGAATGAGGCCGCTCACCTTTACGCTTTTTGCCGAAGCGCCATTCTTGCCGCGCAAGGAGATGGTGACCTGACGGCCCTGTATCTTATAATCGAGATTTGCTTTGCTGCACAACTCGGCAAGCACAGCATCCATTTTCTTATTGCTGAGGGTCATATCTACCTTCTGGGAGAGTTGCTTCTCAACGCCTTCGCCATACATGAAGACGTAGTCGCTATGGCTCTCGATATATTTCAAGCCCTCTCCTACTGTTGTGTCGGAGGCTTTCACGGTATATAGGCCCGTAGTCACATCCTGAGTCATGACAGTGGCCGCGTTGAGCATCGGGGCTGACGCCGCGGCGACACCTATCACACACAGCCTTCCTACACTGGAACGCCATTGCTTAAAATGCGATGTCGGTTTAATCATAATGTAATAATTATTGGTTAGTTTAGTTTATATTCAAGTTTGCGACAGGGAGCCAGCCATTTACCAGACGATCGGGCTCAACGGCCATCTCGAGGCCGGGATGGTTGGCAGCGGTGACGTCGACCAACGCCACGGCCCAGCGGTAGGCTCCAGGTGAAAGCCCTGGGAGCGTTATCTCCGTCTCATACTCGGCGGGAGCCTCCTTGAGCCATGTGGAGAGATCGCTTGAAAGGTCGACGACGGTGTGCACCACATTATCATTGCTATCGAGCAGGGCTATGCCCACCTTGTATTTTTGATTCCATTGCGGCAGATTGGTGGGGCAATACCCCCACCCCATGTTTTGCCATTTGCTTTTCACTTTGACGGTGGCATCGCGCCGAGCCTTGTCGGGAGTGACTACGGCGGAGGGATAGAGACGGTAGCCACCCTCGGCCACGAATCGCTCTACAAGGGGGAAGGCCTCCTCAAACCATGAGCGGGTTTCGTCGTTTATGCGGAAGTCCATCATATTTACGCGGGCTTCGGCCGAAGCGTCAAACTCTCCGCGGCGCACATCTTCGGCGTGGCCTTCACGGTAGAGACCCGAGGGATCGCGCCAGTAGCGATGGTGGGCTCCGGTGATCCAGCCCCCTTCCATGATTATGGGGCGCTTGAAGTTGTAGCGTTTAGCCATTGCCTTTTCCCAATCCTGATAGTAGCCATGCATGCCGAAAGCATCGTGGCGCAGGGAGAAACCTTTGTCGACGGCCTTGGCAATGAGGGCTTCGGCATCGGCGGGGACGCTTCCCCAACCGTCGTCGGCGGGATCGCCAAGCATACGGTGATAATGTACGAGCATCGGCACTTTCTTGAAACTCGAGGTGGCCAGGTCGATAATCCAATCGAACACCGCTTGCTTGTTGCAGTTGTCTTTATATATCATCGAGTGTGATTCGCCCCATTTGCCGAGAGAATAGGCATCGATAAATTCCACTTTCGAAGGATCGTCGAAATATTCGGCGAAGGCTTTGAAGAATTTGGCGTATTTCTCCTGAAACACAGGATCGTCGGGATAAGGGGAGCGGTTCTTGCCAGGGGCCTTGGGGTCGTAGTATCCATCGGCACCTGCGTCGAATACATATTGGGGAGTGTTCTGCCCCTGGTCGCGCCCGTCTACCACGATGCGGAAAGCTATTCGCAGGCCTCGGTCGTTGACGCTCTTTATGAGCTTCATGAGGCGTGAATCGGGATCGTTCCAGATATATTCTCCTTCGCGGGGCTCAAATGAGGCCCAACTTGTGCGTATGTAGGCGCACGAAGCATAATCTGACACCTTGACCGTTTCGTTGCGCCCCGCCACGTGCATCGAGTCGTAGCCTCGGTCGGCCCAGAAATTTTCGTCCCATGTGCGGCCGAGATACATCACCCAACCCTGCAAAGGATTGCGTAACACCCGTGTTGAATCGGGAGGGATAATTGTAATGGTTTCGCTGGCCTGGGCGGGGCAAATTGAAGCCAGCATAACCGCTACGAATATCAGTATTGATTTGAAATTATGCATGTTAATAAGTTTTTTCAAGGTTTCACGCCGAGCATAGCAATGGCCGTCGGGAAATCGGGAGCAATTTCCTTCTGCTAAAGAGAGAGTGTCACAAAAGAGGACGGGGGGGGTGACTAAACTGCGGCTTATTGTTTCATGATTATTCTGTCTCCTTTTCTTTCAATTTCCATTGGTACGATTTCACGTATCGACCCGATCACCGACTCGATGCTGTCGCGGAGATCAAGCTTTCCATACACCTTGACGGCAGCCAAAGATGGGTCGCAGGTGATGGCTATGCCGTAATGGTCGCTGATTTTTTGGGCGAGCGAGCCCAAAGATTCGCCACGCAAGAGCATCAGGCCCTTGATCCAGAGGGTGTAGTCGGCCGGATCAACTTGCGACAGGGATGCCACTTCCCCTTTGACAAGGTCGACCATATCCGAGGGTTTGAGCTTGACGCGCTCATCGCGAGCCGTGGCCACCTCGACTGATCCTTTGAGAAGCACCACGCAGGCTGTCGTGTCGCTGGTGTTGTTGATGTTGAACACCGTGCCGAGCGCTCTGACACTGAACCCGTTAGACTCTACCACGAACGGATGGTCGGAATCTTTTGCCACTTCGAGATAGACCTCGCCGTTGGTATAGATGCGACGTTCGCGCCCTTCGAATCGCTCGGGATAGA
>CAZGJH010000229.1:0-2677 GCA_964525735.1 uncultured Sangeribacter sp.
GTGTCGAATATGAAGGCGGCGATCACCTCGTCGAAACAGAGCAATTCGGTATAAGTGAGACCCTTGCGTGAAGGGGTCAGAAAGAAGGGGGCGTTGATGAGAAACGTCTTCTCCCAAGCCAAAGGATACTCTTCGGGGGCAACGAAGCGGGTCTCCATCGAGCCGTCTGGGAACAGTACGCGCACCTCCATTTCGGGCACTATTTCAGACAGTTGCGCTCTCTCATCGGGAGTGAGGAAGAATCTGACGTAGTGAAACTCCATGGGCTCGGCATCGATCGATTTATGGAGCAACGTGGTGAAGTTGGGGGCGAATCCGGCGTAATCCGGCTTGAGCAGATCGGTGGCATACACGCCTGAAAGAAAGCGGGGGAATAGCCACAAATCGTTGTAGCCAAGAGTCTGCTTAGAATGCAAATCTCTGACTACCACCCGATAACTGTGGTTGAAGTCGACATCGTCGTATTTGAACGGGAGCGTCACTGTGACTTGGCCGCAGAAGCTCCCGGCCTTGATAGCGACCGACGCCGTGGTGGTGGCGTACAGCTTGTTGGTGTCCGCATCTATCAGTGACACAGTGACTTTGCGGCGGATTCCTTTGCTGGCGTCGTCGGCGAGGGCGCGTTCGTTAGCGAAGACCATCCTGACCGCGAGCATCAGTTCGGGCTGCGAAATCATGAAGTCGTGGCGGGTATCGAACACCATTTCGGAGAGTTCCGCGCGGGTGGGGGTGGAGGTATGGGTGGTTACATTGAGGAGGATCTGGGAGAGAGAAATGGGTAGATTGATTGTTGTTTTCATATTTTATAGCTTTTAGCGGTGAGATCTTTTGAAGGGCTATCACCGGGGTTAAACAATTCATTTTCATTTCTTTGTCACCCTATATGGCCTACCATACAGGGCTTACCAACAAGTCAATGTGCATGCGCTCGACACGCCTCGGGCTACGGCACGACAAGGCGTAGCTCAGGCTATCGATTACGATTCGACGATCAGAAAAATGTTGGTGAACTGACTATGCGCACCACATCCTCGCGCTGCCTGGAGGGGCTGCGCCGACGAAACAGATTTCCGTAAGATGCAGATGCTTCATAGTTGAAAATGAAGTAAATAAACTATAAAATATGAGGGTAGCCGCTTGGGGCTTCAACCCATTATGCCGCAAAATTAGCAAATCATTTCCCGAAATCCAAATTTTTTTTGAGTAATTTTGCACGATGATACTCAAGAAATGTCATACTTTAGCAACCCTGCTGCTCGCGGCTGCCAGCTCAACGTCGGCTGAAGCAGCCGCGAGCGACGTCACCCCCGACAGCGTCGCCTCAGAGCAGCTCCAGGAGCTCACCGTGATCGGCAACTCGGCCCATCAGCGCGTGGCCGAAAAGCGTATCAGCGCAGAGCATCTCGAGCTCGCCAAACTCACCGCCATGCCATCGCTCGGCGGCGAACATGATGTGATAAAGGCACTTGCGCTCCTCCCGGGCGTGCGCAGCGAAGGCGACGGCGGGGGCGGCTTCGAGGTGCGTGGAGGCAACGCGTCGCAAAATCTCGTGCTCCTCGACGGCATGTCGCTCTACAATCCCGCCCACGTGATGGGCATTTTCTCTACCTTCAACGACAACGCCCTCGGCAGCGCCACGCTCTTCAAAGGCCCCTTCCCCGCATCTTTCGGCAATGCATCCTCGGCCGTACTCGAAACGACCCTCGCCCCGGCCGACATGCACACCTGGCACGCCTCGGCCACGATCGGCATCCTCGCCGCAAAAATCCGCGCCGAAGGCCCTATCGTGAAAGATAAACTCTCGCTCGCAGTCGACGCGCGCCGCTCGTATGTAGATGTCTTTCTGAAGATTATCCCGCAGTATCGCACCACCATCATGAATTTTCACGACATCTCGGCCAAGCTCCGCTATCGCCCCGACGCCTCAAACACCATCGACGGCTCCTTCTTCTATAGCCGCGACCATATGGCCGTTTCTGATCTGATGTCGCTCATCTGGGGCAACCTCGCGGGCTCAATCAATTGGCGCTCAACCCCTTCCGACCGTCTGTCGCTCACCACCACCGCATCCCTCACCCACTACGACCCCTGCATGGGCATGGATCTGATGGATGTCGACCAGACGATGTGGACCTACATTCACGATTACGCGCTCAACGAGCGTATCCAGCTCAATCTCAACGATTACCACGCCCTCGAATTCGGTCTGCGCTCGGAATTTTTCCGCGTGAAATCGGCCGAGTGGAAAGTCAACGCCACCCGCCAACGGGAGGTGCGCCAACTCTGGACCAACGCCCTCTGGGCCGAATACAGCGGCTCGTTCGCCGACCGTCTCGACCTCGTGGGTGGCCTTCGCCTCAATATGGCCGACAGCCGCTACTTCAGCGTCGAGCCACGTATCAGCCTGAAATACAGCTTCTCGCCACTCCACAGCGTGAAAGTCGGCTACGGTATGTCGTCGCAATATCTCCACACTTTGCGCTCTACCACCACCACTTTCCCCTTCGATCGCACTGCCCTGACATCGGCCGAAATCGAGCCGGAACGCTCCACGCAATACGGCCTCGGCTACAACGGCATGACCTCCTCGGGCGCTTTCGATTGGTCGGCCGAAGTTTTCTACCGCCATCTATCGGGCGTCTACGATTTCTTAGACGGCCGCGGTCCCTTCTCCGAC
>CAZGJH010000230.1:0-2674 GCA_964525735.1 uncultured Sangeribacter sp.
GTCAATCACACGTGCAGTTACGGGGTCGATGTCGCCACCGAACTTGGTGAACGATTCAAGCTCACGGAACTGTGCCTGTGCAATCTTCAATGTACCTGCCACCTTCTTCATTGCCTTGATCTGGGCGTTACCACCTACACGCGACACGGAGATACCTACGTTGATAGCCGGACGGATACCCTGATTGAAGAGACTGGTCTCAAGGAAGATCTGACCGTCGGTAATTGAAATCACGTTGGTAGGGATGTAAGCTGACACGTCACCTGCCTGAGTCTCGATAATCGGGAGTGCAGTGAGTGAGCCACCACCCTTCACGATGGGTTTGAGCACTTCGGGAAGGTCATTCATTGAAGCAGCCACCTCCTGGTTATCGATAATCTTCGCAGCTCTCTCAAGGAGACGAGAGTGGAGATAGAAGATATCGCCGGGATATGCCTCACGACCTGAAGGACGCTTCAAGATAAGAGAGATCTCACGGTAGGCAACAGCCTGCTTTGAGAGGTCATCATATACGATGAGGGCATCACGGCCGGTATCGCGGAAATACTCACCGATTGCTACACCCGCAAAGGGAGCATAGTAGCGCATGGAAGCGGAGTCGGCAGCCGTAGCTGCCACAACCACTGTGTAATCCATTGCACCATACTTCTTGAGAGTATTCACGATTGAAGCCACAGAAGAACCCTTCTGACCGATAGCCACGTAGATGCAATATACGGGCTTTCCGTCAAGGTAATTCTGGCGCTGGTTGATGATGGTGTCGATTGCGATTGCTGTCTTACCGATCTGACGGTCGCCGATGATAAGCTCACGCTGACCGCGACCGATAGGAATCATTGCATCGACAGCCTTAAGACCTGTCTGGAGCGGCTGATTCACAGGCTGACGGAAGATAACGCCCGGAGCCTTACGCTCAAGCGGAAGACGCATAAGGTCGCCTTCAATCGGTCCGTTGCCGTCGATCGGTTCGCCGAGGATATTGATCACGCGGCCTAAGAGCCCCTCTCCTACCGGAATAGAAGCAATCTCACCCGTGCGACGCACCGACATGTTTTCAGTCACTTCATTAACATTGTTGAGAAGCACAACACCCACATTGCTCTCCTCAAGGTTGAGGGCGACGCCCTTGACGCCGTTCTCAAACTCAACAAGCTCGTTGCTTCGCACATTCTCAAGACCATAGACGTGAGCCACACCGTCGCCTACTTCGAGGACAGTGCCCACCTCGTCAAACTTAATCTGAGAGTTTACGTTGTCGAGCTCTTGTTTAAGTATATCAGATATTTCGCTTGGGTTAAGCATCTTTAATTATTTGCTTCTTAAAAGTGTTTGACGTAGTTGTTCGAGTTCATTGCTCACCGAGGCATCCATTCTCACAGAATCGACATCGATGATGAACCCTCCGATAAGATCGGGGTTAACCGATTCCGAAAATTCGAGAGACATCCCTTTGAAAGAGTCGCCCACGAGCTTGTGCAGCCTTTCCATCTCACTATCGGGAAGTGTGGCGGCGGTAATGATTTTCACCTGTGCGATATTGTTTGCCTTACGGTAGATATCGCGGTAGGCTATCATCATTCGCCAGAAAAACTCCTCCCTCTTATGTTCGATCACAAGCTTTACAAAGCGTTTGTAGGCTTCATCGGCCTCGTTGCCGGCAGCGGCAAGAAGGAGCCTCTCCTTGTCATTTGTCTTGACATTAGGATTGGCTATCGCCTTCTGCAAATCGGGATTCGTCTCAAACGATACGATCACCGTTTTTGCCAGATCATAAACTTCTACCGTGTTGCCATGCTCAAGGGCAAATTTATAGAGAGCCTTGGCATATCTCTGGGGTATGAGACCGTTGTCCATCAGATCAGTTCTTCTCTATTTCGTCCAACATTTTATTTACGAGCTCAGTCTGCGCCTTTTCATCGCTAAGCTGGTTGCGCACCATCTTCTCAGCGATCTCAAGGGAGAACTTGCTCACCTCATTTCTGAACTGTAGTTCAGCTTCCTTGCGTGACTGTTCTATCGACACTTTGGCTGCGTCCATTACTTTCTGAGCCTCTTTGGCTGCCTCATTCTTGGCCTCCTCGATGATCTGAGATTTCATCTTTGCAGCATCACGCAACATTTCCGCCTGTTTAATCTGGGCCTCCTCAATATATTTCTGAGCGTCGGCTCTTGCTGAGTCGAGCTGAGCCTTTGCCTCTTGGGCATACTCAACTCCCTTGTCTATTTTATCGGCGCGCTCGTCAATATTCTTGAGTATCACCGGCCAACCCCACTTCGCCAAAATCACGAAGAGGATGATGAAGGCCAAGAACATCCAGAATACCAGACCGAAATCGGGCGTGAATAATTCCATTCTTTATAAAATTAAATGTGTGTCGAATTAGAGGAAGAGACAGAGAGCGCAAATAATCACCGCGAAGAGAGCCACACCCTCGATAAGAGCGGCAATAACGATCATGTTTGAACGGATGTCGCCGGCTGACTCAGGCTGACGTGCGATTGACTCCATTGCTGATGAGCCGATGTTGCCGATGCCGATACCTGCGCCGATTGCTGCGATACCTGCGCCGATTGCTGCGCCGATTGCTGCGAGGGGAGCTACTGCTGCCAAAATCATTGATAACATAATTCTTGCGTTTTTAAATGTTATTGTTATTTTTAAAGTATTCTATTT
>CAZGJH010000231.1:0-2667 GCA_964525735.1 uncultured Sangeribacter sp.
AGGGTGGGGGAGGGGTTTTTGAAGGAATATTGGGTGCGGGCGTAAGATTTGTGGGTGAAAGCTTGTAGATAATCAAAGAAACGAGTAATTTTGCAGAAATTTTCGAAACAACTTCATCCCAACTTCGAAAATTAATTTTTCGAAACAACTTTAATACATAACGCTTTTGTTGTTTTCCTCAACAATATGAAATCAAATTACACAGCCCTCTGGCTGTTGCTCGCCTTGGCCCTGGCTATCGTGGTCGGCGTAAGCTTTTACGACGACGACCTCAAACTCGGCAGCTACACCCTGAAAAAGGCCCCCGCCAAAGCCACTCTCTTCCCTGAGAAGAACCTCGTGGCCGACTCCCTGGCCTCGGTGGTCGATTCAGTGGCAATAGTCGAGGCTCAGCTCGCCGAAAAACCGGTTGAAACCGACACGGTCCCGAAATCCATACTCCTGTTTGGCGACTCCATGACTTTAAACCTCGCATTGAGGCTTGCTAAATATGCCGCTCAAAACGGCCACACAATGCATGCCGTCAATTGGGACTCAAGCAACACCAAAATCTGGGCCGACTGCGACACGCTGACCCACTTCATCAAAGAGTATGACGCCAACTTTATCTTCATCTCTCTTGGCAGCAACGAGCTCTATTTCAAAAAGCCCGATGCTCGCCTTCCTTACGTGAAACGCATTCTCGAGATGATCGGCGACATACCATACGTATGGATCGGTCCGCCAAACTGGAAAGAGGATTCCGGAATCAACGACATGCTGCAGGCTACCTGCGAACCAGGCTCGTTTTTCCGTTCGGCAGGCATGGAATTCAAGCGGAAGAAAGACAAAATTCACCCCACTCGTGAGGCGTCGGCCCTCTGGATCGACAGTATCATGCGTTGGATGCCCAAATCGCGCCATCCAATCCTGGCCGAATACCCTTCCGACTCCCTGGGTAAAGTAAAAACCAATGTCATCTTTCTTAAGGCTCTTAACAAATGATCTGCTCCATAGCTCCCGAAACAGCCGGCTCTTGGCTGTCGCCCGAGAATTCTGAGGCCCTACATAAATTCTTCTCACTCTTCGCCTACGACCCTCAGGCCCCGATGCTTTTCTCTTCGGGTCTGTTCTGGATACTCTTTATCATCTTCCTCCCGATCTACGCCCTACTGAAAGGCACGAAATGGAAGATGGTGCTCTTCGTAGTGTGTTTCTCGCTCTATTTTTATTATAAATCGAGCGGACTCTTTTTCCTGATGCTCATCGGCACTTCGTTGCTCGATTGGGGTATCTCACATCTCATCTATCGCCTCATACCCAAATCTTTGAGGCTCCTGATGATGTGGATATCAATCTGCATCTCGCTCTCGATTCTCGGCTATTTCAAATACGCCAACTTCTTTCTCTGGAACTGGAACCAGATGGTGGAGGGCAATTTCCAACCTCTCGATATCATTCTCCCGGTGGGCATCTCGTTCTACACATTCCAGTCGATCAGCTATGTGGTAGACGTTTACAAAAAGCGAATACCACCCGCCAAACGATGGCTCAACTACCTCTTCTTCCTGTCGTATTTCCCGGCTTTGGTGGCTGGCCCTATCGTGAGAGCCGACTATTTCCTCCCCCAATTGAGAGAAAACAAACCCGCAACCTCCGAAAATATTTGGGGCGGACTATGGCTCGTGATAATCGGTATCATCAAAAAAGCTTTGATAGCCGACTACATCGCACAATATAATGATTTGATATTCAACGATCCCGCTCTCTACACAGGGGTGCAGACGCTGATGGGAGTGTTAGGCTATACGATGCAGATCTATTGCGACTTCTCCGGCTACTCAGACATGGCTATCGGTATTTCGCTGATCATGGGCTTCAAACTGGGACTGAACTTCGATTCGCCCTACCAGAGCAGCAATCTCACGGAATTCTGGCGCCGCTGGCACATCTCTCTATCCTCATGGCTGCGCGATTACGTCTACATACCTCTCGGAGGCAACCGGAAAGGTACGTTCCGAACCTATCTCAACAACTTCCTAACGATGCTGATAGGCGGTCTGTGGCACGGAGCGGCATGGAAATTCGTATTCTGGGGAGCAATGCACGGTGTAGGCTTGGCAGTGCACAAGGCATGCAAGCCCATCTTGCAGAAAATTCCCGACAACTGGTTTACCATTTTCATAGGGTGGCTTCTCACCTTTATATATGTGTCGCTGCTGTGGGTATTCTTCCGAGCGGCCGATTTCGAACAGTCGGTTCTCATAATAAAGAATATCTTCGTCGATTTCCAGGTGAACCAGATACCGCAATTCTGCGTGGCGCGACCCGTCTGGTGTGTGATGATGGCAGCCCTGATCATATTCCACTTCGTGCCGCAACGCTGGGCTGATAAAGTGCAGCTGGCCTACATCAATTCATATTGGATAGTGAAACTGGTGATTTTCCTGGTGGCCGTGCAGCTCGTAATCGAATTCATGTCGGAAGAAGTGGCCCCGTTCATCTACTTCCAATTCTGATTTCTCACGAAAATCCAATACAAATCCCGCAAAAAAGAAGCTGGAACCCTCTAAAATCAGGGCTCCAGCTTCTTTTTTGCGCATATTTCACGCTATATAAACACGCAGGATAACGTAATTGTTCTGCGAATTAATATATTTATACAGAAATTAACATATTTTGATTACG
>CAZGJH010000232.1:0-2624 GCA_964525735.1 uncultured Sangeribacter sp.
TGATAAAATACGACATTTCTACACGAAAAATTTGCACATTACACAATAAAGCACTAATTTTGTCGTCTGTAAATCAAGTGGGATTCATAACACGACATCGCCACTTGCCAACTACTACAAGAATTCATACTAAATATACACTTTCACAAACCCTCCGCACTGGTTGCAATGACTTGCGCGGCCGATTTAAGAAAATGAATATACATACAAACCCAACAAAACGAGCATCCTGAGGGAGATGTAATTCACACTTACATCCTTCTTCACTTGCCACCATACTAAATATTAATTAATCAACCCCCAAAATAGCGGACAATCGTAAGGTTGCCATACTATTGCCATACATTTGCCATTACCCGATGTGCGAATTCGCAGCTATACGTTTGCGTTTGCGTGCCGTGTGGTAAGACGAGTCATACGGGCAGATGTATTTCTACAACCCGACATATGAAGATCAGACACATCTTATTATCGCTCTTAGGTTTACTCCTTTACCTTCCAGGGCACGCCCAGAAGGCAGCGGTGAAGACCAACCTCCTCAGCGACGGATTTCTCAACCCGAATGTCGCCGTGGAATTTGGCGTCGCGCCCCGTTGGACGGTAGACCTCTCAGGCGAATTCAACCTCTGGAAACTGTCGCACGATCGCCAATGGCGTCACTGGGTGTTCCAGCCCGAAGTAAGATATTGGTTTTGCGACCGCTTCTCGGGTCATTTCGTGGGAGCGCACCTCTTGGGAGGCCAGTATAACGTAGGCGGCCTCGACATCAACCTGAATATGCTCGGGACCGACTTCCGCAAGCTCAAAGACACTCGTTTCCAGGGATGGTTTGGCGGCGCCGGCATAGCATATGGCTACGACTGGGTGCTGAGCGAACACTGGAACCTTGAGGCAGAGCTCGGAATCGGATGGACTTATACGCGCTACGACCAGTTCCGCTGCACCGGCTGCGGCAAGAAGATCAAGGAGAACACTCCTCACAACTACTTCGGCCCCACCAAGATAGCTATCAATATAGAATACGTTTTTTAGCATACCGCCATTATGAGAAGAATCGGACTACTGACAGCGGCGCTTCTTGCCGCCACTCCAATTATTTCGGCCCGCGGCATCTCCCCAGTAGGGGTCGACAGCCTCATGTTCGACCGCCACGGCGACTTCATGGTGGTGGATATGAACCTCAACCTGAAGCCGACGGAAGTGCAGAGCAGCCGCGCGGAAATCATCACCCCGCTGCTCGTATCTGAAAGCGGCGACACAATCCAGCTTCCTTCAGTGGGCGTCTACGGCCGGCAGCGTTACATCAATTATCTGCGCAACGACCGCGCCGGGCTCTCCCGCGAGAGCGAGACGGCCTTCAAGGAGTCGGAACGCCCCCCGGTTTTCGATTATCGCGCCTCAGTGCCCTTCGAGAACTGGATGGATTTCTCCCACCTGCTTATTCGCCGCCGCCTCTTCGGCTGCGCCAACTGCCTTCTCGACGAGAAGATCGACCGCATCGGCACCTACGTCACGGTAGTTGACCCCGTGCCCGACGTGAAGTATTTCCAGGCGCAGGATACGGGTCCGATAATCGACACGCTCAAAGGCGCAGCGTATATCGACTTCATCGTCGATAAGACGTACATTGCCCCCGAGTATCGCCGTAACCCTCAGGAACTGATGAAGATACAGGCATCGATCGATACTGTAATCAACGATCCCGACGTGAAGATCACCGGCGTTTGGCTGAAAGGTTTCGCCTCACCCGAGAGCCCCTACAAGCACAACACGGAGCTGGCCATCGGACGTGTAAATGCCATCAAGGATTACATCCAGCAGCTTTACAAGTTCGAACCCGGCCTGATTGAAACCGACTATGAGCCTGAGGATTGGGAGGGCCTTCGCCGCTTCGTGGAGGCGTCGAACATCGACCACAAGGACGAGATCCTTGCGCTGATCGACTCCGACATGGCGCCCGACCCGAAAGAGGCACTCATCAAGAAGCGTTATCCGAAAGAGTATAAGTTTATGCTCGACACGTATTATCCGGCGTTGCGCCATACGGAATATCGCGTGACGTATCAGGTGAAGCGCTTCGATGATGTCGACAAGATACGGGAAGTGATGCGCACAAAGCCTAACCGGCTGACACTCCGCGAGTTCTACATATTGGCAGATCACTGTCTGCCGGGTAGCGACGAATACAACGAGGTGTTTGAGACGGCAGCGAGGATGTATCCCAACGATCCTGTAGCGAACGTGAATGCGGCGAATGCCGCCTTGCGACGCAACGAGCTTGAGACGGCTGAGAAGTATCTCGACCGAGCCGGCGACTCTCCTGAGGCCCAATATGCCCGCGCGGCGTTGGCCTACACAAAAGGCGAGTATGACAAAGCCGAGCAACTGCTCCAGGGCCTGACCCACATGCAGCAAGCCCAGCTCCTCCTCGACCAGATCGGCGACATCAAAGCCCGCGAAAACAGCAAGATCACCTCCGTCACCCTGGAGTAACCCCCCGCCCCCGCCGCTTTGACCCGCTGGCCCCAACGCTTTGACCCCCTGGCCCCAACGCTTTGACCCCGCTGGCCCCAACGCTTTGACCCGCTGTAGGGACGCGATTCTTCGCGTCCACCGCGTCAATG
>CAZGJH010000233.1:0-2587 GCA_964525735.1 uncultured Sangeribacter sp.
GCCTCACGCATAAGGTCGAGCGTCTGCTGGAAATCCTCCTCCGTCTCATTATGGAAGCCCGTGAAGAGGTCGGTAGAAATCCCCGCGTCGGGCATGATACGGCGTATGGCCGCCACACGGTCGAGATACCACTCGCGTGTATACTTACGGTTCATCAACTTCAACACCTCGTTGCTACCGCTCTGCACCGGCAGATGCACGTGGCGCGCGATATTCGGATGAGCCGCCATCGTCTCCAGCGTGGCGTCGCTCATATCCTTCGGGTGAGAGGTCGTGAAGCGCACACGCATCTCCGGAGCCGCCTCGGCCACCATCGCCAACAGTTCAGGGAAGGTAGTCGCCTTTCCATCCTCAGCCACGTAGCGGTAGCTGTCGACGTTCTGGCCCAGCAGCGTCACCTCCTTGAAGCCGCGCTTGCGCAGATCGTCCAGCTCGTTGAGGATGCTCTGCGGCTCACGGCTACGCTCGCGTCCGCGTGTGTAGGGCACGATGCAATAGGAGCAGAAATTGTTGCAACCGCGCATGATCGAGATGAAGCCACCCGTGCGCGAGCTTCCCAAGCGTCGGGGGAGCACGTCGCGGTAGGTCTCCGTAGTAGAGAGATCGATGTTTATCGCCTTCGAGCCCGTCTCGGCCGCCGCGATGAGGTTGGGCAGATCGAGGTAGGAGTCGGGCCCCGCTACGACGTCGACGCCGTGCTCCTCGATGAGGCGATGCTTGAGACGCTCGGCCATGCAACCGATCACTCCTATTATTATGTTGCGGCCCAACTTGCGGCGCAAGGCGTTCCAATAAGCCAGGCGGGAATATATCTTCTGCTCGGCGTTCTCGCGTATCGAGCAGGTGTTGAGAAGCACTGCGGCGGCCTCCGTGTCGGCCTCGGTAGGCTCATAGCCGGCCATGCCCATCATGGCGGCCACGACCTCCGAGTCGGCCACATTCATCTGGCAGCCGTAGGTTTCGATGCGCACTTTCTTGGATTCTGTGCATTTTTTTTCGTCAGAAGGTAAAAAAAACGGTTCCATATCTATGAATAATGGAATAATATAATTACTTTTGTGCAAAATTACCATTAAATTCTATTTGTTACAAATGAGTTTCCCATTTATTTCGGCCGAAGAGGCCGCCAGTCACATAAAAAATGGCGATAACGTCGCGACCTCCGGGTTCACGGCGTCAGGAACACCCAAGCTTGTAACAGTGGCCCTCGCAGAGCGGGCCCGCCAACACCATGAAAAAGGGGAGCCTTTCAAAATCAACCTTTACACGGGGGCTTCCACAAATGATTATGTCGACGGAGCCCTTACACGAGCCGATGCCCTGGGACAGCGCATGCCCTATCAGGGAGCACCCGTCACTCGTGTGGCCGTCAACGAGGGCCGCATGCACTATTACGACCCTCACCTGAGCCACGTGACGCAGGATATGCGATACGGGTTTATCGGCGATCTCGACGTAGCCATTGTCGAAGTCACGGAGATGAACCCCAACGGCGACGTCATCCTCGGGGCCGGCCTCGGCCAGAGCCCCACCATCGTGCAGATGGCCAAGAAGGTGATCATCGAATACAGCTCCTACTACCGCACATCCTTCCGCGGCTTCCACGACAACTACGTGCCCCTCGATCCCCCTCATCGCAAGGAGATTCCCATCTACAAGCCCTCCGACCGTATCGGCGACACCGTGCTCCATATCGATCCCAAGAAGATCATCGGCGTCGTGCCCAGCAACGAGTCGGAAAGCATACGCAGCTTCACGCAGCTCAACGACACCACCCGCGCCATCGGCTACAATGTGGCCGACTTCCTGGCGCGCGAGATGAAGGCCGGACGCATACCACCCGAATTCCTCCCCATACAGAGCGGTGTGGGCAACGTGGCCAACGCCGCCCTCTACGGCCTGGCCGAGCATCCCGGCATACCGCGCTTCCAGATGTTCACGGAAGTGGTGCAGGATGCCGTGATGGATCTCATGGAGGCCGGAAAGTGCAGTTTCGCCTCCACTTGCGGCTTCGCGTTCTCCGACGACGCCATGCTCCATTTCATGGATGAGATCGACTTCTTCCGCGACAAACTGCTCATGCGCCCCAGCGAGATTTCCAACCATCCCGAAATCGTGCGCCGTCTCGGCTTGCTGGCCATGAACACGGCTCTCGAGTGTGACATCTTCGGCTTCATCAACTCCACCCACGTCGGCGGCACCTATATGATGAACGGCATCGGCGGCTCGGGCGACTTCTGCCGCAATGCCTTCCTCTCGATTTTCCTCTGTCCCTCCATACAGAAGGGCGGGCGTATCTCGGCGATCGTACCGATGGTGACACACGTCGACCACACCGACCACTGCGCGCGCGTCATCGTCACCGAGCAAGGCGTGGCCGACCTTCGCGGCAAGGATCCCCGCCAGCGGGCCTACGACATCATCGAAAACTGCGTGCATCCCGACTACAAACAGATCATGTGGGACTATCTGAAGATCGCCTCCAAGGCACACATGCCCCACAACCTGCGCGCCGCCTTCGCCCTGCACCTCGCCTACGAGGAATGTGGCGACATGCGAAAAGTCGACTTCTCCCGCTACGTCTAAC
>CAZGJH010000234.1:0-2582 GCA_964525735.1 uncultured Sangeribacter sp.
CAGCTCGAAGAGGCTGGTGCTGAAGTTGAGCTCAAATAAGAGTCGCCTTATCCGAAAAAACGGGTTAAGAACGCTGGAGAAGTGGCGTTCTTAACCTTTTTTTGGCATATCTATATGTTTGAAATATATTTTTGGCACGATTTTTGCTAAGATTGCTAATCAGTATATCCGATTGGCAATTTTTGTCATGTCGTTTTCCTACCTTCTGCGTTTCTTGCATGTATATTATGCCGATCGCTTCTCAAAATTACTTTTTTAACAAGAACCCCAATGTCAGTAATTTTAACCGAAAAACCGCGCGTAAACTTCGCATCGATTAAAAATCCGCTCCCTTTCCCTGACTTCCTGGAGGTGCAGCTCAAGAGCTTCAAGGATTTCCTGCAGCTCGACGTGCCCCCGGAGGAGAGAAAGAACCAGGGCCTTTACAAGGTGTTCGCGGAAAATTTCCCCATAGCCGACACACGCAATAATTTCGTTCTGGAGTTTCTCGACTATTACATCGACCCTCCGCGCTATTCTATTGCTGAGTGCCTTGAAAGAGGCCTCACTTACAGTGTGCCCCTCAAGGCGAAGCTGAAGCTTTACTGCACGGATCCCGATCACGAGGATTTCGATACTACCATCCAGGACGTGTATCTCGGCCCTATCCCGTATATGACCGAGCAGGGTACTTTTGTTATCAACGGTGCTGAACGCGTAGTTGTTTCTCAGCTCCACCGTTCGCCGGGTGTCTTTTTCGGACAAAGCACCCATGCCAACGGCACAAAACTCTATTCTGCACGTATCATTCCTTTCCGTGGAAGCTGGATTGAGTTTGCCACTGACATCAACAATGTCATGTATGCCTATATCGACCGCAAGAAGAAACTCCCCGTTACTACTCTTCTCCGCGCAATAGGCCTTGAAAGTGACAAAGATATTATTCAGATTTTCGACCTCGCCGAAGAGGTGAAGGTCACCAAAGCTAATCTGAAAGCTGCAATCGGACGTAAGCTCGCGGGCCGCATCGTCAAGAGCTGGCTCGAAGACTATGCCGATTCCGCCACCGGTGAGGTGGTTTCTATCGAGCGTAATGATGTCGTTGTCGACCGTGGCACTGAAGTCACCGAAGACAATATCGACGCTATCATCGAGAGCGGCGCCAAGACTGTGCTCCTCGAAAAGGAGAATGTAAGCGCTGTCGACTATAGCATCATCTTCAACACGCTCCAGAAAGACTCTTCCAACTCTGAGAAAGAGGCTATCCAATATATCTATCGTCAGCTCCGTAACGCCGAGCCACCGGACGATGCTTCGGCTCGCGAGGTGATCTACAACCTTTTCTTCTCAGAGAAGCGTTACGACCTCGGCGAGGTAGGCCGTTTCCGTATCAATAAGAAACTCGGCCTCGACACCCCCGACGATGTGAAGGTGCTGACCCGCGAAGATATCATCGCCATCATCAAATATCTTATCGAGCTTATCAACTCGAAGAGTGATGTCGACGATATCGACCACCTCAGCAACCGCCGCGTGCGCACCGTAGGCGAGCAGCTCTACAACCAGTTTGGTGTAGGTCTGGCGCGTATGTCACGCACCATCCGCGAGCGTATGAACGTCCGCGACAATGAGGTTTTCAAACCTATCGATCTTATCAACGCGAAGACTATCTCTTCCGTAATCAATACATTCTTCGGCACAAACGCCCTCTCGCAGTTTATGGACCAGACCAACCCTCTGGCCGAGATCACCCACAAGCGCCGTATGTCGGCCCTTGGCCCCGGCGGTCTGTCGCGTGAGCGTGCGGGCTTCGAGGTGCGAGACGTTCACTATACCCACTATGGCCGTCTCTGCCCGATCGAGACCCCTGAGGGTCCTAACATCGGCTTGATCTCCTCGCTCTGCGTTTATGCCAAGATCAACAACCTCGGCTTCATCGAGACTCCCTATCGTGAGGTGCACGACGGAAAGGTCAACACCAACAACGATGAGGTGGTATACATGACGGCTGAGATCGAGGAGGGCAAGATGATTGCCCAGGGTAATGCTCCTCTGAACGACGACGGCTCATTCATCAACAATCGTGTGAAGGCGCGTCTCGACGCCGACTTCCCGATCGTGGCTCCCGAGCAGGTTGAGCTCATGGATGTGGCCCCGATTCAGATCGCATCTATCGCAGCATCTCTGATTCCCTTCCTTGAGCATGACGATGCCAACCGTGCCCTTATGGGTTCTAACATGATGCGCCAGGCAGTGCCTCTGCTCCGCAGCGAGGCTCCTATCGTAGGCACAGGCATCGAGGGTCAGCTCATCAAGGATTCACGCACTCAGATCATGGCTGAGGGTGCAGGTGTGATCGAATATGTCGACGCCACCAAGATCACCATCCGCTACGACCGCACCGAGGATGAGGAATTCGTGGAGTTTGAACCCGCAACGAAAGATTATGCAATTCCCAAGTTCCGTCGCACGAACCAGGGCACTACCATCGACCTGCGTCCTATCTGCGAGGTAGGGCAGCGCGTCGAGAAAGATGATATCCTCACCGAGGGTTACTCCACCGAAAACGGCGAGCTCGCTCTCGGCCGCAACCTGAAAGTGGC
>CAZGJH010000235.1:0-2505 GCA_964525735.1 uncultured Sangeribacter sp.
TTGCCGAAAACAAGCTCTTCGCCACGCTCGACACCACTGTGCGCAAGGTGATTATCGACAACCTCCCCTTCCTGCTCACCGACACCGTAGGATTTATCCGTAAGCTCCCTACCCATCTGGTAGACTCCTTCAAGTCGACCCTCGACGAGGTGAGGGAGGCCGATCTGCTCGTGCATGTGGTTGATATCTCCCACCCCGGTTTCGAGGAGCAGATAGAGGTGGTAAACAAGACTCTTCAGGATGTGTGCGGCAACCAGCCCAAGCCGGCGATCATGGTATTCAACAAGATCGACGCCTTCACCTACACCCCCAAGGATCCCGACGACCTCACTCCCGCCACACGCGAGAATATCTCGCTCGATGAGTTCAAGCAGACATGGATGGCCAAGATGGCCAACAACTGCGTGTTTATCTCGGCAAAAGACAAAATCAATATCGACGCACTGAAAGAGATGCTCTATGAGAAAGCCCGCGAGATTCACTCCGAGCGTTTCCCCTACAACGACTTCCTCTTCCAGAAATATGATGACGACGACTATGCAGAATCTTGAATGGTGGCAAATAGCCCAGCTCGAAAAGCAAGGATGCTCGGCCGACGACTGGGATAACGTCCGCATGGATCCGGACGTCGACCTCTCGAAGATACGCAACGTGAGGTTTGGCGGCAATGTCCAGGTGGAGGGTGAAGCCGTGGTCTGCAATGTGCCGGGAGGCTTGGTCAACTGCCGTGTAGGCCGTGGCGCGATCATAGAGAATGTAGGGCGCATCGAATTCGAGCAGGAAGCCCCCTGCGGCGTAGGCATCAGCATCTGCGCCCTCGACGAAACGGGCTCCCGCCCCGTGATAGCCTACCCGGGGATGTCGAGCCAGGTGGCCACGCTCATGACGCGTGTGCCCAATTGGCTGCAGGACACCCTCTCCCACTCTCTTCAGGAGACGCTCGACCGTCATCTCCAGCCCCACGCCATCGGCGCGGGAGCCATAGTGAGAGATTGCGGCCGCCTGCTCAACGTGAGCGTAGGCCCCGAAGTGAGAGTAGAGGGTGCGAGCACTCTCGTAAACGGCTGCATCGTCAATAACGCCGCTCCTGGGCGTTGCATGGCTCATGTGGGGGGCGGAGTGGATGCCGAGAATTTTATCATCGAAGATGGCGTGGTGAGAGGGGGCTGCATAATACGCAACTGCTACATAGGCCAGGGAGCCCACATAGAGAAGGGCTTCACGGCCCACGATTCCCTCTTCTTCGCCAACTGCTCTTTCGAGAATGGCGAGGCTTGCGCCGTGCTTGCCGGGCCCTACAGTGTGAGCATGCACAAGGCTTCGCTGATGATCGGCGTGCAGACATCTTTCATGAACGCCGGCTCGGCCACCAACCAGAGCAACCATATGTATAAGCTCGGGCCCGTGCATTGGGGGGTATTCGAGCGTGGCGTGAAGACGGCCTCGGGGGCCTACGTGATGCTCGGCGCCAAAATCGGAGCCTTCTCCCTGATAATGGGGCAGCATAAGACGCATCCCGACTCTTCGCTCTTCCCCTTCTCCTATCTCTTCGGCGATGAGAGGGGGGCCACGGTGGTGGTGCCGGGAGCTATGCTGCGCTCTTGCGGCCTGATGCGCGACGAGAAGAAATGGCCCGCGCGCGATCGCCGGCAGAAGCGTAAACTCCCGCTCAACGACCGCATTATTTACAATGTGCTCAATCCCTACACAGCCGACAGCATGCTCAAGGCCATCGACGCTATCACGGAGCTGCTCTCGCATCATGCCGACGACGATCTCTTCGTGAGATATAAAGGTATGAAGTTTACCCGCGCGGCCCTTGAGCGCGCCAAGCAGCTCTACACGGCCGCCATCTACAAATACCTCTCCTTGGTGCTCCCTGACGGGCAATTTCCCGAGAGCGACGGAAAGAGTGCCGGCGAATGGGTCGACGTAGGGGGGCAGCTCGTGCCGCGAGCCACGGTAGACGCCGCTTTGGCCTGCGAGCGCATTGAGGATGCCGAGGCTTTCTTCGACGATGCCTTCAGCCGCTATCCGGAGCTTGAGCGCGAATGGATAGGGCGCAGATTCGGCGAGTGGTGGCGCAGCCGTGCCTCGATCATTCCGGCCGGGGCCGACCAGTTTGACACGCTCGTAGAAGACGACCGCGCCGAATATCTGGAGATGCTGGCACGCGAAAATCGTATGCTCGCTCTGTGAAGATTCGGAGAAAATTTGAGGCTTGGCACATTGAAGATTGGAGGGTTGGCAGGAAAAATATCGAAAAAATTTATAAAAAGCGCCTTGAGGGGCGCTTTTTATTTGTAGCTTAGGAAAAAAAGTGTTACCTTTGCGCCGCTCGTGGAGCCTATATCCACGAGGTAGAGAATAATTAACCCATTTTATTAACTTTTAATGACTGAATCTAAAGTTCAAACCCCGATTGAAGATTTCGATTGGGAGGCCTATGAAAACGGCGAAACAGCTGGTTCGAAGAGCCGCGAGGAGCTTGTAAACACCTACGAC
>CAZGJH010000236.1:0-2413 GCA_964525735.1 uncultured Sangeribacter sp.
ACCTGTTCCTTTATCTGCTCCAGCTCATCTTTCATCTTCACCACGATCTTCTGCATCTCGGCATGGTTTGATTTCGAGCCGAGTGTATTGATCTCGCGGCCCATCTCCTGGGCTATGAAACCGAGTTTCTTCCCCTGTCCGCTCTTGGGATAGCTGTCGCGCGGGCCGAGGGTCTCCAGGAAATAGTTGAGGTGGGTGGCCAGACGCAGTTTCTCCTCGTTTACGTCGAGCTTCTCGATATAGAATATCATCTCCTGCTCGAGGCGTCCGCTGTCGTATTCTATAGAGGTGAGGCGCGAGAGCTGGTCTTCGAGACGCTCGCGAATTTTGGGCACTCTCTCGCTCTCGTAGGGTTCGATCTCGGCGAGCAACGCGGAGATGCGTCCAATCTTCTCCACGAAGAAATTGTAGAGCTTCTCCCCTTCGCGGCGGCGGAAGTCGACGAGCGAAGTGAGGGCCTCGTCGAGAGCGGCGCGGAAAGCGGCCTCATCTTCCTCTCCCACGACGGTGGCTTCCGTCTTCATGGCATCGGGCATTCTAAGAAGGAGCGTATACCAGTCGGCGGGTTCGGGGAGCCCGAGCAGGAGGCCAGCCTCTTCAAGCTGAGCCTTGTAGACGCCGAGCAGGTCGGTATTTACCGACGAAGCAGCCTCAGCCACGAGGTTCTCAACCGTGACAGAAGCTTCCACCTTTCCGCGCTCCAGGGCCTCGGCCATGGGTGTGCGCATCGTGACTTCAAATTCCCTGTAGGCCGAGGGGACACGCAGCGAGAGATCGAGTTGCTTGCTATTGAGCGACTTGATCTCCACTTTTATCCTTCTTGTAGCGGTCTGGGCGCAGCCGCGTCCGAAACCGGTCATTGATGATATCATATTATTTTGGGTTTTGGATGCAAAATTAAAAAAAAATCGTGAAATTAACACATAGCCCCGCAGTTTTTTCAGCAGATGCCGCCGCGCCCCCTGCCGCTCACCAATAATTAAGCCCTCAAATAAAAAATTTTTCAACTTTTTCATTCTTTAACTTTATTTTCTCACCTTTTTTAATTAGTTTTGCGTTCAGATTTCAGAAGCGGGGTCGCAACGGCCCTTTCTTACCTTGAAAACACCTTTGAAAACACAAATGAGAAGAATCAACTTTAAAATATAACCCTATGACCAACGACGAATTGCTTAAGACCGTCAAGGAAAAGGCCGAGAAATGGCTCGGCCCCCAGTATGACGAAGAAACAAAGAAAGCCGTTCAAGCCATGCTTGACGACACCGACCCCACAGCCCTTGTCGACGCTTTCTATAAAGATCTCGAATTCGGCACAGGTGGCCTCCGCGGAATCATGGGCGCAGGCTCCAACCGTATGAACATCTACACCGTAGGCGCTGCCACACAGGGCCTGGCCAACTACCTCAACGACGTATTCAAAGAGGAGGAGCAGATCTCAGTGGTGATCGGCCACGACGTGCGCAACAACTCCCGCAAGTTTGCCGAGCTCGCCGCCGACATCTTCTCAGCCAACGGCATCAAGGTATATCTCTTCGAGTCTTGCCGCCCCGTGCCCGAGGTTTCTTACGCTATCCGCAAGCTCGGCACTCAGAGCGGCGTGATGGTGACAGCTTCTCACAACCCGAAAGAGTATAACGGCTACAAGGCCTACTGGAGCGACGGCGCGCAGATGATCGCCCCCCACGATGTGGAGACTATCGCCTACGTAAACGCCATCACTTCTGTAGATCAGATCAAGTTTACCCCCAAAAAGGAACTCATCCAGATTATCGGCAAGGATATCGACGAGCAGTATCTCGACGATATCAAGACCCTCTCGCTCTCGCCCGAGGCTATCAAGAAACACGCCGACATGAAGATCGTATACACCCCGATTCACGGCACAGGCGGCATGCTCGTGTTCGACTCGCTCAAGAAATGGGGCTTCGAGAATGTGATCCATGTGCCCGAGCAGGATGTGCAGAGCGGCGACTTCCCCACTGTGGCATCGCCCAATCCCGAGAATCCCGAGGCTATGGCCATGGGCATCGCCAAGGCTAAGGCCGAGGGCGCAAGCCTCGTGGTGGCTTCCGACCCCGACTCCGACCGTATCGGCCTCGTGGTGCGCGACAGCAAGGGTGAGTATCAGCTCGTCAACGGCAACCAGATCGTGATGATCTTCCTCTACTACATCATCACCCGCAACCGTGAGCTCGGTCTGCTCAAAGGCAACGAGTATTGCGTGAAGACTATCGTGACCACGGAGACTATCAAACGTATCGCCGAGGCCAACGACGTGAAATGCTACGACTGCTTCACTGGCTTCAAGTGGATTGCCGACGTGATGCGTAATCTCGAAGGCGAGCAGCGTTATCTCGGTGGCGGCGAGGAGAGCTACGGCTTCCTGCCCGAGACATTCGTGCGCGACAAGGAT
>CAZGJH010000237.1:0-2407 GCA_964525735.1 uncultured Sangeribacter sp.
TCTTGCATAGCGTGGACTACCGTAGCCGGACGATTTGTGACGTCGCCACCGGCAAATACACCCTTGCGGGTGGTCATTCCATAGGGAGTCTCACGGGTCAGCACATAGCCTCGTTCGTCTACTTCGATACCTTCTGTGGAGTCTACAATTCGAGATGCCGGAGCCGATCCTACCGCCATTATCACACGATCGACGGGCATCACCTTCTCTTCTCCTTCATGTTCGATCACGATCGACTCAAGGCGAAGGCCTTCAGCTCCGTTCACTTTCTTCACGTTGGTGTTCCACATAAATTTCACGCCTTCCTCCACTGCTTCGTCGTATTCAGCACGCAGAGCCGACATGTGGTCGATGTCGCGGTGATAGATCACTGTCACTTCCGATGCACCCATACGGAGGGCAGAGCGGGCAGCATCCATGGCGGTGTTGCCACATCCGATCACTGCTATCTTATCTCCATCGCCGATCACGACTTCATCTTTAGATATAAATCCTTGGTTGAAGAGGCTAACGCGGCGCAGGAACCATACAGCCTGGCGCACTCCGGGGTGCTGGCCACCCTCGATATTGAGAGTCTTGGGACGGCTTGTGCCAGTGCCCATGAAGATGGCGTCAAAGCCTTCATCAAAGAGGCGGTCGATAGTATAGTTTTGTCCAATAGTAGTGCGGTTGTGGATCTTTACACCGAGATTCTCGATCTTCTTGATCTCGCGGCGTACGACCTCCTTCGGAAGCCGATATTCCGGGATTCCGAACATAAGGACACCACCCGGTTCGATACCCATTTCGAAAATTTCGACGTGGAAGCCCTGACGCGAGAGGTCGCCGGCAATAGTCAGACCGGCAGGGCCGGAACCGATGACAGCCACCCGTCCGCGAGTCTTCTCCGGGATATTCTCATGGCTCCATCCAGCTTCGCTGTCGAAGTCGGCTACGAAGCGTTCGAGTTTGCCGATGTGGATAGCCTCACCCTTCTTAGCGAGCACGCAGTTGCCTTCGCACTGACGCTCGTGGGCGCACACGCGGCCACAGACGGCAGGGAGGTTGCTGCGATTGTGGATGATCTCTATGGCATTGCCGAAATTGCCGTGAGCCAATTCTCCGATCCAGTCAGGGATATCGTTGCTGATAGGGCAGCCCTTTTTGCAGCCCGGCACCTTGCAGTGGAGGCAGCGCTGGGCTTCCTTGATGGCCTCGGGAAGGGTGTAGCTTTCGGCTACTTCTTTAAATTCTTCGTTCATGATATTTTGGAATATGGGGGTGGCTAAAGCCACCCCCAGTAAAAGAGACTATATTTGTGGAGGCGGGCTGGGAAGCCCACGTTCCATATTAGGGTTGCTTTCCGATATAGGCGAGGATGCCGCCGTCTACGTAAAGGACATGGCCGTTGACGAAGTCAGAAGCGTCAGAGGCAAGGAATACTGCGGGACCCATGAGGTCTTCGGGAGTACCCCAACGTCCGGCAGGAGTCTTGGCGATGATAAACTGGTCGAAAGGATGGCGGCTTCCATCAGGCTGGATCTCGCGGAGCGGAGCAGTCTGGGGAGTAGCGATGTAGCCCGGGCCGATGCCGTTGCACTGGATGTTGTGCTCGCCGAATTCTGAGCAGATATTGCGAGTCAGCATCTTGAGGCCACCCTTGGCAGCAGCGTAAGCGCTGACAGTCTCGCGGCCGAGTTCGCTCATCATAGAGCATATATTGATGATCTTGCCATGACCTTTCTTGATCATTCCAGGGATAACAGCCTTAGCGCAGATGAAAGGAGCCACGAGGTCGATGTCGACTACCTGGCGGAAGTCTTTCACGTCCATATCGGTCATAGGTATGCGCTTGATGATACCGGCGTTGTTTACAAGGATGTCGATAGTGCCGATGGTCTTCTCTACGTCTTCTACCATAGCTTTTACAGCCTCTTCGTCAGTCACGTCGCAGAGATATCCTTTTGCGTCGATGCCAGCCTCCTTATAGTTGGCGATGCCGAGATCCATGGATTTCTGTGTGTTGCAGTTGTAGACGATTTTTGCGCCGGCTTCATGCAGAGCCTTAGCGATAGCGAAACCGATGCCGTAGACGCCACCAGTCACGAGAGCAACTTTGCCCTCAAGTGAGAAATTAACCATTGTCTTAAATATTTAGGTTTAGTTCAGAAATGTCGAGTTTTTAGGTCGGTATTAGTGCCGATATGCAAAGTTAATAAAAATAATTGATAAAATGATAATTTTGAATTTTGAATTTTGAATTTTGAATTAATAAACGTGGATATTTGAGAAATTTTTATTATCTTTGTGGTTAGATTAGAAAAATATTTAGGGGCTCAGTTTGATGTTCCTTTTTTGATAAGCTGACACTCGCAAATCGCCTCTCCGAGGCTACTGAGATTTGGCTTGACCCCAGGCTGAAGCCTGG
>CAZGJH010000238.1:0-2398 GCA_964525735.1 uncultured Sangeribacter sp.
CGCGGGGCTGCAGGCCCATGTCGAGCCACGACTTGCACTGGCCGTAGACGTTGGGGCGCCACTCCTTGTGGTCTTCGAGAATCCATTTGCGCAGCGTGGGCTCCCATTTGTCGAGGGGGAGATACCAGTGGCTCGTCTCGCGGAGCACGGGCACGCTGCCGGAGAGCGTAGATTTGGGGTTGATGAGGTCGGTGGCGTTGAGCGATGTGCCGCAGGCTTCGCATTGGTCGCCGTAAGCGCCATCATGGCCGCAGTGGGGGCAAGTGCCGGTCACATAGCGGTCGGCCAGGAATTCGCCGGCCTCCTCGTCGTAGAGCTGCATGGAGGTTTTCTCCACGAATTCGCCCTTGTCGTAGAGGGTGCGGAAGAAGTCGGAGGCCGTCTTGCGGTGAGTTTCGGAGGTGGTGCGGCCGTAAACGTCGAAAGATATGCCGAGCTCCTCGAAAGAGTCTTTGATGATCTTGTGGTAGCGGTCGACGATATCCTGAGGTGTCACGCCCTCCTTCTTGGCCTTGATTGTGATGGGCACGCCATGCTCGTCGCTGCCGCCTACGAACATCACATCTTCACCTTTGAGGCGAAGATAGCGTGCGTAGATGTCGGCGGGGACGTAGACGCCGGCGAGGTGTCCGATATGGACAGGGCCGTTGGCGTAGGGGAGGGCCGAGGTGATAAGGGTGCGTTTGAAATTCTTTTCCATATATAATGAGATAGTTATGTGTCTGTTTGCATTGCTCCGAAAGGCGATTCAAAAAACTGGTAGGGACGCGATTCTTCGCGTCCACCGAAGCTGTGCGAAAAGCACCTGAATGCCATTCGAACGGCCTTCGAACGGGCTCCGAAGACTATCGGGAGCAAAAGCTATGCAAAATTAACGAATATTATTGGATAGTTTGATAAAAATGTTGTAAATTTGCGCGATAACTCAAATAAATTCGTCATGAAAAAAATCTTTGGAGCACTCGGCCTCATCGGAGCCATGCTCTTCTCCGCTTGCGGAGGCCACGGCAAAGCCGGTAATAATGAAGGCGTGGAGCGCGACTCCACCTTTACCAACGTGAAACACCCCGAATGGAGCCGCAACGCGGTGATCTACGAGGTAAACCTCCGTCAGTATTCCGATTCGGGTAATGTCACCTCTTTCGCCCGCGAGATTCCGCGTCTCAAGGAGCTCGGTGTAGACATCCTCTGGATGATGCCGATTCATCCCATCAGCAAGAAAGACCGCAAGGGCACGCTCGGAAGCTACTATGCTGTAGCCGATTACACGGCGTTCAACCCTGAGTTCGGCACGCTCGACCAGTTTAAGAACATGGTGAAGACGGCCCACGACAACGGCATGAAGGTGATACTCGACTGGGTGCCCAACCATTCCGGCCGCGACAATGTGTGGGTGGAGCAGCACCCCGACTGGTATGAGAAAGATTCGCTCGGCAATATGGTAGGCGTCTACGACTGGACCGACGTATATTGCTTCGATTACAGCAACCCGGAGATGCGCAAAGGCATGATCGACGCGCTGAAATTCTGGCTCACGGAGGTTGACGTCGACGGTTTCCGTTGCGACGTGGCCGGCGAGGTGCCCACCGATTTCTGGGATGAGGCACGTCCGCAGCTCGAAGAGGCTAAGCCCGGTGTGTTCATGCTTGCCGAGGCCAGCCAGCCCGACCTTCACAAGAATGGCTTCGACATGGGCTACAACTGGCCTATGAAGGACCTCTTCAGCGAGATCGCCGCTACTTCCGGCCAGTACACCTTCAAGGGTCCCGACGGCAAGATGCGCGAATTCCCCGAGAAGCACGCTGCCGACATCAAGGGTCTTCTCGATCAGCAAGCCATTGATTATCCGAAGGATACTTATCTGATGAATATGGTCACCAACCACGACCTCAACTCGTGGGAAGGCACAGAGTTCGACCGTCTTGGCAACCTCACAAGCGCGTTTGCCGTACTCTCCTACACGCTGCCCGGTATGCCGCTTATCTACACAGGTCAGGAGACCGGTATGAACCGTGCGTTCGCCTTCTTCGAGAAGGATCAGGCTCCCCAGTGGGAACCGCGCAACGACTACTTCACGTTCTATCAGCGTCTCAACGGCCTCAAGCACAGCCAGCAGGCTTTGGCAGCCGGCGTTGAGGGTGGTGAGATGGTATACTATCCTGCCGAGAGCAACGATCTGCTCGCTTTCTCGCGTGAGAAGGGTGATTCGAAGGTAGTTGTGATCACCAACCTCGGCAAGGAGGGACAGAAGGTAGCCTTTACGGGCGACGCTCCCAAAGTAGACGGCATGGTCGATTTCTTCTCGGCTGCACCGGCCGCTCTCCCCGCAGAGCTCCAGCCCGGCGAATACGTCGTCTACATCAACAAATAATCCCCCCTTCCCGCAAAAGCACAAAAA
>CAZGJH010000239.1:0-2395 GCA_964525735.1 uncultured Sangeribacter sp.
CGGTTGTCGATCCTCTGCCCGTTCTTGCAAGTGTAAGGGGCGACGTGCAGCTCCGTGCGATCGACTTCAAACTGTACCCTGGCCTTACCTTCGTGTATGGTGACCGGTGGTTCGGTGTAGGGAGGACGGATCATGACGGCGCGCATCTCCTTGACGGGATTCACGAAAGGTGGAATCACGAAATAATCGTCTGAAATCTGCTGGCCGAGACTCACTCCGCAGCCGCACGAATCTACCACGAAGGCCACTCTCGTGCCAGGGCGCGACATCCAGTTTTGCATTGGCACACGCACGGCATACTCTATCTTCTGCTCACGTCCATTGTTGCGGCGCACCTCTTGCTCAAGCGTGCGTCCCTTCAACTCCGGAAACCCTTTCAACATGCCACGCTCATAGCTGTAGTGCATGTTGCGGCCGTTGACGAGCACGGAGGGAAGCTCCAGGTCGACGGTAGTGTCGCCTTTCACGATAGGAGTGATGAACAGCTGATGATTGCTTCGCAGACGCAGACTGTCGAGCACAATGTCGGCACTGACGTTGAGGTAGTTGCCGGCCACACGGACATCGACATTCTCCGTAGAGAGGCTCTTTGCCGAGGCTCCCCACGCCATGCTTATGGCCGCTACGCAGGCTATGGCTTTTATCATTGATTTCATCTGACGTTCAATTAGTTAAAATATGTAGAGCACGCTCAAGCCGAGTTTGGTGATGCCGGCGTAGTTTGAATGGCCCGAGGCAATCTTGCGGCCACATTCGTAGCAGGGATAGCGGTCATACCAGATACGGTCGTAGCCTACGCCTATCTCAGCTTCGATGTTCCAATGGCGCGAGAGAATCCACTGATAGCCATATGTGAGGCCCCCTCCTACGAAAGAGCCCTGATAACGCGAGTCGCGTATGCCGTCGCGGAGGTTGTCGCCCTTGAAGAAGAAGCCTGGTATGGGGAGGTCGGCTCGCTGGGCGTTAAACTCGCCACCCATGAGATGCACTCCGAAGAAATGGCCGTTGAATTTCGTGCAAGGCCACCATCTGTATTCGGGCATCACTACCCAATGGCGCACGAAACGCTTGGCCTCGTCGCCGCTGCCGAACTTCCAGGGGTTGAGACCGTAGACCACGTTGAGGGTCGATTTCCTGCCGAGGCCTATCTCCACGCCGAGGTTGGGAGTGGTGGTCATATCGTAGAGAATGTTGGTCTTTATGGCCACACCTTGCGCTTGCAGGCAGGAGATGCCCGCAATAAGCAGCAACGCGAATGTGTAAAGACGTTTGCTTTTCTTCAATTTAAAGACCTTCATATCTTAATCTTGATTTACTTTTTCTTAGAGTTGGCGGCGGTTAGTTTGAGGTGGGCGGCGCGAGCCTCGGGGCAGTTGCGGGTGACGAAGGAGAAAAGGCTCTCATATGGGAAGCCGTGGCGGGCAGCCACTTCCTTGAGGGGTGTCGTGGTGGTGGCGTATTCGTAGAGGGCTGCGCGATATTTTTCAAAGGTGCGCTGCTTCTGGGGAGTGTCGCCCGTCGGGAGCTCAAGTGTGGCCGGATCGATGGGCGCCGCTTCCTTGTTTTCACCTTTCTTCTTCTGGGCGTTTTGCTTGCTTCGCTCGGAGCGGGCGGCCGCCTTCAACTCCATCACTTCCTTGTGATAAAACCGGAGATATTGGATGAATCCTCCTTTCGAGACGCCACATATTTCGGCCACTTTGGGGATGGTGAGGTCGGTGTCGCGATACATCTCCACGGCTTTGCTGTAAGTGGCGATGCTGCTGGGGCGAGGTCCACGATGAAGATTGTCGGCAAACCCTAACTCTCGACGCATCGCTTCGCGCACGGAGAGAATGTCGGGATAATGGGCCCGCAGTTGCGAGGCAAAGGCTGTGGGATCCAGTTTGAAGAGATGAGCCACTTCCGACACGGTATATTTCATATAGGCGGGATCGCTGCAGGCCTCGATCGCAGTCTTGTATTTATTCTGAGTGACGAGTGATTGACCGCTTATACTCTTCACCTTCACGTCCAGTCCGGCGGGGGAGTCGGCGGCGAGTCCATAACGATTGAAGAGGAGATTGCGGTGGTGGCGTCCGATGTGAAGGCTGAGGGCTCCTGGTTTCACGCCGCAGAGGTCGGCAATCTGTTTCAGAGTAAGGTCGGTTGAGGCATACATTTCGATAGCTGCGGCATATTTTTTCTTTGCCACAGCTTGTCGTTTCTCGTCCGACATTCGTCGTATGTCGGCATGTGAAAGGTTCCTAACATCGCTATCTCTGATAAGCTCGTCCATTATGGTGGTTTTGTGCGAAGTCTGTATATATCAATTATTTAGTTAAAAAAATATTTTGTATGGGCATTGGGAATGCCTATACAAAAGAGCAGTCATCCAAATCTCTATTTTAGAGAT
>CAZGJH010000240.1:0-2386 GCA_964525735.1 uncultured Sangeribacter sp.
TCCCGACAACTAATCCTCTAACCTTAAATCTAATACCATGAAAAACACGATGCAAAGTTAATATCATTTTTCTCATTTTGCAAATTATCGCCCCTCAATTTGCAATTATTTACATTATATTAACGAGTTTTTGCATCCCCACTCCCCCTTTTCACCAATTTTAAATAACTCCACCCATACGCACACTCATCCACCCAGTAGCGACGCGATTTCCCAGTAGGGACGCGATTTCCCAGTAGCGACGCGATTTCCCAGTAGGGACGCGATTCTTCGCGTCCACCGAGCACCGGCCGCCGCAACGCAAGGATCGTCAATGCACGCGTCAGCAACGTAGGGATCGTCAATGCAAGCGTCAGCAACGTAGGGACATGCCTTTGGCATGTAGCGGAGCCAGCGATAGCGAGTATCGGCGGAGTTAGGTGGAAAGCATTGTCCTCAATGCGTCAACGCGCTTCTAAGGTAACTTTCAAAACACCCGACTGCGGTAACCTCCAATAGAAAAGGCACCCTGAACATACAGCTCAGAGTGCCTTTTGCCGTTGTCAACGGCTCACATATCAATATTCTTTTGATAATAATCTTTTCTCATTTCTTACAAATTGCTTTATATCCTCTCAAACCTCGTGAGGGAATCGGCAATTAGAAGTTTGTTTCCTCTACCATGAAATGGTTGCGGGTATGGAAGCATGCAGGGCACTTCTCCGGTGGCTCGGTGCCTTCGAAGATATAGCCGCAAACCTGACACTGCCACTTGATAGGCTCGTCGCGTTTCCAAACCGTGCCGGTCTCGATACGCTTGCGGAGAAGCTCGAAACGCTCCTCGTGATGCTTCTCGATAGAAGCGATTGCACGCCACTGCTCAGCCAAATCATGGAATCCCTCCTCTTCGGCTACATCAGCGAAACCGGTGTAGAGATCCACGCCCTCTCTCTGCTCCTCGCTGGCGGCAACCTTAAGGTTGGCCTCTGTAGGAGTGAGGATACCGGCGTCAACGCCCAAAGCTACGGTGTTGCAGCCACCCTCTGAGAGATGTTTCAAGAATATCTTTGCGTGATGAAGCTCATTGTCGGCTGTCTCGGCAAAGATCTTCGCATACTGGATGTATCCCTCCTTCTGTGCTGACTGCGAGAAGTAGGTGTAACGTGTATAGGCCATTGATTCTGCGGCATAAGAGGTAGCAAGGTTCTGCTCCGTCTTTGTGCCCTTAAGGCTTTTTACTGGTGCTTGTGTGTCTGCCATAGTAAAAATAGTTTTTATAAGTGTTTGTTTTTATCTCTTAAACGCCGGCAGCACTAATCAGGTTTAAGAAATTTCAACAAAAATTTAGAATCCTCCAAATTTTCATTATCTTCGCATTGTTTTCCCCTCAGAGAGCCCTGAGGGCTGAAAACCCAGAGCAAATAAATCTGAAAGAAAAAATCAGCGATGACAGAAAAAATCCAAGGAATAGTCATAGATCTCACCCGCCATAACGATCGCCTCTCGATCGTGACGCTCTTCACGCGCTCCAAAGGCCGCATATCATTCCTCTCCCCGATCGGCTCCGGGAAAAGCGCGCGCCTCCGCCAGGCACGCCTCCAACCGCTCGCCGTCATAGAGGCCGATATCAATTTCAAAGGAAATGCCGAACTTCAGCGTCTGGGCAACTTCGCTCTCGCCGAAGTGTGGAGCAATCTTTACTTCGACCCTGTGAAGCGATTGCTCGCCCTCTTTATCGGGGAGTTTCTCAACAGGCTCCTGCGCGCCACGATGCCCGACGAAGCCCTCTGGGACTATCTGCTCGAATCGCTCCGCCTGCTCGACCGTCTTCAGGAGGGTGTGGCCGACTTTCACATCGCGTTCCTCGCCTCGCTCCTCCCTTTCGCGGGCATACAGCCCGACCCCACAGGCTTCACCCCAGGCATGTATTTCAATATGCAATCGGGCACCTTCTCCACCACCCAACCGCCCCACAATGATTACCTGAGCGGCGATGATGCCGTGTGGGCCGCGCGTCTTTGCCGCATCGACTTTGCCAACATCCGCGCCCTGAAGCTCAACGGCGAGATCCGCGCCCGCATCCTCAAGGAGCTCCTCAAATACTACTCCATCCACTACCCCGGCACATCCACCCTCAAATCTCTCGACATCCTCCACGACATCTTCGCCTAAAAACCCGCGACCCCCCTCGCGGAGGGGGTAAATCCGTTCAAAAAAGGGCATAAAAAAAGTCTACCTCTTTTCGCAAAGAAATAGACCGAAACCTTAATCTTAATTATACTATGAAAAACACTATGCAAAATTACACACTTTTTGGCTAAAATTCCAAATTAATCATCCGAATATTTGGTTTTTTAACTATTATTAAGTGGAAAATCATTAATTTTGCATAGTGGCTCCTCAAAAG
>CAZGJH010000241.1:0-2341 GCA_964525735.1 uncultured Sangeribacter sp.
TTCTTCGCCTTTCCCTTTGCGACGCTTCTTAGTTTTGTTGCGGCGGGTTGAATTCTTGTCGCGCACACGGAAGAGGGGAGTCTGAAGGATGTATACGTGGCCCTTCTTCACGAGGTCGGGGAAGAACATCAGGAAGAAAGTGATCACGAGCAGACGGATATGCATGCCGTCGACATCGGCATCGGTAGCGATGATCACCTTATTATAACGCAGACCCTCGATGCCATCCTCGATATTGAGAGCGGCTTGAAGGAGATTGAACTCATCATTTTTGTATACCACCTCCTGGGTCATTCCGTAAGAATTGAGCGGCTTACCGCGCAAGGAGAAAACGGCCTGGGTCTCGGCGTTGCGCACTTTGGTGATGGTGCCCGAGGCCGAGTCGCCCTCCGTGATGAATATCGATGATTCCTCGCGGCGGTCTTCCGTCTTGGAATTCTGTTTGAAGGTGTCGTTGTAGTGTATGCGGCAATCGCGTAGCTTGCGGTTGTGCAGGCTCACTTTCTTGGCTTTCTCACGAGCCAATTTAGCCACACCCGACATCGCTTTGCGTTCCTTTTCGCTTGCGGCAATCTTCTTGAGCATCGGCTCAGCTATCTCCGGGTGCTTGTGGAGGTAGTCGTCGAGTTCCTTCTTGATGAAATCGCCGATAAACTTGTTGACAGTGGTGGGGCTACCGGGGGCAATCTCCTTGCTGCCCAATCGTGTCTTGGTCTGGCTCTCGAACACCGGCTCCTGAATTCTGACGCTCACCGCGCCCACCATGCCGTTGCGAATGTCGGAAAATTCGTAACCTTTGCCTGAAAATTCCTTGATGGTGCGGCTCACGTGTTCACGGAAGGCAGAGAGATGGGTGCCACCCTGGGTGGTGTGCTGACCGTTTACGAACGAGTAATACTCCTCGCCATATTGGTCGGTGTGCGTGAGCACCACCTCGATGTCGTCGCCCTTGAGATGTATAATCGGGTAGAGAGGCTCCGAGGTCATATTCTCCTTGAGGAGGTCGAGCAGACCGTGGCGGGAGAGGTAACGTTTGCCGTTGAAATAGATATGGAGGCCGACATTGAGATAGGTGTAATTGTTCACCATAGTCTCAATGAAGTCGAGGTTGAATTTATAATCGCGGAATAGGGTGGGGTCGGGCAAGAACTCCACGCTTGTGCCGTTTGGTTCGCGAGTATCGGTAGGTGGTGTCTGGAGCACGACGTTGCCCTTCTCGAAATCAACTTCCACACGTTTGCCATCGCGCACGGAGGCCACCTTGCAATAGCTCGAAAGGGCGTTTACGGCTTTCAGACCGACACCGTTGAGGCCGACCGACTTCTTGAAGTTCTTATCGTCAAACTTGCCGCCGGTATTGATTTCCGAGGCCACTTCGCGCACTTTGCCGAGCGGTATGCCGCGACCGTAATCGCGTATTTTCACAACGCCATCTTCAGAGAGGGTTATGTCGATACGCTTTCCTGCGCCCATGTTGAATTCGTCGATAGAGTTGTCTACCACCTCTTTGATAAGCACATAGATGCCGTCTTCGGCGTGCGAGCCGTCGCCCAATTTGCCGATATACATACCGGGGCGTCGGCGGATGTGCTCGTTCCAATCCAGATGCTGAATAGCGTCGTCGGTGTATGAGCCGGCATCAACTGAGGCGGTTTCCACGTCGGCAGGCACATCCTCAGAGGGTATGATGCGTTCGGCCTCCACTTCCGTGAAGCCCTCGTCGCCCGTATCGGTTGCTTCCTTACCGTTTTCGTCGTTTGAGCTTTCGGGTTTGGCCGAAGCTTTAGACTTTTTCGGTTTGGCACCACGAGCATCATCATCTGCATCAGCAGACGGTGTCAAAATATCATTATCCTCGGCATCGTTAGCTGTGCCCGAGAAATCGTCGAATTCAAACAGATCGTTATTGTCAGCCATCGTATCTTAGAGCCTTGATCAAAATCAAAAGAGCAAAAGCAATTTTTGCCCACGCAAAATTAGCAAAAAAAAATGAAACCGCCAATTCAAGATTTGTCAAAATGCCTAAATCGGCGGTATCCACATTGCGTTTGGCCTGCACGGGAGAGCTTTAAATTCTGCGCGGGAGGGGGAGAGGTAATCGTTAAGTGGCAGCAACATAGTGCGGGTGTATTAAAAAGAAAAGGGCTACCGATGAGCCATGACATTCATCGGTAGCCCTTAAAGCTTTATGTAAGAGGCGCCTACGCCTCCTGCCGATCTTATGGGGACCCTGATATTTATGAGCCCACACGCGTGAGTTGGTATAATTTCCTGGCTCTCATGGGTTTATGAGCGGGAGAATATTGCAACTGCTTGGGTAGGCATCATTGGAGGAAGCACT
>CAZGJH010000242.1:0-2338 GCA_964525735.1 uncultured Sangeribacter sp.
CCCAGTTGCTGGCGAAAGCCTCGTTGATAAAATCCATTTCCCTGCCGCTCATATGAGCAAGACAAAGCAGAATACGCTCTCTCATATATCTTATTGTAGTTTATTCAATTTTTATCTACTAATATCTCTTCCCGGTCATGCCTTTTCAGAGGAGTCTTCCGAAGCAACGTCAAGCGTCTCATACACCGAGTGTTGGCTCTTGAATTCCGGCACTATCTTCTTCATCTGCGCCACAAGCTCCATATCGTCGGCATAGGCCAATGAATCTATAAGACGCTGGATATCTTCTTTCACCACTTCATATTCCACCTCTCTCACCTTGGCGATCTTGATCTTTGGATGGAACGTAGGCAACGTGATCTCCTCGTTATTGAGCACCTCCTCGTAAAGCTTCTCGCCATCACGAAGACCGGTGAAGATGATCTCTACATTCTTCGCGCCGCTCAGACGAATCATCTTCTTGGCCAAGTCGACTATCTTGACCGGCTGACCCATGTCGAAGACGAAGATCTCACCCCCTTGGCCAATGGTGCCTGCCTCGATCACGAGCTTGCAGGCTTCAGGAATGAGCATGAAATAGCGGATGATGTCGGGATGCGTCACAGTGACAGGCCCTCCCGTGCGTATCTGCTCCTGGAAGAGAGGTATCACCGAGCCATTTGAGCCAAGCACGTTGCCGAAGCGGGTAGTGACGAAACTCGTCTCTCCCTGACATTCGCCACGCTTTATGGCGCGATCGAGACTCTGAACATACATCTCGCAGATGCGCTTTGAGCAACCCATTACGTTTGTCGGGTTGACGGCTTTATCGGTAGAAACCATCACAAACTTCTTCACTCCATATTTCACGGAGAGATCGGCGATGATCTTCGTACCTTTAATATTATTATATACGCTCTGATAGGGGTTATCCTCCATCATGGGCACATGCTTATAGGCTGCCGCATGGAACACATAATCGGGGTGATACTGCTTGAAGAGGCGCTCCATATATGTCATATCGGCGATGCTGGCCACAATGCCCTGGGCATCCTGATCGGGGAAATTGCGCTTAAGGAAAAGGCGCATATCGTGCATCGGGGTTTCAGCCTGGTCGACAAGAATCATCTTCGAGGGGGAGAAAGATGCGATCTGACGCACCATCTCGGAGCCGATACTGCCCGCCGCGCCTGTGATCATCACCACGCGCCCTTTCAGCAATTCTCCGGCAGCGCGGAGATCGATCTGGATGCTGTCGCGCGGCAAGAGATCTTCTACAGCCACCTGATGAAAATCTGATTCATTCATGTTCAGGTCTTCGTCGCCATTCCATCTTCTGGCTGGAGGCATCACATATATCTTTGTGTCGTTGTCGACTAATTCATTCACAATCTTCTCATTGCTGCGAATAGTGTCCATCATCGTAGGCGAAACAAGCAGATTCTTGACTCCCAGCATACGCATAGTGTCGGGAAGGGCTTCGTCAAACTCGTATACTTTCATCCCATACATGCGTCGGTTGGTGAAGCCCTTGTGGGAGTTGATAAGGCCTACAATCTTAAAAGGTGTGAACATCGGCGAGAGAATAGCCTTGTTGACGCGCTCATCGTCGTCGTTGAATCCGAATACGAAAGCACGGCCGCGCACATCGGGATGCAGCATATTCTCATAGACCACCTTCGCCAGGCTGCGCATCATCCACATACACATCACCACGATAAACCCGAAAAGCGCCAGCTCGCCCCAGTTGAACGTCACCTTCCAATCAAACCCGGAAGTGATGAATTGCACCACAAGAATGATGACGATAGCCAATACGACTGCCTGACTCACCTTTATCAAGTCGGAGAGCGAAGAGAAGCGTATCACTCCGTCGTAGGTATGAAAAATCCTGAAAGTAATAAGGAAACAAATCAGGAAGAGCCCGAGGGTAGTGACCAGAGGCACAAAGAGGCGGAGCATCTCTTCCGACCCCCTTGAGATCAGGAACGACAAAAAGCCGGCAAGGACCACAAAACTGCAGTCGATAAGTAGAATGCTCCAATATGGTACGGATTTCCTTGAGAAATACCAGTTTATAAGGTTGCGTAATGATTTCATAGACACTATTTTAACAGGCCGAGGCGATTACCTTTGGAGCCCGAGAGATGGCCGCCGCAGGCGGGTCTTTTCGTGCTTAAGGCAATAATTCCGGTCAGTCCGAATAATTCACACCAACAGAAAATAATGCAAATTTACAACAATTTTCCCTAACCTCCCATAAAAATACGGATTTTTCAAAAAAAGATGAATTATTTATAATCAGATTTTGTTGTCACAATCATTTTTTGTATTTTTGCAACAAATTGGATTTCGAGCC
>CAZGJH010000243.1:0-2313 GCA_964525735.1 uncultured Sangeribacter sp.
TTCTTTATTTTTTTTCAAAAATTTTATTGAAAAATTTGCAGATTTAAATAATAATATCTAAATTTGCGGCGAGTTCATGCCACACTCACCGCGTCAGCGGAAATGTAGCTTGAAAAACTCGCTGCTTAACTAATTTTTTACGTCATACTATTTATTGAAAGGTTGCAGGAAGCAACCCCTGTATTATGAAACGTCATACTAAATATGCGGCCATGCCACGCTGCATGTGCCATTCTGTTTCGGGAGAATTTTTCCATCTCCCAGTATGTCAGCTTACAGTTAATCAGATACCTACCATTGTTTGATGATTAAGTATCCGACGACTCTCGTAAGTGGCCGGACAAAGTTGTACATACCTACGTCAGGGTTAGTGCCGCCTCCCACAGGAGACGGCACACCCCCGACAAGGACCGCCATCCCGACTCATGATGCGCTTCATTTGCATTGCTTCCTCCAACTCTACCTTCATACTATATGAATCTGAAACTCAAGCTTCTGTCGGTCGCAGCTGCCGCAACAGCTCTCACTGGCAACTCGCAAGTGGCTTTAAAAACCAACTTGATATACGACGCTTCTACAACTCCGAATATCGGCGTGGAAGTCGGCGTGGGCAGAAAGCAGACCGTCCAGCTCTTCTACGGGCTCAACCCCTGGAAGTTCCATTCTTCGCATGGCGACCGTATGGCCAAGCACTGGCTCCTCATGCCTGAATGGCGATGGTGGACCTGCTCCCGCTTCAACGGCCATTTCTTCGGCGTGCATCTGATGGGGGGCGAATTCAATGCCGCTAACGTCGATCTCCCTATCCCGGGGGCATTCTTCGGTGGCGACAACCTCACCAAGGGCGTGCGCGACCTTCGCTACCAGGGTGCTTATGCCGGAGCGGGATTCACCTATGGTTATCAATGGATTATCTCCCGCCATTGGAACATCGAGGCCGAAATCGGAGTGGGCTACAACCATGTCTGGTACGACAAGTATCCCTGCTACGAATGTGGAGCCAAGATTGCCTCGGGCAATACCAACTACGCCGGCATTACGAAGCTCGGGCTCTCCATACTTTATATCTTCTGAGGGCTCGCCTCAAGGGATAGATACCTCTTCTGAGTCATACTATAATTTGAGTCATACTATATCTGAATCATATTTCCATGCACTACATACGTAAGGCAATAACATTCGTGGTGATGATCGTGGCGACCGCACTGATTGCAGCGGCCTCAAACCGCAGTATATCAACGCGCAACGTAGATATCCGCATCTCCGACGATTTCATGAACGTGAGCGCGGAGCTCGTCTTCGACAGCCTCCGTCTCGGGGCCAACCGCCAGCTGCTGGTGACGCCCGTGCTGCGAGGCCTCGGCGAGGAGAAGGAGCTGCCGTCGGTACTCGTCAACGGCCGAAACATGCACTTCAGCTATCTGCGCGGTTCGCTCTCCAAATTCCCTGATCTTCAGCAGCATGTCATTGAGCGTGAGCTCCGCAGCGATGCCAAGAGCGTGCAGAGCGTCGACTATTCGATGCGCCTCCCGCTCGAGGAGTGGATGAAGGAGGATGGCACGCGACTGGTGTTCGTGGTCGATTCCTGTGGCTGCGGCACGCGCTTCGCTTCGGCCGACGCGGGTGAATATCTCGTGATTCCTCCCTTCGAGAATCCTGTCAAGGAGATGCGCGCCGTCATGATCAAGCCCCCTTATACTGAACCGCCCGTTACAATTCACGAAGGTAAGGCGAGGGTGCAGTTTGAGGTCGACCGCACGGAGCTCCACGTAGCCCCTTACACCTGCCGCAACGGCCAACGCATCGACAACCGCGCGCAGATCGCCGTGATCGACGACTCCGTGAAATATGCTCTCACCGACCCGAACGTCGAGCTCTCAGCCATAGAGATTTGCGGTTACGCATCGCCTGAGTCACCTTATACTCACAATGATGAACTGGCCACGGGCCGCAGTCGCGCACTGGCTGAGTATCTGGCCGACCACTATCACCTGCCGAAGGAGCGAGTAACTTACTCGGCTGTTCCCGAGAACTGGGGCGAATTCCGCACGGCAGTGCTTGATAGCAAGGAGATTACGGAGCAGCAACGTGCCGACCTTCTCGCACTTATCGACGCTCCGGCTACGACGCCGGCCGAGTTCGACCGCAAGGAGCAGATCCTGAAGACCGACCCGAAGTTCCGTCAGCTTTACCGCTCGAAGATACTGCCTGAATGGTTCCCGAAACTGCGTGCCACGACGTTTGCCATCCATACGCGCCTCAAGCCGATGACCGACGAGCAACTCATGCAGATCATCGAGACGACGCCCGAGA
>CAZGJH010000244.1:0-2303 GCA_964525735.1 uncultured Sangeribacter sp.
TGTTCTCATTGTCAATCTTGAGATCGTATGGCACACCTGCGAAGTAGGCATCGAGATTTTTCATCATCTCTTGTGGCTCCCCAGATTTTATTCCCTGCATGATTCCATCGAGCACACTCTTTACAGTGCCGCTTTTTGGCTTGAGGTATACTTGGAGAAGATTTTTGAACAGGCCTTTACGGACCTCTTCGTTAGGCACTTTCAGATGCACTTCATTGGAATCTGGATCATAGTCGCAGATTGTAAGGTAACCGGCCTGATAAAGGAGAGCCGTAGGATCAGCATTAAGCAGGTCGAGCCCGGCCAAGTCATCGAGATCCCATCGGGCTTTGAGCGTCTTCTCAATATCGATGTCAGCATCACGTAGAGCTTCAGCAATGATAGTTGCAGGTCCTGTTGAGTTCCAATAAGTGCCTATTCGTCCTTTCTTTAAGCAACTAAGCACCGACCAAGGATTGTAGATATCGCTTCCTTCCGGTGCGAAACGATAACCATCGTAGTTAAATTTAAGTGTGCGGCATGTGGTTTCGTAATCCTCCTTTCTCTTTGAGGCAAGAGTGGCGATCCCTGCCTGAAAGTGTTCAAACAGTTCTTTTTCGGTGATACCGCAAATATCTGCGAATTCATCATCGAAGGAGATATCGTCGAGGTTGTTGAGGTCGGAGAAGACGCTTAGTTTACTGAAACGGCTTATACCCGTAAGAAACACGAGGCGAATATGTTCGGCAGAGCTTTTAAAATTTGAATATAAGCTTGCGAGTTTTGTTCGGTAGTGCTCAAAGATTGCTTCTTTGCGCAAATTATTTACGAGGGGCTTATCATATTCGTCTACGAGGATTACTACTTGTTTGCCTGTCTTCTCATGTGCTGCTTCTATGATGCTTTTGAATCTTTGTGAGAAGATTTTGTCTTTGACGTCTACATTATATTTTTCTTCCCAATTTCGAAAAAGTTTGTCAAGAACATCATCCAGTCTTCCTGTTTCTTCATATTTATCAGGATTGAGGTCAAGGTGCAGCACAGGATACTCTGCCCAATCCCAATCATAGGAGTCAATGTATAGACCTTTGAAAAGATAGCGTTGACCCTCGTAAAAATATTTAAGAGTAGAAAGGAAAAGACTCTTCCCGAATCGACGTGGACGAGCCAGAAAATAGTACTTGTTGGCTCCCAGAATTTTTTCTATGTATTGAGTCTTGTCGATATACAAGAATTCCCCCTCTCGAAGCGATTTGAAATCCTGATCGCCAATAGCATATCTTACTTTTATTTCTTCCATAAAAATCCATTTTGCCCACAAAGATATTTAAAATCTCCTGGGTTTGCAAATACTACTGGAAATTTCTTTACTATCCCCCTATAAAAACATTTTCATTCCCTTGCACTGCTCCACGAAAAGAGTGAATTTACCATCTGGCTTGCGTTTAAACGCGATAACCTCCAGAATTTGTAGGAGCAACCGATGAAGACGCTGTGGAGAGGTCGTTTCATACGGTGGTATGAAACGACCTCTGGGGGTTAGCGGGCGGTGAGGCGGAGGACGCGGGAGGCGTAGTCGTTGCGCTTGTTCCAGTCGACGTTATGGCTCAGGGGCATCTCGAGGCCGTTAGACATCAAGTAGCTGCCGGTGAAGGATTTGCCTTCGAAGGGAAGCGGCTCGTTGTCGACGCGGTTGAGCTCCGTCACTACGTAGACCTTGTCGGGGTCGAGGCCGGCCATCGTCACGCGAGGCAACTGCTGGTTGACAAACTGCTCGGTCTTCCACCAATAGTAGACGGCGTCGCTCTTGTCGGGCTTCACATACATCAGCGAGGCCGCACCCTTACCCTCGTAGGGTGAGAGGAGGCGGTAGAGGTCGCCGAATTGCACCACATCGCGCACCTTCTTATAGTCGGCGATGGCACGACGCGTCTGCTCCTTCTCATCGTCGGTCATATCCTTCGGCTGGATCTCCATGCCAAGTCGGCCGCTCATGGCCACGTCCGTGCGGAACTTCAACGGCACGAGGCGGTTGGTCTGATGATTCGGTGAGGCCGAGATGTGCGAGGCCATGGCGATGGCCGGGAAGAAGTAGCTCGTGCCCCACTGCATATAGATGCGCTGCAGGGCGTCGGTGTTGTCGCTCACCCAGAACTCGTCGAAATAAGGAAGCACACCCCAGTTGGCGCGCCCGCCACCGCTCGCGCAAGCCTGGATCGTGACGTCGGGATACTTCGCGCGGATTCGCTGGAGTGTCTTCTCCAAGCCCTTGTGATAGTCGATGTAGAGATGGCTCTGATTGTCGGCCGACTGATACTGAGAGC
>CAZGJH010000245.1:0-2296 GCA_964525735.1 uncultured Sangeribacter sp.
TTTAGCTCTTTACGTTTTCAGGGCGAATCTGAGAAGTGAAGTAGAGGAGGTAGAGCACGCCGATTGCCATCACGCATACTGCGCCTACCACACCCATCGCACCCTGGGCGAAGCCCATGCAGAGGGGGAAGATTGTGCCTCCGAAAAGACCCATGATCATAAGGCCAGATACCTCGTTCTTCTCCTTCGGCTGACGGTTGAGAGCCTGTGCGAACACTACCGAGAAGATGTTGGAGTTGCCGAAGCCGATAAGAGCGATGCCGGCGAGCACCATAAACTGACTCGTGGCGATGATGAGAGCGGCAATGCCGAGAATCATGCAGAGCACACTGAAAGCGAAGAAGCCTTTTGCTGATACCTTGGCAAGGATGTAAGAGCCGGCCAAACAGCCACCAGTACGGAAGTAGAAGTAGATCTGGGTGCCGATCACAGCCTCAGCGGTGGTGAGACCGAACTTCTCGATGAGAATCTGAGGAGCGAAGGTGTTGGTGCCGACGTCGATACCCACATGGCACATGATGCCTACGAAGCAGAGCGATACGAAGGGGATGCCGAGAAGGCGAACACACTCAATAAAACCTGTGACGCGGTCAGGCTGCTCTTCCTGAATCGGTGTGGCACCGAGCATCGTGATTGAGAGGATATTGATTACGGCAAACACGGGGAATACCACTCTCCAGTCGAGTCCGAAGGTCGGGATGAGGTGAGCTGCGCCCCAAGCCATAAGATAAGGAGCGAGCAGAGAGGCGAGAGCCTTTACAAACTGGCCAAAGGTAAGGGTTGAGGCCAGACGGCTCGGGTGGATAAGACCCGATACGAGGGGGTTGAGCGAAGTCTGCATCACTGCGTTGCCTATGCCGAGAAGAGAGAAGGCAGTAAGCATGGTGACGTAGCTGGAGTTGAAGATGGGGATGAGAAGAGAGATGAGGGTGAGAAGCTGTGAGAGGAGCACGGTCTTCTTACGGCCGATACGGTTCATCAGAATGCCTGTGGGCACCGAGAATATGAGAAACCAGAAGAATACGAGCGAGGGAATAAACCCGGCCTCGGCAGCCGAAAGACTTAGATCCTCCTTTACGAAGTTGGTGGCAGAGCCGACAAGGTCGACGAAACCCATTGTGAAGAAGCAGAGCATCACGGGGATAAGCTGCATGACGGTGCTTCTCTTATCGATATTTATTGATTGTGCCATGTCTGAAACAGGGGGAATTTACTGAGTAATCACAAAAATCTGTAATTACGGATTATTTGATAGAATAAACTTTGAGGTTGTCGAGGCGAGCGCTTCCGGCCGACTGCACCGAGAATGTGGTGTAAGGCTCGTTGGGGAACACGAGGTTGGTCTGAACCGACTTGCCGCCGTTGGCGAAGAGCTCTACGCTTGAAGAGTCGATGAAGATGCGGAGGCTAAGCTTACCGTTCTGCTCGAATGTAGGGGCTACAGTGACAGCAGGGAAGTTTTCGCTGAAGTTGACGATACCGCTTTCGCGACGGTCGAATGAGATGGTGTGGGCCTTCACGTCGTATTTCATCACGCACTTGTCGCCGAGTTTGTTGGAGAGGGTGAAAGTGATCTCCGAAGCATTCTTGGCATCAACGTCGGCTACGATCTCGCAAGCGCCGTTCTTGGCAGTGGGGAGGTTGAAGAGAGCCGGTTTGGAACCGATATTCTTCTTGGAAGCTGAAGAAACCACAGTGTTGCGGAGAGCGCTCAGCTCGGGAGAGGGCACAGATGCGAGGTAGATCTGACCGTCGGCGCCGGTGAAGAGCTCTACGTCGCGCGGGAGAGTGTTGGCGCTTCTGAACTGCGTAGTGGGCACCTCCGTAGCATACTGCCAGTTGCTCATCCAGCCGATCACGGCACGGCGATGGTCGGGAGCGTCGCTCCAGCTTACGGTAGCGTAGTGGTCTTTACCGAAGTCCATCCATTTGGTAGGCACATTTCCGTTGGCATCCTTGTCGGGGGTGAAAGTCTTGCCATCGAAGTCGCCGACGAAGTACTGAGTCGCGCTGCCGCCGAAGGGGCCGCCGGGGTTGATATTGGCGATGATCACCCATTTCTTCTTGTCGGTGCCGTCGACGGGGAGCTCGAAGAGATCGGGACATTCCCAAACGCCGTCCTGGCTGCCGAGGCCCTTGCCGAATGCGCTCTGGAGTGTCCAGTTCTTAAGGTTGGGCGAAGTGAAGATAAGCATCTCATAGTCGAGAGCGTGAGCGAGGATGAGGTTCCATTCCTTGGTCTTGTCGTTCCAGAACATGATCGGGTCGCGGGCTTCGCTTTCGAGTGTGAGGATAG
>CAZGJH010000246.1:0-2292 GCA_964525735.1 uncultured Sangeribacter sp.
GGAAGTTGGCGGGCTCGTCGAGCACGAGGCCGTCGCGGTTGCCGAGGATGTTGGTAGAGAACCAGCCATTGAGGCCGAGGCAGCGAGTGCCGATGATGGGTGCGAAACCAGATTTCACCAGAGTCTGGCCAGTCTTGAAGTCCTTGCCGGCGATAGGCATCTTGGTCTTCTCAGCGAGCTCCCACATAGCGGGGATATCGACTGTGGTGTTGGGAGCGCCCATGATGAAGGGAGCGCCCTCAGAGAGAGCAGCGTAAGCGTAGCACATAGAGGGAGCGATGTGCTCCTTGTCGTCGGCCTTCATAGCTGCTTCGAGAGCCTCGAGAGAGCCGTGCACCTTCTCATCAACCGGAACGTATACCTCAGTAGATGCAGCCCAGAGCACCACTACGCGGTCTACACCAGTCTCTTTCTTGAAGTTGCGGATATCTTCGCGGATCTGCTCCACCATATCCCAACGATCCTTCACGTCTTTCACGTTGTCGCCATCGAGACGCTTTGCATAGTTCTTATCGAAAGCGGCCTTCATAGGCTTGATAGCCTCGAGCTCCTCCTTGATGGGGAGGATATCCTTAGCTTTGAGCACTTCAGCGTTGACAGCTGATTCAAAAGCGTTGGCGGGATAAACGTCCCAAGCGCCGAATACGATATCGTCGAGCTCGGCGAGAGGCACGATGTCTTTATAATGGAGATATTTCTTATCCTCACCTTTACCGATGCGGATTTTGTCATACTGAGTCATTGAGCCCACGGGCTTTGCGAGGCCCTTGCGGGCAGCGAGTACACCGGCCATGAAAGTGGATGTCACGGCTCCGAGACCTACTACGAGCACACCGAGTTTGCCTTTGGGTGCTTCAGCTTTTTGTGTTGCCATAAATGTCTGTTATCAGTTGTTTGTTGTTAGATTCAGTTTAATTAAGAATAAATTCAGATGAAAAGAGCCGCCTGAGAAGGAGGCTCTGCTGAATTGCGGCGTAAAATTACCGCCTATTTCTGACATGACAAAATAAATTGGCTAAAAATCACGGCCCCATTTCTTAAACTTTCTAAACGAACCGCATTTTTAGCCAATAAATCTTAAATTCGATATAAATTTTACTCCATTTCTTAATTTATCTTAATTAAGCAATATAAGAATTTCTACTGCTTTTGTCGGAGGCTGACTGGGAAGAGGCGCGCCCCCGCGCCTCCACAGAAGCACCGCCCAAAGCTATCTCTCCGCCCTCATCGGATTCGTCAAAAAATCCTCATACGCCAATCTAACCCCATCCTCCAACTCCGTCGAATACGTCCACCCCAGCCCGGTCGCCTTAGAAACATCCAACAACTTCCTCGGCGTCCCATTAGGCCGAGTCCGATCCCAAAGAATACGTCCCTCATACCCCACAACCTTAGCCACAAGCTCAGTAAGCTGCTTAATGCTGAGCTCCTTCCCAGTCCCAGCATTCACAGTCTCATTCCCGCTGTAATTATTCATCAGGAACACGCAAAGATTCGCCAGATCATCCACATACAAAAACTCCCTCAGCGGCGACCCATCCCCCCAACACGTTACGGAATCAACCCCATTCTCCTTAGCCTCATGAAACCGGCGAATCAACGCAGGCAACACATGCGAATGTTCCGGATGATAATTGTCATTCGGCCCGTACAAATTCGTAGGCATCACCGAGATATAATCCGTGCCGTACTGCCGGTTCAGATACTCACAATACTTCAGCCCGCTGATTTTCGCCAGCGCATACGCCTCATTCGTCTTCTCCAACTCCGACGTCAGCAGACACGACTCCGGCATCGGTTGCGGAGCCATCCTCGGATAAATGCACGACGATCCCAGAAACTCCAGCTTCTTGCAACCATTCTTCCAGGCCGCATTTATCACGTTCATCTCCAGCATCATATTGTCGTACATAAAATCCGCAAGATGCTCCGAATTGGCAACAATACCGCCCACTTTCGCCGCCGCCAAGAACACATACTCCGGCTTCTCCGCAGCGAAAAACTCCTGCACGGCCCGCTGGTCAATCAAATCCAGCTCCGAGTGCGTCCGGGTAATAATGTTGCTATACCCCTGCCTCTTGAGCTCCCTCACAATCGCCGAGCCCACCATCCCGCGGTGCCCGGCCACATATATCTTCGATTCTTTCTCCATCATATACAAGAATTTACATAGTCAACGTAGGGCTCCTACCGCCTCATCGTAGGGACATGCCTTCGGCATGTAGCGGAGCCCACCGAGTCGTGGTTCCGTGAGGCGTCTTTAGGCGCCCACCGAAGCACCTACTTCACAAT
>CAZGJH010000247.1:0-2289 GCA_964525735.1 uncultured Sangeribacter sp.
ACATAGCAGGTCTTCTGACTTATCCTTTGGGCTTCCACGTCTTCCCAACCGTCGTAGCGGTCAGTGGCATCGTGTGGCAGCTTTCCGTCGGGAGTTTTAGGCCGACGGAGGAATCACAGCAACGGGTATTGTTCAGGTTTCTCACCTGATTCCCTTTTAAACATCGTCTTGACGTCTATATGGACGTCCGGACGGCGTACTATGAAATGCGCGGTAAAGTTACAACTTAATTTTTGATTCACCAAAAAATTCGGCTGAATCGCCAAAATTATTTTTACGTTTATTCAGCCAAGAGTTGGTATTATGGCAAACTTTGCTTATTTTTGCAGAGAGAATGGGGCATTGCTTTTGTCGGCTCCGCTACATGCCAAAGGCATGTCCCTACGATGACTCGGGAAAACTAATACACCTAATATATGTATGAAATCGTAAGCAGGCGCGAGCTCTCTCCCAATATCGTGGAGATGAAGATAAAGGCGCCACGTATCGCCACCTCGGCTCTGCCGGGACAGTTTCTGATTGTCCGCACCGACCCCCACGGCGAAAGAATACCCCTCACTATCTGTGATTACGACCCCGCCAACGGCACTGTCACCATCGTGACGCAGACCATCGGCCTCTCCTCGGCCAAGATCAACGAGCTCCACGTGGGCGAGAAATTCAACGATGTGGCCGGCCCGTTGGGTCGCCCCTCAGATCTTCTCGACGTGCCCGAAGAGGAGCTCAAGAAGATGAAAATACTCTTCGTGGCCGGCGGCGTGGGCACAGCCCCTGTATATCCCCAGGCCAAATGGCTCAACGAGCATGGCGTGAAAGCCGACGTGATTATCGGCGCCAAAACAAAGGATATCTTCACCTATGTAGATGAGATGAAGAGCGTGGCCAACGTCTACCTCTGCACCGACGACGGCTCCGAGGGCTTCCACGGTATGGTGCCCGCGCTGATAAAAGACCTTATCGACAACCAGGGTAAACATTACGACCACTGCGTGATAATCGGCCCCATGATCATGATGAAATTCGCCTCCATCACCACCAAGGAGTATGGCATCCCTACGATGGTGTCGCTCAATGCGCTTATGGTAGATGGCACCGGCATGTGCGGCGCCTGCCGCGTGACGGTAGATGGCGAAACCCGCTTCACTTGCGTCGAAGGGCCTGAGTTTGACGGCCATAAGGTAGACTTCGACGAGGCCATGCGCCGCCAGAACATGTATCGCAACAATCCCAAAACACATCCCGAAACCGAAAACTGCAAATGCCATGGCTAACAGAATACCCCGTGTGCCTGTGAGAGAACAGGATCCGATTGTACGCGCCACCAACTTCGCGGAGGTGTGCTACGGCTACGATGCCGAAGAGGCCGCCCTGGAGGCTTCGCGCTGTCTCAACTGCCGCAACCCGCGCTGCGTGGGTAGCTGCCCGGTGCACATCAACATACCCGGCTTCATCCAGAAGCTCAAGGAGGGCGACTACATCGCGGCCTCCACAATCATTTCAGAAGACAGCTCCCTGCCGAGCGTCTGCGGCCGCGTATGCCCGCAGGAGACTCAGTGTGAGGGAGCCTGCGTGCTCGGCATAAAGGGTGAACCAGTGGCTATCGGCAAACTGGAACGTTTCGTAGGCGACTGGGCCATAGAGCATGCCGACGAGCTCCCCCACCCCGCCATAGAGCGCAACGGTAAAAAGGTAGCGATAATCGGTTCGGGCCCCGCCGGCCTCGCTTGCGCCTCCGACCTTGCCCGCATGGGCTACGACGTCACTATCTTCGAGGCTCTCCACGCAGTAGGCGGCGTGCTCGTCTACGGCATCCCGGAGTTCCGTCTGCCGAAGGAGCGCATCGTGGAGAAGGAGGTCGACGCCGTGCGTCGTCTCGGCGTGAAGATCGAAACCGACGTGATCGTGGGTCGCACAGCCACAATCGACGAATTGCTCGACAACGAAGGCTTCGACGCCGTATTCGTAGGCTCGGGAGCCGGACTCCCCCGCTTCATGGGAATCGAGGGTGAAAACCTCAACGGCGTTTTCTCGGCCAACGAATTCCTCACCCGCGCAAATCTGATGCATGCCTACGACCCCACCTACGACACCCCCATCTATCCCGGGCGCAAGGCCGTGGTGGTAGGAGGCGGCAACGTGGCGATGGATGCCGTGCGCACAGCCAAGCGCTTGGGTGCGGAGTCGGTGATCGTCTACCGCCGCAGCGAGGCCGAGCTTCCTGCACGCGCCGAGGAGGTGCACCATGCCAAGCAGGAGGGTATCGAATTCAGGATGCTCACCAATCCCGTG
>CAZGJH010000248.1:0-2192 GCA_964525735.1 uncultured Sangeribacter sp.
ACCGTCAACCGCGTGAAAATCAAGCAACGCAATGGCATTTTCCCCGGTATTATCCCCCTCGACCGTGAGCTCCCCGAGAGCCGCTACACGCTCGCGGCCTACACCATGTTTATGCAAAACATCCCCTCCGACTATTTCTACCGTCAGCCAATCGACATCGCGAGCGTATACGGCATCAACAACCGTATCGACTGCTCGCTCGAAGGCAACTCCCTGGAGGTGTCGATGACCGACAAACGAAGCGGCCGCCCAATTGAATGTAGCATACTTTCGATAATCGGGCCAGACAAATCGAAGGAACCGATTCGCACACTCTACAACCGCACCTCCATAAAAGGGAAGGTGAAAGAGGATATGCCAGTGGTGAAGGTGTCGCTCGATCATTACTCGAAGTTTATCCCGCTACCTGCTTCGGCCGCCGACTACCAACTTGAGCTCTATCCCGAAGGGGGCGCGCTCGTGCCGGGGGTAGTAAATGCCGTGGCTTTCAGAGCGATAGACCATGCCGGGCGTTGGCTCGATACCGAAGGCTATGTGGAGAACGCCGCCGGTGAACGTGTGGCCGACCTGCGTTCCGGCCATTCAGGCTACGGAGTGTTCTACCTCAACCCGGAGGAGAGCGACGAATACTATGCCGTGGTAGGCGAGCAGCGGGTGAAGTTGCCCGAAGTTTCCGCAGCCAACGCCACACTGCAGGTGCAGACGGTGCGCAAAGACCAGCTGATCGTGACTTCGGCCGGCAACGTGCCCGACGGTAGCCGTGTGCTAATTGAGCGGGCCGGCAAGCCGTTGCTCGGGGTGGAGGCCGGAAAAGCACCGCAAGCCGTAAATCGTTCAAAGCTCGGCGAAGGTCTGCTGAAAATCTGGCTTGTGAGTCCCGACGGCACCCCGCTGAGCAATCGCTTGGTATACAATCACTCTCAGAAGGAGTCTCAGCTGCGTGACGACCTCAAACTATTGGAGCAGGATCTGCACCATCCCGTAGACAGCATCGAATATTATGCGGCGCCGCCCGCTCATATGATGGAGCTTGACGCAATGCTCTTGGCCAATAAATCAGACCGTTATGCGCCACAGAGCGAGCTGCGTTATCCCGTGGAGATAGGTGGCGAAATCAGCGGCGTGATCCGCTCCCGCTGGAAAGGAAAACCGATCGAAGGGGCGACGATCAACGTGATCGCTCCCGCCATCAACTTCGGTATGGAAGCCAAGACCGACTCCGAGGGGCGCTTCTACGTGAACGGTTTCGACTGGCCCGACGGCACAGCTTTCGTATGTCAAGCCCTCGGCAAGAAGGGGCAGCAGGAACATAATTTCACCGTGACACGCGACGAATTCCCCGACGTCAAGCCGCTCCCGCTGCGTTCGGAGATTGCGCGCGAGGATCCTTTCGAGGTGCTCTACGCGGGATACGTGCCCGAAGGTATCATGCTCGATGAACTCGTGGTGACGGCCAAAGCCGACGACGAGGAGGTGCGCAAGGTCATGATGAAAGCTTTGGGCGTCCGTTCGATGGATATCAACGACTTCCGCGAACGCTCGATCACGACTTACGAGGAGGCTGTTTTCAACATTCCTCAACTCAGCATACGCAACGGTGCGATAGTATCCAATCGTTCTGCGGGTATCAACAATCCCTTCCCGCCGGTAGAAATCTGGATCGACGGCGCACGTTGGGAACCGATCGGCCAGAGCTCCACATCCTCCTCCTCGGCAATGCGCACGCGTGCCAGGAAGACAGCTCGGATTATGACGGGCAACATACTGCCGGGCGATGTGGCCGAGAAAGTCTACACGGCACAGTTCACGTCGCTTCAGGAGTTATCGAGCACGCTGCCTTTCAGCGATGTAGCCACGTTCGAATACGTGCCGCCACAGTTGGCGTTGGCCTTGAGCGGCACGGCAGCCCACACCGGCGGTGCGATAGTAATCACGACGAAGGCTGGATCGGGCGTCGATTGGTCGAGAGACATCTTCAAGCAGGTGCACATGCCTCTGGGCTATCAGCAAGAGCCGGCCGCGCTGCGACCCTGGGCCTCCGCGGAGTAGCTGGCCAGGCCTCAGCGGAGCAGCTGACTGGGAAGAGGCGCGCCCTCGCGCCTCCCAGAAGCACCTGATCAGAAGCATCTGTTAGGTGGAAAGCATTGTCCTCAATGCGTCAACGCGCCTCTGAACTATCCTCTGAAAATTTT
>CAZGJH010000249.1:0-2183 GCA_964525735.1 uncultured Sangeribacter sp.
GAGATGGGGTAGGTGCCGTTGCGGAGCACATTGCCCGCCACCATATACTTGATACTCTTGTCGTAATAGTCTTGGGTGATGTCGAGAGTGGCGTGAGAAGCCGCGCCGAGACGCTTGGATTTGTCGGCTATCACGGCGAGCTCCTCATCGGAGAAGCCGCCCGTGTTGGCGATAGCTGTGTGCACCTCGTAGCCGAGGTCTTCGGAGAGATATTTTACTGCGAAGGAGGTGTCGAGGCCTCCGGAGAAGGCGAGAAGCACCTTCTTCTTCTTGTTGTTGTTGGTATCTGTTGACATTTGATTGCCGTTAACGAAATTACACTGAGATAGGGAATTAGAGATGAAGCAGCTTGTTGATAGTGTTTTTGAGCTTCATCATGTAGGGGTTTGGGCGCTCGTCGACCGGGAGCGGCTGCTTGGGGTCGTAGAGCATACCTGTGCAGAGGCACATACGTCGGTTGTTGCGCTGGAGGATGTCGTAGTTTCGGCATCCTTCGCAACCCTGCCAGAACTCATTATCGTCGGTGAGTTCGGAGAAAGTGACAGGTTTGTAGCCCATTTTGGAGTTCAGTTTCATCACCGGAAGAGAGGTGGTGATAGAGAACAGTTTCGCGAACGGAAATCGAAGTCGAGCCAGCTCGAAAGTTTTCGCCTTGATGGCGCCGGCAAGGCCAAGATGGCGATATTCTGGGTCGACAATCAATCCGGATGTCGCAACAAAGTCGCCGTGTCCCCAGCTTTCGATGTAGCTGAAGCCTACGAGGCGATCGCCGTGAAGCGCAACGACACTTTTACCGCTTGTGATTTTCTGAGCGATATATTCGGGCGTGCGCTTGGCGATGCCAGTGCCACGCTGAAGGGCCGACTCATAGATGAGGCGCACGATCAGTTCGGCATGAACGGCATCGGCCGGTTCGGCAAACTTGACAGTGATGTCTTTGATGTTCATTTTTTAGTTTTCCGAAAAAGATTGCAAAATTATAGAGAACACCCGTTTTTAGGCGGGTGTCCTCCGAAAAAGTTGAATAGGTGCAAAATTACAAAAAATAATTGAGATGGTGGCAAAAAACTGCCTAAATAATGTGAAAAACGGCAAAAAATGGCTATGGTCAAGGTTTGAGGAGGTGGCAGTGGAGCAGTTGGCCGTCGGAAGAGCGGAGGTGCAGCCCGTTGCCTTCGCAGTAGCGCCAGAATGAGCACTGGGCGCATTGGCCCGTCTTCATCCATTGGCGGTGGCGATAGGCTTCGTAGCGGTTTTGCCAGACGTCCCAGAAATCATCTTCGTAGATATTGCCTTGTCGGTAATCGGCCCTGATGCTGGGGCACGCGCCGATGCCGCCGTCGAGCAGCACGGAGGCCACCGTCACGCCCGCATGACATTCAAAGAAATGGTCTCTCACCTTCCCTTCGTAAGCCCCCATGAAGCCCTCGCAGCAGAAGGAGGCGTGGATGCGGCCTTCGGCGCGGGTGTCGACGATGAAGCGCATCAGTTGCTCGGTTTCCTCACGGGAGAGTTCGAATTCGGGGTACTGGGCGGCGCGCCCCGAGGGGAAAATTGTGAAGAGGCGCCAACGCTTTACGCCTGCTTCGATAAGCTTCTCTTTCAGGGCGTTCAGCTCGGGGAGGGAGCGGCGGTTGACGCATGTCACTACGTCGAAGTTGATGTCGCCTGATTTGGCTACCATTTTGATCGCTTCGTAAGCGCGGTGGAAGGAGCGTGGATTGCCGCGCATCCAGTTGTGGTTTGCTTCCAGGCCGTCGAGACTGATTGTGAGGTTGTGGAGGCCGGCGCGGCGGAGGCTTTCGAAGCGTTTCTCGTCGAGGAGGAGACCGTTTGTGACGCAGCCCCAGGGGAATTCGCGTTTGTATAGTTCGAGGCCGACGTATTCGAGGTCGGAGCGCACCAACGGTTCGCCGCCGGTTATCACGATGTTTACGAGGTGAGAGTCGACGTGAGGTTTGATGGAGTCGACAACTTTCAGGAAGTCGTCGGCCGGCATGTCGGGAAGGGTGGAGGAGGTTTTGCAGTCGCTTCCGCAGTGTCGGCAGGCGAGGTTGCAACGCCAGGTGCATTCCCAAAAGAGTTGCCGGAGGGGGTGGGTCCTCCGGCGTTCGTTTTTGATTTTGCGGTTTAGTTCGAGCGCAATGCGTTGTTTCAGAGAGATTTTATTCATTCGCTTCGTT
>CAZGJH010000250.1:0-2175 GCA_964525735.1 uncultured Sangeribacter sp.
AAAACGGCCCCGCAAAGGCTCAGCGTGTGCTGCATCAGACATGGGCCTACAGCAAGGATGCCACTCAAACCGGCTTCAGGAATTACGACCGTGATCAGCAGAAGATGTATCGCGCTATCGTGGAGGCCAACAGGAAGGCTGCAAAACAGGTAGGGATAAAGACCGTGGTGCCCGCGGGTACGGCTATCCAGAATGCACGCACCTCCTTCCTGGGCGACCATCTCAACCGCGACGGTTATCATCTTGATGTAGGCGTGGGGCGTTTCACTGCCGCCTGCGCCTGGTATGAGAAGCTTTTTGGCCGTGATGTGGAGCAGAACGGCTATACTCCCGCGGGGATGTCGCACGACGTGGCGCGCGTAGCCAAGGCTGCCGCTCACGCCGCCGTGAAGAATCCTGAGTCGGTGACTGATCTTTCAGGTATTACCCCCTCGACTGTGCTCTACAAGGATAGCCGCGTGCCGTTGGAGGTGCGTATCGACGATTTGCTCGCTCGTATGACTACCGAAGAGAAGATTCTCCAGCTCAACCAATACACTCTCGGGCGCAATAACAATGCCAACAATGTGGGTGAGGAGGTAAAGAATATCCCGGCCGAGATCGGTTCGCTCATCTATTTCGACGAAGACCCCGCGTTGCGCAACGCCATGCAGCGCCGTGCCGTTGAAGAGTCGCGTCTTGGCATACCGATCGTGTTCGGTTACGATGCCATTCATGGCTTTCGTACGGTGTATCCCATCTCCCTGGCTCAGGCTTGCTCCTGGAATCCGGGCCTCGTGCGTGAGGCGGCCGCTGTGTCGGCTCTCGAATCGCGTCTGTCGGGTGTCGACTGGACTTTCTCTCCGATGATTGATGTGGCGCGCGATCCGCGTTGGGGACGTGTGGCCGAAGGTTATGGTGAAGACCCTTATGCCAACGGTGTTTTCGGAGCTGCTACCGTGCGCGGATATCAAGGCAAGAATTTGGCCGACAGCATCAGCCTCGCTGCGTGCCTGAAGCATTATGTGGGCTACGGCGCTTCGGAGGCCGGACGCGACTACGTATACACCGAGGTGTCGCCACAGACTCTCTGGGACACCTATCTGCTTCCTTATGAGATGTGTGTCAAGGCCGGAGCGCAGACCTTGATGAGCTCCTTCAACGATATCAGCGGCGTGCCCGGGTCGGCCAACCATTACACACTCACGGAGATTCTGAAAAACCGTTGGCATCACGATGGGTTCGTGGTGAGCGACTGGGGCTCGATCGAGCAGCTTATCAACCAAGGGAATGCTGCCGACAAGAAGGAGGCAGCCGAGCGCGCGTTCAATGCCGGCTTGGAGATGGATATGATGAGCCATGCCTACGATCGCCACCTTGCCGATCTGATTGCCGAGGGGAAAGTGTCACCGGAGCAACTTGATGAGGCTGTGCGCCGTGTGTTGCGTGTGAAGTTCCGCCTGGGCCTGTTTGAGAATCCTTACACGCCTGCCGTGGCCGACCGTTTCCTGCGCCCGGAGTCGCGTGAGGTGGCTGCCCGTCTGGCTGCCGAGTCGATGGTGCTTCTCAAAAACGATTCCACTCTCACGTTGCCGCTTGGCAATGTGTCGAAGATAGCCGTTGTGGGGCCTATGGCCAAGAACGGCTGGGATATGCTCGGCTCATGGCTCGGGCATGGCAAGCCGGAAGATGTGGTGACGCTCTGGGACGGTATAGTAAATGAATTTGGCCGCCGCGCCGAGATCAGATATGCTGCCGGTTGTGCCCGCGACGGCAACAACACCGAGGGTTTCGCCGAGGCCGTAGATGCTGCTGAATGGGCTGATGTTGTGATAGTGTGCGCAGGCGAAAATCTGCGCTGGAGCGGTGAGAACGCCTCCCGCTCATCGATAGCGTTGCCCGCGATTCAGGAGCAACTCGTGGAGGCCGTGGCTGCTGCCGGTAAGCCGGTTGTACTGGTGCTCTCCAACGGTCGCCCTCTCGAACTCAACCGCATGGAGCCTCACGCCAATGCCATTCTTGAAATTTGGCAACCCGGGGTGGAGGCCGGAACCGCTATGGCCGGCATACTCTCGGGGCGCATCAATCCTTCGGGTAAACTCGCCATCACGTTCCCTTACTCCACGGGGCAGATTCCGATCTACTACAACCGCCGCAAGAGCGGACGCCATCATCAGGGCTTCTATCAAGACATCA
>CAZGJH010000251.1:0-2174 GCA_964525735.1 uncultured Sangeribacter sp.
TCGCCGAAGAAGCACTCTTCGAAGTATATCATTGAAAGAAGGAAAAAGTAAATTTGATTAAAAGAAGACAATTATGAGTCGTTCGCTTAAAAAAGGACCGTTTATCAGTGTGAAGCTGGAGAAGAAGGTCGCAGCCATGGACGAGAGCGGCAAGAAGTCGGTTATCAAGACCTGGAGCCGTGCGTCGATGATCTCCCCTGATTTCGTAGGCCACACATTCGCAGTGCACAACGGCAACAAGTTTATCCCTGTCTATGTCACAGAGAACATGGTGGGTCATAAGCTTGGCGAGTTTGCTCCGACGCGCACATTCCGCGGGCATGCCGGCAACAAGAAGAAATAAGCCGGAGGCACGTAAATATTAACAGTCCAATAAAATTAGCTAAAAACACATACAATGGGTGTAAGAAAAAGACAAGCAGCCGACGCCATCAAAGAGGCCCGCAAGAGCGAGTATTTCGCCAAGCTGCATAATGTGCCGTCATCGCCCCGGAAGATGCGTCTTGTAGTGGATATGATCCGCGGTCAGGAGGCTTTCAAGGCTCTCGGCATCCTCAAGTTCTCCAATAAGGAGGCTGCCCGCAAGGTTGAGAAGCTGCTCCGCAGCGCCATCGCCAACTGGGAACAGAAAAACGAACGCAAGGCTGAGGCCGGCGAGCTTTATGTGAAGACAGTCTTCGTAGACTGCGCTCCGATGCTCAAGCGTCTCCGTCCGGCTCCGCAGGGGCGCGGCTACAGAATCCGCAAGCGCTCCAACCACGTGACATTGTTCGTCGATACTAAAAATAACGAAAAAGCTTGATTGAAAGATGGGACAGAAAGTTAATCCGATCAGCAACCGTCTCGGTGTAATCCGTGGTTGGGACTCAAACTGGTATGGCGGAAAGAAATACGGTGACACTCTTCTTGAGGACTCAATGATCCGTAAATATCTCCGCACTCGTCTTGCAAAGGCAAGCGTTTCTAAAATCATCATCGAGCGTACGCTCAAGATGGTCACTGTAACTATCTGCACTGCCCGTCCCGGTATGGTTATCGGTAAGGGTGGCAAGGATGTTGACGATCTCAAGGACGAGCTGAAGAAGCTCACCGACAAGGATGTTCAGATCAACATCCACGAGATCAAGCGTCCCGAGCTTGATGCAGAGATCGTGGCTACCAACATCGCACGTCAGATTGAGAACAAGGTTGCTTATCGCCGCGCTGTGAAGATGGCTATCGCCTCCACAATGCGTATGGGCGCCGAGGGTATCAAGGTGCAGGTGAGCGGCCGTCTCAATGGAGCTGAAATGGCTCGTTCAGAGATGTTCAAGGAGGGTCGTACCCCGCTTCACACTCTGCGTGCCGATATCGACTATGCACTTGTTGAGGCTCTCACCAAGGTTGGTATCATCGGTATCAAGGTGTGGATCTGCCGTGGTGAGGTTTATGGCAAGAAGGAGCTCGCTCCCGTATATGCTGTGGGCCAGAAAGAGCAGGGTGGTCGTCCGCAGGGCGATCGTCGCAAAGGTGGATTCCGCAACAAGAAAAACAACAATCGTTAATAAAGAAGACCGACAATGTTACAACCTAAAAAGACCAGATACCGCCGTTCGCAAAAGGGCCGCATGAAAGGTGAGGCTCAGAGAGGCAACCAGCTTGCTTTCGGCTCGTTCGGCATCAAGACACTTGAGTCTAAATGGATCACCGGCCGTCAGATCGAGGCTGCCCGTGTGGCAGTGACCCGCTACATGCAGCGTCAGGGCCAGATCTGGATCCGCATCTTCCCCGACAAGCCGATCACCAAGAAGCCTGCCGAGGTGCGTATGGGTAAAGGTAAAGGTAACCCCGAGGGGTTCGTTGCGCCTGTTACTCCGGGCCGTATCCTTATCGAGGTTGAGGGCGTACCCTTCGACGTAGCAAAGGAGGCACTCCGTCTCGCTGCGCAGAAACTTCCGGTAATCACAAAATTTGTGGTTCGCCGCGACTACGATCCCAGCCAGAACGTCTAATAAAATCAGAGTTTTCACGTTATACTCCATGGAGGCCGTTCCTCCGTGGAGTATAAACGGACTCAAAGACCAATATAACTGATATGAAAAAGGAAGAAATCAAGGAATTAAGCATTCAGGAACTGAAGGCCGCAATAGAGGCTGCAGAGAAGGCTTATCGTGAATTGAAAGTAGCGCACGCGA
>CAZGJH010000252.1:0-2167 GCA_964525735.1 uncultured Sangeribacter sp.
GCGCGTTGACGCATTGGGACAATGCTTTCCACCTAACGCCGACTGCACTCGCTGGCGCACGCTCCGATACATGCCGAAGGCATGTCCCTACGTTGACTCGGGGCGGTGCTCGGTGGACGCGAAGAATCGCGTCCCTACTGGGCACAATCGCGTCCCTACTGGGTACCGTCGCGTCCGACTGGCACGATCGCGTCGCTAATGGGCGGATTTGTAGGCGGGGAGGGCGGCGGCGAGGACGTCCATGGCGCGGGAGAGGTAGGGGATCTCGTGGACGTAGGCCAGGCGCACTTGGTTGCGACCCTCGCCGGGGGTGGTGTAGAAACCGGAGGCGGGAGCCATGAAGAGCGTCTCGCCATCGAGGTCGAATTCGTCGAGTATCCACTTGCAGAAGTGGTCGGCATCCTCCACGGGGAGCGACGCTACGGTGTAGAACGCGCCCATCGGCATGGGAGAGTAGACGCCCGGTATCTCGTTAAGTCGCTTGATGAGGAAATCGCGTCGGCGAAGGTATTCTTCAAACACATAGCGCATATATTCCTGCGGCGTAGAGATGGAAGCCTCGGCTACAATCTGACCTAACAGCGGCGGACTGAGGCGTGCCTGACAGAATTTCATCACGTTGGCGCGCAACTCCTTATGGCGCGTCACGATGGCTCCGATGCGGATGCCGCATTCGTTGTAGCGTTTCGACACGGAGTCGATCAGCACCACATTCTCCTCAATGCCCGGCAGCGACATGGCCGAGATGAAGGGCTTGTCGGTGTAGCAGAATTCGCGATACACCTCGTCGGAGAAGAGGAAGAGGTTGTGGCGGCGCACAATCTCGGCTATCTTCATCAGTTCCTCGCGCGAATAGATATAACCCGTGGGGTTGTTGGGGTTACAGATCAGTATACCCTTCGTGCGCGGCGTGATGAGGGCCTCAAACTCCTCGATGGGCGGAAGGCGGAAACCATCCTCTAGGCGGGCGTTGACGCTCTTGATCACAGCCCCGGCCGATATGGCGAAGGCCATATAGTTGGCGTAGGCCGGTTCGGGGATGATGATCTCGTCGCCGGGGTCGAGACAGGCCATGAACGCGAAGAGCACGGCCTCCGAGCCGCCGGAGGTGACGATGATCTGGTCGGGGGTGATGTCGAGGCCGAAGCCGTGGTAATAGTCGGCCATCCTCTTTCGGAGCGACTCGATACCCTCGGAGGGTGAATATTCGAGCACTTTACGGTCGATGTGTCGCAGAGCCTCTATGGCCTGCGGAGGTGTGGGCACGTCGGGCTGGCCGATGTTGAGGCGGTAGACGGTGAGGCCGCGCCGTTCGGCATCGTTGGCAGCCCCTACAAGCTTGCGTATGGGCGACGAGGGCATTTCATAGCCGCGTCGGGAGATATCTGGCTTCATTTTTTACGTTCTTTCAGTTTCAAGCCGCAAAGTTACAAATTTTCGGCTGATTTCGGATGATAATAAATCACTTAGCCGCATATTTAAAACCTTAAAGAGCAATCTCCACTGCAAATTTCTTGCAGTGAGCGGCACTATGTTAAGATTATTTAAATTGGCAAGACGTAATTTTACGTTGAAAAAATTATGATTTTCACGCTTTTATGTATTACCTTTGCAAAGCGAACAAGAAAGAGGGCACTGGCCCCTCATCTATAACCCGTAAATAATCATAAAAAACAACATAATATGGCAAAGAAAAAAGCGGCGTCGGCTCCCTCCGCAGGGCGCATTAGCGATATGGACGCCAAAAAGAAAGCTCTCGAGATGGCTATGGCTCACCTTGAGAAAGATTTCGGCACAGGCACTGTGATGCGTCTCGGCGACGACGCCGTGCAGGATGTGGAGACAATCTCCACTGGCTCTATCGGCCTCGACTTCGCTCTGGGTGTGGGGGGATTGCCCCGCGGCCGTATCACCGAGATCTACGGCCCTGAGTCGTCGGGTAAGACCACTCTCGCCATCCACGTGATTGCCGAAGCTCAGAAGCAGGGGGGCATCTGCGCCATCGTAGACGCCGAGCATGCCTTCGACCGTTTCTACGCCGAAAAACTCGGTGTAGACGTCAACAACCTCTGGATAGCCCAGCCCGACAATGGCGAGCAGGCTCTCGAAATTGCCGAGCAGCTCATCAACTCCGGCGCGATCGACGTGCTCGTGATCGACTCCGTGG
>CAZGJH010000253.1:0-2159 GCA_964525735.1 uncultured Sangeribacter sp.
GGAGAGAGCCGTTGGGGTAATTTTCTAACGGCAAATTGGTATCTAAATTGTAGACTGTGGTATCGGTTTCGCTAACCATGCCTATGAGAGAGGGATCGGCGAAGAAGGCGAAGTGGGAGGTGCAGGGGTTGAGCAGACTGCGCGAGAAGAGGAATTGATCGTGGGGTATGCCGGAGGCGTCGAGTAGAGTGGCTGCGATGTCGATCTGGCTACCGAAAGTATCATCCCTACCCTTTCGAGCCAGCGCCCCGCCCGTCATTATCAAGGGAATCTGGTGGCGGCTCAGGGGTTCGGAGAGTTCGGGATAGGCTCCGTAGTGGTCGGGCACGAGCACCACCAACGAATTGTCCCACTGGGGGAGCGTGCTGAGATCGCGGATAAATGATGCCGCGCAACTGTCGGTGTAGGCAAATGCGCGTGCTCGCTGATCGGAGAAGCGGCCTTTGTCGTCGTAGGGTACTTCGAACGGCTCGTGACTGCTCGATGTCTGGATTACGCGCAGACGCGGTTTGAGGCTGTCGTAGGGTGTGAGTTCATTCAGGGCACGTGAGAACACCACATCGTCGTGCGCTCCCCACTTGCTCAGGCGTTGACTGACGGGGAAGTCAACATCGGATACCAGATGGTCGAAGCCTGCATTGACGAGATATGCCTTCATGTTGGTGAAGTTGGCGTCGCCACCGTAATAATAGAGCGTCTCGTAGCCAGCGAGTTCCTTCAACGAACGGGGCCACGCGGGGAGATGCTCCGTCTTGGAGACGTATTTCATGATCGAAGTGCTCGGTTGACCGGGGTATCCGCCGAGTATCGACACCAGTCCGCGGTCGGTGCGGAAACTGTTGGCATAGAAGTTGGTGAAGAGAAGTCCGTCGGCTGCGATCGAATCAAGTTTGACGGCCACCGGTTGGCCGCCGAGCGATGGGAAGAGATGGGAGGAGAAGCTTTCGAGAATTATCAGGTAGATATCGGGGCGTGAGCCCTCTTTGAACAGCGTTCGGGCTGAAGCGAGAGAGTCTGACGGGCTTACCGCGAGGGAGTCGGCGCAAGGATGCTCACGAAGAGTCGCGAAGATACGAGATGCCTCTTCGGGCTCCATAAATCGGTATTGCTTGGCAAAGTTGTCCTGGTGAGAGAGGCTGTACATCAGCGAGAAAGCGGGGTTGACGGCTGCATGGTTCATGCGGATATCCTTGCTGAAATATGCGCGCGAGAGATTCATAGTGGAGACGGTGACGCCGCCACGGGCAGCGATGAACAGTCCGCCTCCTAAGAGTATGAAAACGCACACCGCCCCTACTTGCCTTTTTGGGGTGGCGGGAGACGTTTTGAGACGGTCGAGTATCTTTAAAAACGGGAGGCGGTAGATTAAGTAGAAGATGAGGGTGAGGAAGATCCAGCCGATTGCGCCCAACAGCATTTCAGAAACGCTTGCGCTGGCCAAGGCCGATTTCGGCGACGAGAAGAAATAGAAGAGCGGCGTGGCGTCGAGTTTGAAGTGCCAATAGCCGTAGAGCACGGCGTCGAGGATGATTACCGTAGAGAGGAGAAGGGAGATCAGGAAGAAGTAGATTTTGAGTATTTTACGGATTATCTGATCGGATTTCGTGAAATAGGCCACGAAGAAAAGGATGGCGGGAAGAAATGTGATGTAGGCTGCCATGGAGAGATCCATGGCGAAACCGTGACTTATTATGGCCGAAACGACAGAAAATCCGAAGCCGATATGTTCGGAATGGTTTACGCCGAGAAAAATCAGTTTGCCAATGATGAAACAGAGCACGCCTGCCATGAGAGTGGCAATGATTCGGGCCGTCATTCCGATAATGCTTTTTGAGCTGTTCATATTTGAAGTTATTTAAACTATTTAGGAATCTCCCAAAATAACTTGTGACAGTTTATTCGTCTTGTTGGTTATTTTCGATTTACTTTCACGTTACATAGCCCGCTATGCGCCTCAAAGTTAAATCAAAAAATCCCTCAACAATCCTTCATAAACTTTGTCCCAACTTATTTTTTTACGATTCCTTACAGAAGAGCGGAATAAAAGGAGAGATTCCTTACAGAGTCGGATTCTTCTTTTTCAGCACAAAATTACGAAAAAACAGCTTTAAAAACAACTTACTTCCGCGCGAGGAGGCGACTTCTCTCAGAATTGTATT
>CAZGJH010000254.1:0-2154 GCA_964525735.1 uncultured Sangeribacter sp.
CAACCCATGTTCTTGGCCTGCTCCATAAAATAACGCTGACCCACGCAAGCCTGCCAATTGTAAGTGCCTGTGAAATTGAAGCTTTCGGCACGGTTGTTGGCCGAGATATTGGAGTCGTCGCCCTGCTGGGCTGAACCAGCGCCGAGATTTACGCGCCACATCGAAAGGCCGATGCCGTTGGGATTACCATCTGCGGCGATATTCTGCGAGAAGAGCAGCGTGGCTATGTCGAAGCGGTTGGAGGTCCAATACTGGCCGATCTGATTCGGCAGCCAGCAGTCGGAGGCTGCGAAGCCCTCCATCTCCTGATATGTCTTCGTGATGTCGAGCGTCACCTTCTTCGTGAGCAGAGGGAAGGTGGCAGAGGGGGAGGTCACGTCGTCATCCTCGCCGAAAGAGGGGCCCGAGGGGGTGTCGGAGCCGATAGGATGCTTGGTAGAAACTCCGTGGGGCTCGTCGCTACAAGCGGCCATCAGCAGAAGGCCCGCGCTGCAGAGAGCAAGATATGATTTTTTCATAATGTAGTGTAGATTCGATTTTAAGTTTGTTTCTGGAGGATCAATGCCGATCCTCCAGAAAAATTATTACATATTGCCGGGCCAACCGGGATTCTGTTTGATCACACCGTTGGAGTGCTCGATCTCATAGTTGGGAATAGGATAGAGCAGGTCGCGTTTGGCATTGAAGTCCATGCCCTTTTCGCTCGGCTCGCCCTGATTCCATTTCTCATACATATCGGCGTCGGGACCGTTGTTGTATTTCACGAACGAGCCGTCGGGGCCCATCACCACCTCCATCATCTTCTTGCCGCCGTCTACATCCCAGCGACGAAGGTCGTAGAGACGACACTGCTCGTGGGCGAGCTCAAGGCGACGCTCTGCGCGGATGGCATCGCGAAGGGCTGTGCCTGTAACGGTCACACTGGGAAGATTCACGCGGTTGCGCACCTCATTGAGAGCCCACTGGGCTTCAGCATCTGCGCCGCCATTCTCGGCACAAGCCTCGGCATACATAAGAAGCACGTCGGCATAGCGGAGGATACGGTGGTTGAGAGGAATCTTATCGATATTGTAGATATCGGGGCGATCTTCGAGAGGCACGAAATACTTGCGGATGATACGGGCCGACTTATGCTGAGCGGGGTCGATGATATAGCCGTTGTAATAGTCGGAAGTGGTCCAACCGAAATCCTTCATATAATCCTGATACTTCTGATCGGTGATGGAGCAAACCTCAGAGTTGTTTTGCACGAATTTTCTAAACTGAGTCTCGCCCGCGATTTCTGTACACATTGTCTTGATGATGGTCCAGCGCAGACGCTCTGTATCGCCGGCGGCGATGAAGGCGTTCTCAAGATCGGAAGTGGGCTGACCCCAGCTCCAACCGTCGCCCACACCGTTGCGGCAGCCGGTCACTACTGTGAGTGAGCCGCCAAGAGCGTAAGTGTCGCCGCCATACATCTGCTGAGTCTCGAAAAGGCTCTCCTCGCTGTTGTTATACTTCAAGCTCCATACATCGCCGAAGTTGGGAAGGAGGTGATACTCATTCAGGTCGATCACTTCTTTGAGAGTGGCTTTGGCCTCTGCCCATTTGGCTTGATAGAGCTGAGCCTTGCCGAGGATGCCGAGAGCGGCGCCCTTAGTGATACGGCCAATTTCGGCTGCTCCTTGCTCGCTGCGCTTGGGCAGGTCGGGGATAGCAAGATTGATCTCCTTCTCGATGAAGTCGTAGATCTCCTCCTGCGTAGAACGGGCCACACCGTCGCCAGTGCTGCCGAACACAGTCATCAGAGGCACGCCGCCGAAGTTGCGCACAAGGTCAAAGTAGAAGAAAGCACGCAGGAAACGCACCTCTGCCAGACGGCGAGCCTTCAGCATCTCATCCATCGGGGCTTCCGGAATGCGTTCAAGTCCGAGATTACAAGCTGCGATACCCTTGTAGCGGGCTCTCCAGAAGTTCTGGAGCACACCATTGGTGTAGGCAGTAGGGCGGAAGTGAGTCACAGCCTCATAGCCGTCGTCCTGGGTGGTGTTGCCGTCCCAAAGGTCGTCGGTGGTCATGTCCGACATCAGCCACATGTTGTAGGTTTCCCACCAGCTGCCGCCCTGGGCCAAATGCCAGTAGCAACCGCCTACATAAGATTCCACCTCATCG
>CAZGJH010000255.1:0-2148 GCA_964525735.1 uncultured Sangeribacter sp.
GTTGGGTGGTCAACTCCGACGACGTGTTTGAGGAGGAGATCAACAAGCAGGTGCATATCGCCATCGAGGAGGCTGACGTGATCCTCTTCGTGGTAGACGCCTCTGTCGGGGTCACCGACCTCGACGACAAGGTGGCTGCAATCCTGCGCCGAAGCAAAAAACCAATTATCGTTGTTGCCAACAAGGAAGACAAGAGCGATTCTAAATATAACGTAGCCGAGTTCTATTCATTGGGACTTGGCGACCCTATCGAGGTGTCGAGTGCCAACGGATCGGGCACCGGCGACCTGCTCGATGAGATAGTGAAAGACTTCCCCGACACCCCCGACAAGGAGGAGACGGAGGAGAACATCGCGAAGTTTGCCATCGTAGGGCGTCCGAATGCCGGAAAGTCGTCGCTCATCAACGCCTTCATCGGCGAGGAGCGCCACATAGTGACCGACATCGCCGGCACCACCCGCGACTCCATCTATCACCGATATAATAAATTCGGCTTCGACTTCTACCTCGTAGACACCGCCGGCATCCGTAAGAAGCAGAAGGTGAACGAGGACATCGAGTATTACAGCGTAATCCGCTCGATACGTGCCATCGAGGCATCAGACGTGTGCATCCTTATGATCGACGCCACACGCGGCATCGAAGGCCAGGACGGCAATATATTCTCGCTCATCCAGAAGAACAAGAAGGGGCTCGTAGTGTGTGTCAACAAGTGGGACCTCGTGGAAGACCGCAGCCTGGAGGCGCAGAAGCGATATGAGGCAGCCATCCGCGGAAAATTCGCTCCTTTCACCGACTTCCCGATCATTTTCGCTTCAGCACTGACGAAGCAAAGAATCTATAATGTGTTGGAAACGGCTGTGAAGGTGTATGAAAACCGCCGCCGTGTGATACCTACTTCGCAGCTCAACACTTACATGCTGGAAGAGATAGCAGTGACTCCGCCGCCAAGCAACAAGGGAAAGTTTGTGAAGATCAAGTATGTCACAATGCTGAAGGATGCGATTATCCCAACATTTGTATTCTTCTGCAACCTTCCTCAGTGGGTAAAGGAGCCGTATCGCCGTTTCCTTGAGAATAAGATTCGTGCAAAGTGGGATTTCCACGGCACTCCGATACAGATATTTATGAGGGAGAAATAGGCCGGGGCCTATTTCTCTCTCATGAAGGGTTAAGAGTTAAGTTATGACGCGCGCCTGGACGGCACTGCGGAGGCGAGGGCGCCTCCATTCCATGGCTACGCAGATCTGATAACTGATAAGTATTATGAAAAAGAAATTAGTGATAAGTACGGGGGCTGGGATTAGCGCCGAGTCCGGGATCAAGACTTTCCGCGATGCGGGAGGTCTTTGGGAAAACTATCCGGTGATGGACGTGGCTTCTGCCGATGGTTTCCGGAGGAATCCGGAACTCGTCCATCAGTTCTACAACCAGCGCCGCCACGACCTGCTGAAGGCAGAGCCGAACGCCGCCCACCGTGCCCTCGTGGAGCTCGAGAAAGATTATGACGTGTATATCATCACGCAAAACGTCGACGACCTCCACGAGCGTGCAGGCTCAAAGAATATCCTGCACCTTCATGGGGAGCTGATGAAGATCCGCTCGATTGTGCATCCGGAATATGTAGAGACCCTCACTCCCGACAATCTCGACACCACACCGGCCACTCGCGGCAAGAACGGCGACCCGATGCGTCCGCACATCGTGTTCTTCCAGGAGGCCGTGCCGAATATCGAGAAGGCGATGGAGCTTGCGCATGAGGCAGATATCTTCGTGGTGATAGGCACGAGCTTGGCAGTGTATCCAGCAGCCGGGCTGATCTATAGCGTCCGCCCTGGAGTGCCTATCTATTATATCGACCCTAACCCGGCTTCTACGCCGAATATCCCTAACCTTACGGTTATCCCGCTGCCGGCTACGAAAGGTGTAGTGCGGCTGGCAGAGCTGCTTGCTAAGGAGTAAGAGATAAGAGACATATTCAATGGGAGGGAGGTTTCCTAACCTCCCATTCACTATGCCACATCCTACCCACACTCTTTTTTGCACATTTTTGCATATATGCGCTATTTATTAAATTTTGTTAAAGGTTTGGAATTGTAGCAAATGTTAAGAAATTTTTAGTTACCTTTGTGGATGATAAGAGAGATT
>CAZGJH010000256.1:0-2135 GCA_964525735.1 uncultured Sangeribacter sp.
CTTTTTCGAGGAGGTATTCGTAGATGAAGCGGGCCTGATCTTCGCGGAGGCTGCGGACGGCGTAGGTGGTGCCGGAGGTGGAGAGCACGAGGGCTACGCGGTGAAATAGCGGGGTGAAGGGGGTGCGACGTATGCCTACCACTTCAAGGTTGCTGTATTTAAGATAGTTGGCGATTTCGGCGAAGGCTCCGTTGTGTATCACGATGTAACTGGATTTGAGCGTGATTCGGCTGTGGCGCATGGCGCAGATTCCGCGGAAGATAGCGAGCGGAAGCCAGAGCAGGGGTATGAGCAGCCAGGCGTACATCTCTTCGCAGAGGAAGATAACAGTCAGGATGGCGATGCCGATCAGGCTGAGCAGCATGGAGCGGAAGAGCACGCCTTTGCCCGATTGCGCTGTGATGAGCTCGGGCGAGGCGAGGCTGTCGGCGCCGAACCACCAGTTGAGGAAGAAGGCCGATGAGTCGGTGCCGTAGAGTTTGAGATTGTCTTCCTCTTTCATGGCTGAGACGTTGAGCGCTTGTTTGAGCATTAGGGTGCAGAACCCGAAGCGTTTTTCGAGGAAGTTGCGCTTTACCCAGATTGTGCATATCTTGTTGTAGAAGAAGCGGCAACTGGCTCGTTTTATGAGGCCGTAGGTGAATGTGAGCAGCTTCTTGTCGTGGGTCATCGTGGTGTCGTAGTAGCGCATGACGACTCTCCAGAGCCAGAGGACGAGGCTCAGGAGGTAGAGCCCGAAGAGAATGGGGACGAATATCCATGGATTGTCCAACAGCCAATCTGCACCTGATTCGAGATAGCCGGCGAGGGTTTCGGTGGCATCGTCATCGAGATCTCCATAGCCTTGAATGATAAGGCCTAAGAATGAGCCGAAGATTGCCATTCCTTTGAAGTGGTTTTGGCAGAGGGCGGCCTGGATAAGGTTTTTGATGGGGAAGTGTACGGTGGCCTTGGGGTTGTATTCGGGCGGTGTGGTAGGGGAGGCGGGCTGCGGTTTCTCCTCCTTTTCGATTACCGAGAGGAGTTGTCGCCACTCAGATTCGTCGAGCACGAGTTCGATCTCCTGTTTGCGCGTGGCGAGAGTGTCGAAAATGATTCCGCGCATGTCAAGGAGGCGATACCAGAGGCCTTTTTCCGTGCGCAGGGAGTGCACCTTGTCGAGGGGCACGAGGGTAGTTTCGCGACTGATTACGCCGTGCATGAAGACGAGATTGCCGTCTTTGACGTAGAATTTCTTCGTAAGATAGGAGATTACCGCTGCGGTTATAGAGATGAGGATGACTGTGGCCGCGAATATGAGGATGCCTGCGAGGGTAAACATCTTCTTGCGCGTTGAGCTGGTCATGTCTTGGATGAAGGAGAGGGAGAGGAAGGCTATGATTGCTCCGATGTCGCGCTTGATGATTTTCACGGTGAGGATGACGAGGGCCTTCGGGCTCATTCGCTGAGGCCGGGAGAAGTCGGTGAGGCCTGAGGGAGCGGATGTATCAGTGATGCCCGAGGGAGCGGATGTATCAGACGTTTTCATTCTTCAATTTGTTGATTACGATGCTCTTGATCTGATTTGCTCTCTCTTCGGTGAGGCCGGGGATCGACAGCGATGCCATAGCCTGTGCGCCGTTCACTACCTCTATGGCGTAGAGGTGGAAGAATTTGGAGATGGGGTTCTGCTTAATGCTCACCTGTTGCAGACGGCTGAAGGGCACGGTGGTGATTTTCGGGAAGATGACGCCACTGCGATAGCTGATGTCGAATTCGCGCAGGGCGTACCCCTTGAAGAGCCACGCTTTACGGAGGATGTACATATTTATGATAAACGCCACTGCCACAACGCTTTCGCCTATGATTAGCCAGAGACGGTCGTCGAACACCAGAAGCACAAGCGCAAGGAGGGCAAACAGCAGGTAGAGCAACGCTGTGAGGGCCATCTGCACCGACCGATAGCGGGGGTCGATGCGTTCATACTGAAGTGTTTCAACGTCGTCGCGCAGCCTGGGCTGGGGGGCTGCCTCTTCCAAACTCACCTGAAAATTACTCATCGTTTAAAATGTTAAGACTGAGGAATCTCCGAAACGATTTGTTTCTGGAGATCCCTCGATTAGTATTGTGCTACAAAATTAGGCAAAATTTCTGGA
>CAZGJH010000257.1:0-2134 GCA_964525735.1 uncultured Sangeribacter sp.
CGGAGGAGGGCGTCGACGGTGGGCTCTTTGCCACGGAAGCCTTTGTAGAGCTCCATCGGATCGACGGTGCCACCGGCCTGAAGCATGTGCTTGAACTTCTCAGCGGTCTTCTTGTCGAAGATGCCGTTTTCCTGGAAGGCGGCAAACGCATCGGCATCGAGCAATTCGGCCCACTTGTAGCCGTAGTAGCCGGCTGCGTAACCGCCGGAGAAGATGTGGCCGAACGAGGGGGATGTCAACGAGCCCTCTACTACGTCGAAGACGCGCACTGGATCCTGTGCCTTCTCCTCGAAGAGTGCAATGTCGGCACTTGCTCTGAGGGGCTCCTCAATAGTATGGTAGGCCATGTCGAGGAAGCCGAATCCGAGCTGACGCATACATGCGTAGGCGGCATTAAACTGCTGGGCGCGGACAAACTTCTCGATCAGCTCCTTCGGCATTTTCTTGCCGGTCTTGTAATGGCGTGCGAAGCCGTCGAGGAATTCTTTCTGCGTGAGATAATTCTCGTTAAACTGCGAGAAGAGCTCCACGAAGTCGTGGTAGACGTTGGTGCCGCTGAGCGACGAGTAGGTTGCCTGAGCAGAAAGACCGTGGAGCGCATGGCCGAACTCGTGGAGGAAGGTCTCCACCTCACCAGGAGTTAGAAGCACGGGGTCATTGCCGACGGGCTTGGAGAAGTTGCATACGATCGAGATGAGGGGAAGGGTGCGGTTGCCGGCGTCGTCCTTCGTCTCCGTGCGGAACTCCGTCATCCATGCGCCGGGCGACTTGCCGGGGCGGTAGAAGAAGTCGGCGTAGAGAATGCCGAGCATCGAGCCATCTTTCTCGTAAACCTCATACACCTTCACATCGGGATGGTAAACGGGGATATCCTTATTCTCCTTGAAGGTGTAGCCGTAAAGGCGGGTGGCCAGACCGAGCACGCCGTCGATGGTGTTGTTGAGCTCGAAGTAAGGCTTCATATCCTCGTCGTTGAAGGCGTAGCGGGCGTTCTTCAGTTTGTCGCTCCAGAAGGAGAAGTCCCAGGGCATCAGTTTGAAATCGGGACCTTCGGTTTTGCGAGCGAATTCCTCCACTTCGGCTATCTCCTTCTTCATCGGCTCGGTATAATTCTCGCGGAGAGTCTCCAGGAGATTCATCACACCGTCGGGAGTGGCTGCCATCGTGCCCTGCAACTGATACTCGGCGAAATTCTTCTTGCCCATGAGGTTGGCAATCTCAAGACGGATGTTGGCGATATCTTTGAGAATTTGGGTATTGTCGTTTTTGCCGCCGATGTTGCGCGAGCCATACATGCGATAGAGCTTCTCGCGTAGGTCGCGATTTTCGGCATATTTCATGAAGGGCACGTAAGAGGGGGCGAACATCGTGAAGAGGTAGAGCGACTCGTCGTCGGGCTTGCCGTCGGCTTCAAGAGCTTCGCGGGCAGCCTCACGAGCGGCCACCTTGATGCTCTCGGGGAGCCCGGCTGTATCCTGCTCGCTCACCCAGAGACGGAGGTCGGGATTTGAAAGCTCGTTGCTCACATTCTGGGAGAAGCGCACGTTGAGGTCGGAGAGCTCCGCGCTGAGCTTGCGGTATTTCTCGCGCGCCTCCCCTTCGAGGTTTGCGCCGCTCTCTGCGAAACCGCGATAGGTTTCGTCGATGAGACGCTGCTGCTCGGGGGTGAGATCTGTGCGTGATGCCTTGTTGTCGTAGACGGCCTTCACTCTCTTCCAGAGCTTCTCGTTGAGGAGCACGCCTGTTTCGTGGCGCGAAAGCTCGGGAGTTACGTTGGCCATCATCTGCATGTATACGTCGTCGCCCACGGCGGCTTCGAGATTGCTCAGAGCCAAGATCGACTGATTGAGGAGCGAGCCGCTACGGTCGAGAGCCGCGATGGTGTTCTCGAAAGTGGGAGCCTCGGCCGAGGCAGCGATGGCCTCGATCTCGCCGTCGTGGATTTTGATAGCCTCAAGCACGGCCTCTTCATAGTCGGCCGGTTTGAGTTTGTTGAAAGGCACCGTCTGATAAGGGGTGTCAAACGGTGTCAGCAGAGGGTTGGTTGGGGCCCCCTGAGCGTCGTTGGAAACAGTCATAAGCGAAAGAACTGCGATTGATCCAAAGAGGAATCTTTTCATCGGTTAATTTTTAT
>CAZGJH010000258.1:0-2127 GCA_964525735.1 uncultured Sangeribacter sp.
ACGACGGCAACATCGGATTCCTACGCGACTTGCGGCGCATGAACGTAGCCATGACGCGAGCCCGCATGAAGTTAATCATCATCGGCTCCGTAGCCACACTCACGCGCCATCCCTTCTATCGCCGCCTCCACGACAGTATTAGCAGGTAGGGACGCACGGTTCGTGCGTCAGCTCCTCGTATCAGCTAATTAAAGAAAATCAACTCCATTAGCCGGATTGCAGAAGAATATCTCAAATGAATCCCTATACTGAGGATATTTCTGGAGATATTTTTCAGTTACCTCCTTGCGGATTTGCTCTTCTTTCTCCGGGTCGACCAACGCGATGCACGCACCCTTGAAGCCGGCTCCCGAGAATCGGCCGCCGTAGATGCCATCCGTCTCGCGCATTATCTTATAGATTTCGATGAGCTCCGGGCTTCCGCACTCATAATTGTTCATCGAGCTCTCGCAGCTCTCGAATACGAGCTTTCCGAACGCCTCGATGTCGCCAGCTTCCCAAGCCTTTACGCCATCTGCCACTCGGTCGCATTCCGTGTAGAAATGCCGTGCACGGCGCGCAAAGCGGGCTGGCATCTTGTCGGCGTGTTTCTCAAACACCGCCTCCTCCACGTCGCGCAGACGTGTTTCCTCAAACTCATGGAGCGGCGTGTCTTCATACGCTTGCATTATCCACGCTGCAGTCTTGCACTCAGCCACTCGGAGATTGTAGTCCGTGCCCGTCAGCTTGCGGGTCACGCCCGAGAAGAAGATGCCGAGTTTGAATGGAAGAGGTTGCGGGTTCTCTCCTCCGAATGGGATAAGACGGTAGTCGCCTGTTCGGGTATCGAGGTAAAGCAATTTGTCAGCCTCGCAGAGCACCACGCAAGCCTGGTCGAGAATACCATTGTTCAGACCCACATAGTTTCTTTCGGCACGCGACGCATACTCGATAATCTGCTGGCGGGTAAGCCCGAGATGGTTCACCTTGTCGAGAGCCATCACGAAGCCGCAAAGCAGAGCTGCCGACGACGACAATCCTCCGATTGGCATAGAGCCTTTCACAAGGCCGCGTATACCCTTCTCCAAGCGGAAATCCTGCTGGAGAGCCCAGACGGCACCGCGGAGGTAGTCGCCCCAGTTCCCCTGTTTCTCATCTACGGGACGTTGCACATTGAAGGTCATCAGACCCTCGAAAGAAAGCGAAGCCATCTCCACCTTCCCCGAATCCGTAGCCGAGAAAAGGAATTCGATGCCGGAATCGAAAGCGAAACCTGAGACGAGTCCGTGCTGGTGGTCTACGTGAGCCCCCAGAGGGCAGATGCGATATGGGGCGAAGAGCTGGTACAGCGCGTCCCCCTTACCGAAGAAGGTCCGGTAAGCAGTGTATAATGATAAGTCCAAGGTGTTCAGTCGCTAAAGATGAATAATGAATTGCAAAATCTCTCCGAGCGCGACCCACCAGGCCACCGATAATCTTTTTCAGATGTAAAAATTAATGTTTTTTCTTTCATATCCAACCGTTTTTCATTACAAGCGCAAAGATACTCATTTTAATTGGAATACGCAAATTTCACAGCGCGCGGAGCGACGCTCCGTCCATGCAGAGTCGGCACGAGGCGGTCAGGGAAGACCGCGGCTCCATATAATCTTCTTTCGTGCCATTTAAAAACAGCAATCGCCGCCAGGATGGCGGCGATGAAAGCGATTATTATGTATTCTACTATCATTCGATAGGCTTTTTTATTCTGATATGAACTGAATATCATCAGTCCGAGGATGGTAATATATTTTTAACGATTCTTGTACATATCATCGTAATAGCGTTCGTAATCGCCTGAAGTGATATTGTCCATCCATTCCTGGTTGTCGAGATACCAGCGGACAGTTTTCTCAATCCCTTCCTCAAACTGGAGGCTTGGTTCCCAACCAAGTTCTGATTGGAGCTTGCGGCTGTCGATGGCGTAGCGCATATCGTGACCAAGACGGTCTGTGACAAAGGTGATGAGTTTTTCTGAATGACCTTCAGGATTACCGAGAAGACGGTCTACGGTCTTGATGATGACCTTGATGAGGTCAATGTTCTTCCACTCGTTGAAACCGCCGATGTTGTAAGTGTCGGCTATCTTTCCTTCGTGGAAGATGAGGT
>CAZGJH010000259.1:0-2047 GCA_964525735.1 uncultured Sangeribacter sp.
AAAGAGAGGGCGGTGTTCGCGACGAAGTTTGCGGCTATCGCTACGACGGTGGGATCGGCTGTGGGACTGGGGAATATATGGAGGTTTCCGTATGAGGCGGGAGTGCACGGCGGCGGTGCGTTCCTGCTCTGTTATATGATTTTCGTGTTTATGCTGGGAGTGCCGGTGCTAATGGCGGAGTTCTGCCTCGGAAGGTATACGCGCTCGAATATTTTCGGGGGCTATCGACAGTTGTCGCCTCACGGCTATTGGCACATAATCGGCTACGTGGGCATCATCGCTTCGGTGCTGATTATCAGTTTCTATTCGGTCGTGGCCGGATGGACGGTGGAGTATTGCATCTCATCGCTGTTCGGACAGTTGGACTTCACCGATACGGCTGCGGGTCACGACCAGTTTGAGTTGCTCACCACGGGTTGGCGACCGGTGATCTGGACAGTGATCTTCCTCTTTATCAATTCGTTTATCATGATCAGAGGTGTGACGAAGGGTATCGAGAAGGCTTCGAATATCCTCATGCCGCTGCTCTTCCTGCTGCTGATCGCTTTCTGCATAAATTCGCTCTTTCTACCCGGTTTGGGCGAGGGTTTGCGGTTTCTCTTCACACCTGATTTTTCGCAACTTACGCCGCCTGTGATTCTGAGTGCGTTAGGGCAGGCATTCTTCTCGATGAGTCTCGGTTTAGGGTGCATGATGACCTATGCGAGCTATTTCTCGAAGGAGACTCGCCTGGGGCGCACGGCTCTCGTGACGGCTTGTCTCGACTCGTCGGTGGCCGTCTTGGCCGGCATCATTATCTTCCCGGCCGTGTTCTCGTTTGGTCTTTCGCCTGCGGCCGGTCCGAAGCTCGTGTTTGAGGTTTTACCCAACATTTTCACGCAATTACCTGGCGGCACGATATGGTCTACCCTTTTCTTCCTGCTACTTTTCCTGGCGTCGCTCACCTCGACAGTTTCGATGAGCGAAATCAACATCTCCTATTTCTGCGAGGAGAAAAAGATGAGTCGCCGCAACGCCACGCTCCTCTCAGCAGCCTTGTCGCTGCTCGGCGGCGTGTTGTGTGCCCTGAGCTTCGGTCCGTTAGCCGATTTCAAGATCTTCGGGTTGACGTTCTTCAATCTCTTCGACTATCTATCGTCGAACATCTGTCTGCCCATCGGCGGCATGGTGGTGTCGCTGTTCGTAGGCTGGAAAATGAAACGCAGCGCGATAAAGGAGGAGTTTACCAACGGCGGTCAGTTCCGCTTCAGAATGCTCGGTGTGCTGATCGTGTTTTTGAGGTGGATTTGCCCTGCGGCAATCCTGCTGATCCTGTTGAATGTGTTGGGTGTGATCTGAGACACGCCAAAAATGACACAAAAATTACCCCCGATGAGCGAAATGCCAAGCTCATCGGGGGTAATTTTTTGTCTTGATAATGTGTGTCTTTTAGAACTTGTAAGATACGTTGATCGCAACGGGGAGTGCGCCGTAATCTTTCATGTACTGATACTTGAATTCGAGGCCGGCAGCCCAATTGCGGGTGAACTCGTATTCTGCACCGAGACCGATGTTGAAGACGAATTTGCCATTGTTGGATGACATACCTTCGTAACCCCAGTGAACGTTACCATAACCGAGACCGGCTGTAGGATAGAGATAGAATCCGTTGGCAAGGGGCACCATGAAATCAACGTTGGCGGTTGCGGTGAATGTGCTGATGTTCTTATCGGCAAAGCCACCGTTGAGGTCGAGGTGACCACGGATAAGGTCGGTGAATGAGTACTGGATACGACCGCCGAGGAGGAAGTTGGTAGGACTACCGTCGCCCTCGATAACGGGCTGTACACCAATATTTAAGCCGATACCGGCCTGGCCAGCGTGTTGCGCGTATGCTCCTGTAGCGCCAAGTACAGCCACAGCTGAAGCGAGAATCAGTTTTTTCATAATTAATTATTTATTTACTGGTTTTTTTATGGGTTATATATGAAGTAACGCGTACAGGAGGGGTTTGGTTTAGACTTGGCCTTATAGAAATTGGTGTTTGCTTCGGTTTTTGAAGTTAGTT
>CAZGJH010000260.1:0-2035 GCA_964525735.1 uncultured Sangeribacter sp.
CGACAAAAAATAAAATCTGTGAAAATCTGCTTGTTCTGCGCTGACTTAAAGATCTGCGCCTAAATGCCTAGTTCGACCAGGCCTTATCTGACTAAAAACACGACTCTTGGCGAACTGCTATTGAAGAGTCGGGCCATAGTTAGAGGCAGACGGCTCGAGGCGGTTAGGAATTGGCTATGGCTTCTGGAAGTCGGGTGAGGGTCCTGGCTTTAGTTACTAATGGTCAGCGCGGGGACGGATGAGGAGCATCCTATCTACACTCAGGGTCGGCTTGAAGATATTTTTATTTTTGGGGAATAATAGGCTTAAAGATGGAAAAGGATGCACGGGGAAGTGCATCCTTTTCGAGCTTTTCTATAAATCTATGTTTCGCATTACGCGATACGCATTACGCATTACGCGATACGCACACCTTTAGAAGGTGACGGCGAATTGGCACTGGAGGCGGTTGGCGTGGAGGCCATTGCCGTTGAAGTCTTTACGGTGGCCGTAGTCGTATTCGATACCAGCTGAGACGAATTTGTTGATGTTGTAGATTACGTTGGCTGCTACATAATCGCCATAACGATATTGGCTGTCGGATACTACTGCATCATCAGGAAGCCAGTTTACGAGGTGACTGTAGGTCAAGTTGGTAGATACTTTCGGTGAGAAAGCATAGTTAAGACCTCCAGTCACGCCCAATGTCTTCACTGTCTCCATCTTGCCGGGTTTTGAAGTGGCAACTACATCGAGACCGAGTCCATTATCATCCTGAAGGTAGGTGCCGATACCGCGACCGTAGGCTGCATTGAAGTTAACTCCAAGATTGCCCACAACTTTTGTCATACCGGAAAGCTGAATACCTCCACCTACAGCTGCCTTGTTGGCTGCTTCGGTAAGATTGCGGTATTGCATCGGACGCACAAGTCCTGACAGACGCACGTGCGACTTGCCGCCATCCCAAGCATATTGCAAATAGAGTGGGAACGCTGGGATACGCTGGTTGATCTTCTCAGTTGTAGAGCTGTAGGTCATAGATGCTGTAGGCGCATCAATACCGATTGCTCCTGAGAAATTCTTCGTGAAGTTCTGTTCCCAGTAAGCTGTGAAGAGGCCTAAGAAAGGATATCCGTTAGGACCTTCATAGTCGATAGTCATTGGTTCAGCAGCACCATCAGTAAACAAACTGGTAGTATGACCGACAGTCAACCCACGATATTTAGCATAGAAGTGCTTCAATTTGAATCCATCATGTTCTCCCAAGAACGTTCCTTTGAAGAAGATACCAATCTGATCCTTCGAACCAGGCATTGCCACAAAGTTCATGTAGAGTGAAGATGTCTGCCATCCAAATTGGGTCTTTCCTCCATTGCCCGGTGTAGAAGGGGTCAGAGATGAAGGGGTAAAGAGAGTTGCTGAGGGCATTTCGTCGCCCCAAGTGTAGACACCCTCACCTAAGAACTGGCCACCGATACCGATATAAAAATCATTGTTTTTTCCTACGATTGCAAAACGAGGAAGACCATTATCATTTGTAGATTTCGGGGCATTGCCCTTCATGGTTTTCTCGACATCGTCGGGATTGGCATCTTCGTTGTGGATAAGGGTTGTGACACCCGACTCCATGTGTCGGTTGTCACGTTGGGCTTGGGCGGTGAATGCGCCTGCTACTGTGAGTAGCAGCCCGGTAGCTAAAAGATATTGTTTTTTCATAGTTTTTTGATTAAATTTGGATTAATCATGATTAATCATGGTGAATCATGATTAACCATGAGAAATCTCGATAAATTAGATTATTAGGCTTCTTGGGCGGAGACTGAGAATGCAAAGCGCTTGCGCATCACGAAAGTGATGATTGCATAGACAATCAAGAGGATGAAGCTGATGAGGAATGCGAATGTGCCGCCTGCAGCCACATGGAAGATGTCGCGGAGCAAACCGATGAGGAACGGAGAAACCACGATTGCCAGGTAGTTGGCAGTCAATACAAACGAGAGAGCCATTGTAGCTTTTTTCTCGTTGTCGACACACTGAGCAGCCTTGTCGTAGATAA
>CAZGJH010000261.1:0-1956 GCA_964525735.1 uncultured Sangeribacter sp.
TGTCAGTAATTTTAACCGAAAAACCGCGCGTAAACTTCGCATCGATTAAAAATCCGCTCCCGTTCCCTGACTTTCTGGAGGTGCAGCTGAAGAGCTTCAAGGATTTCTTGCAGCTCGACGTACCCCCCGAGGAGAGGAAGAACCAGGGGCTATATAAGGTATTCGCGGAGAACTTCCCCATTGCCGACACTCGCAACAATTTCGTTCTGGAGTTTCTTGATTATTATATCGATCCTCCGCGTTACACCATCGACGAGTGTCTTGAGAGGGGACTTACTTACAGTGTTCCCTTGAAGGCGAAGCTGAAGCTTTATTGCACGGATCCGGACCATGAGGATTTCGACACCACCATCCAGGACGTCTATCTGGGTCCCATACCATATATGACTGAGCAAGGCACGTTTGTGATAAACGGAGCCGAACGTGTCGTAGTTTCTCAGCTCCACCGTTCACCGGGTGTCTTTTTCGGACAAAGCACTCATGCAAACGGTACCAAGCTGTATTCCGCTCGTATCATTCCATTCCGTGGAAGCTGGATCGAGTTTGCAACTGACATCAATAATGTCATGTATGCCTATATCGACCGCAAGAAGAAGCTCCCCGTGACCACTCTTCTTCGCGCTATCGGCCTTGAAAGTGACAAAGATATTATCCAGATTTTTGACCTCGCCGAAGAGGTGAAGGTGACAAAGGCAAACCTTAAGGACGCTATCGGCCGCAAGCTCGCAGGACGTATCGTGAAGAGCTGGCTTGAGGATTACGCCGATTCCGCTACAGGTGAGGTTGTCTCTATCGAACGTAATGATGTAGTTGTTGACCGTGGCACTGAGATCACTGAAGATAATATTGATGCCATTATCGAAAGCGGTGCCAAGACTGTGCTTCTGGAGAAGGAGAATGTCAGCGCAATCGACTACAGTATCATTTTCAATACTCTGCAAAAAGACTCCTCCAACTCTGAGAAGGAGGCTATCCAATATATCTACAGGCAGCTCCGCAACGCCGAGCCACCGGACGATGCTTCTGCCCGTGAAGTTATCTACAATCTTTTCTTCTCGGAGAAGAGATATGACCTCGGTGAGGTTGGCCGCTTCAGAATCAACAAGAAGCTTGGCCTCGACACTCCTGAGGATGTGAAGGTGCTTACCCGTGAAGACATCATCGCCATCATCAAATATCTTATCGAGCTTATCAACTCTAAGAGTGATGTAGATGATATCGACCACTTGAGCAACCGCCGTGTGCGTACAGTAGGCGAGCAGCTCTACAACCAGTTCGGTGTAGGTCTTGCACGTATGTCACGCACAATCCGCGAGCGTATGAACGTGCGCGACAATGAGGTTTTCAAACCCATTGACCTTATCAACGCGAAGACTATCTCTTCCGTAATCAATACATTCTTCGGCACAAACGCCCTCTCGCAGTTCATGGACCAGACTAACCCTCTGGCTGAGATCACCCACAAGCGCCGTATGTCGGCTCTTGGTCCCGGCGGTCTTTCCCGTGAGCGCGCAGGCTTCGAGGTGCGAGACGTACACTATACACACTATGGCCGTCTTTGCCCGATTGAGACCCCTGAAGGTCCTAACATCGGTCTTATTTCATCTCTCTGCGTTTATGCCAAGATCAATAACCTCGGTTTCATCGAGACCCCGTATCGTGAGGTAACTGACGGCAAAGTCAACCTCAACAACGATGAGGTGGTTTACATGACAGCCGAACTTGAGGAGGGCAAGATGATTGCCCAGGGCAATGCGCCGCTCAACGACGACGGTTCATTTATCAACAACCGTGTTAAGGCTCGTGAGGATGCCGACTTCCCGATTGTAGCTCCCGACAGGGTTGAGCTTATGGATGTGGCTCCTATCCAGATTGCCTCTATCGCGGCTTCTCTGATTCCGTTCCTTGAGCATGACGATGCTAACCGTGCCCTCATGGGATCTAACATGATGCGCC
>CAZGJH010000262.1:0-1921 GCA_964525735.1 uncultured Sangeribacter sp.
GCGATGCCTGACCGGCGGCCGCAGACGTATGTGCCCGGGGTGCTGTTGTCGTGTATGAGGTTGTCGAGGTAGAGGGGCTCGCCGGCCACTATCAGGGTGCAGGTGAAGGTGTCGCCCGGCGAGAGGCGCGTGCCCACCGACTCCACCACCCGCCATCTCATCCCGCCGAGATACTCGATGAGGCATACCCGCGAGGGCTTCCACGTAAGCCTCACCCTTTCTCCAGGGTTGATGTTCTTCGAGGTGCTTATCACGTTTGCGCCCACGGAGCCGCTGTCGATCTCCGGGTGGTCGCCCCGTAAGAAATCCTCGTAATCGCGCCAGCCGCAATATTGGGCCAGGATGTCGAGGGTAGACCGGCGGGGAGTCATGGGCTCGTTGAGGTAGCCCCACAGGCGTTTGAGGGTTGTGGGACTGAGGCGCGTCTTCACCCGGCTGACGATGTCGTCGGCCAAAGCTTCAAACTGCAGCGGTGTGCGCACCGTCTTTCCATACGTCTCCTCCACGCGACGGCAGAGGTTGTTCAGAGATTCATCTGAAGCTCTGGAAATATATTTTTCATCCATCGTTTTTGATATTCTGACAAGGTGATTGACGAATAGTTGTTCAGGTCAAGTTTAATTTGCATCCGGTCGGATTCCGACAGCCCTTCAAGAAGAGAGGATGAGGCATAACCTTCGATGAGATCGTTCATGGCTTTGACCAGTATAGGCAACTTCTCGTTGAATTCTAAAGCATTCCCAGTAGAAATCTTAGAAAACACCTCCTTGTCTTGACGTTTAAAGAACTCATCAAGTTTGCTCCTGCCGGTTGTGCGAGCCGTCTCCAATAAATTCTTGTAGTCGTCGACACGCTTCAACTCTGTCTCGGCCTCCTTCATGCGTCCGCTCACAATCTGCAGCGAGTCGGAGAGGCGACTGGCGAGCTCGGCATTCCGTTGGCTCTCCTCACTGATAGCAGCCACTCGCTTTTCAGCGTCGCGAGCCGTAACAGTCAAGGCCCGGATGTGAATGACTCCCAACACTCCCACTATCGCGAGAAGAATGGCCGCTGCGACAGCCCCGATTATTCGTGGGCGACGGTCGCGACGGTCGAGAGCGCCGATGAGCGCGCGTCCGTCGACGGGGCGCTTGTCGAGAGGCCCCGTGCATTTCATCGCGACAGAGCGGTATTCGGGGCAGAGCTCCAGCATCGTCGCTCCGAGACTGTAGACATCGTCGGAGGTTACGGCGCCACCGGCCTGTCTCTGCTCGGGCGAAATAAAGCCCTCGGTGCCAGCGGCCTGCTTGAGCTCCAGATAGTCGTCGGAGTCGGCCAGGCCGAAGTCTACCACCGCCGCCTGTCCGCCGGCATCGCGAATCATGATGTTAGCCGGTTTGAGATCGCGGTGCACCACACCCTTGCTGTGCATGTAAGCGGCAGCCTTTATAATCTCGCGCATGATGCGGCGCCGGTCGACCTTCGAGAGGGCGCCCTCGCTAATCAGCTGGGAGAGATTCTTACCTTCGATCCACTCCTCCACGATGCATGTGCCGAGCCCCTCCACTTCCTCCAGGCCGATTAGCTGGGCGATGGCCGGATGGCTGAGGCGGGAGTGAATTTCGAACTCCTTCATCAGTTGCTTGCGCATGGTGGTGCTTTCGCGCATCTCCGGCCGCAGACCCTTCAGCAGCCATTGCCGTCCGTAACGGCGACCGCGGGCTATGACGTTTGTCGACGTGACGCGGAGAATCTCCACGTCGTTAATTGAGTTGGCCACATATTCAGGCCTTACATCTTCGATATATCCAGATTCAGATTCAATAAGCTTCATAGCGCAAAATTAGTCAAAAAAAACCTTATCCGGCTCCAATATAATAAGGAAAATAAAAAGGACTGAAAAGGACTTGCGAGTTACAAAGAGAAGGAGTAATTTTGCACT
>CAZGJH010000263.1:0-1885 GCA_964525735.1 uncultured Sangeribacter sp.
AGCATAAGATTATGGTTAAAATTTGTTAAAATTGAATTTATGGTCAAAACTTTTTAGAACTCACGCAGGGAACGGTGGGGAGGTGGGTCCGCGGAGAGATCGTGGGTATGTGTTTGCTTAGAGTAAAAACGGAGGGAGGAGAGGGATATTGTGTTATTTTGGGAATTAACAAATTTTAGGAAGGGTCGGGTACCTGGTCGGCACGGGGCGGTTAGAAACCGCCCTCCCATTGACTATGTCGGGTACCTGGTCGGCTCGGGGCGGTTGGGAAACCGCCCTCCCATTGACTATGTCGGCGGTTTTACTCTATTTGCCAGGATTCGATGCGACGCTGATTGGAGGAGAAGTTTACCCCGATCTTGAAGAGTTTGCGGGTATCTGCCGCGAACTTTCGGGCATAGCCTTTCTCGTCGATTTGACGGAGCGCCAGCTCTGGAGATGAGTCATATTTCAATTCTATAAGGTAGATGTATTTTGGAGTGTCTATCTGCAGGTCGATGCGACCGTCAGAGGTATGGACTTCAGCCTTCGCGTCAATACCTATCAATGTGATGAGGATGTAAAGAGCATTATGGAAGTTGTTCTCGTTGTCCATTTTCAAGTCGTAGGGTATTCCTGCGAAATAAGCATCGAGTTCCTTCATCATCTTCTCTGGTTCGCCATCGCGGATAGAACGTCTTATTTTGTCGACTACAGTTTCAGCCCATCCGTCCTTACCTTTAATATATAGAGGAACTAAGTGGTTGAAGAGACCCTTTCTTACCTCGTTGTTGGGCACTTTCAGTCTAACCTCATCATATTCGAAATCATAATCTGCGATAGTAAGGTAGCCAGTCTGGTAGAGGAGTGCAGTAGGATCTGCATTGCGTAGATCGAGACCTGACAGACTGTTAAGATCCCATCGCGCATTAAGAATTTCCTCAATATCGACATCTGCATTATAAAGGGCTTTCGCGATTACCGTAGGAGTTCCCGTACCCATCCAATAGTTTCCGAGTCTGCTCTCATCCATCGCGTTGAGCACCGACCAAGGATTGTAGATATCACTCCCCTTAGGAGCGAAGCGGTAGCCGTCATAGTTTTGCTTGAGCAGACGGCACGCGCCTTCGAAGTCTGTCCTTCTCTTCGAAGCAAGACCTTCGATTCCCGGTTGGAAATTATCAAGAAGTTCTTTTTCTGTTATTCCGCATATATCGGCGAATTCATCCACGAAGGTAATATCCTTAAGATTATTAAGGTCGGAGAATACGCTCAGTTTGCTGAAACGGCTGATACCTGTCAGGAATACCAGGCGGATATGCTCTGCCGAGCTCTTGAAGTTGGAGTAGATGCTCGCAAGCTTTGCGCGGTAATGCTCGAAGTTCTCGTCATGGTCCAGGTTGCCTACAAGAGGTTTGTCGTATTCATCCACGAGGATCACCACCTGCCGTCCTGTCTTTTCATGGGCGCTTCTGATTATATTATTAAACCGTTGGGAATAAGCGTCTGCAATCTCGGTAATCTCATACTTTGCTTCCCAGCGGACGAAAAGAGTATCAAGTACACTTTCAAGCACACCTTGCTCGGCAAACCTGTCGGTGTTCAAGTCAAGATGCAGCACGGGATAGGGTTCCCAATTCCAGTCAGTGGAGTCGATGTAAAGTCCCTTGAAAAGATCGCGTTGTCCCTCGAAGAAATAGCGCAGCGTAGACAAAAACAGACTCTTGCCAAATCGGCGGGGACGGGCAAGGAAATAGTATTTCTGGCCATCCAGAAGTTTTTTTATGAATTGTGTCTTGTCGATATACAAGTATCCGCCAGTACGCAGAGACTTGAAATCCTGGTCACCTATTGCATATTTTATCTTCTTCTCCTCCATAATTTTTTATTTTTTCGCTAAATTAGC
>CAZGJH010000264.1:0-1879 GCA_964525735.1 uncultured Sangeribacter sp.
CCGCCATCTATCGGGCGTCTACGATTTCTTAGACGGCCGCGGTCCCTTCTCCGACGTTGATTTACAGAGTCTTATCCTCGGCGGCAAGGGACGAAGCTATGGCCTCGAACTGATGGCGCGCAAGAATGCCGGCCGCCTCACGGGCTGGGTGTCATACACTCTCTCGCGCACGCAAACCAAAATCCCGGGCATCAACGACGGCTCCTGGTATGCCGCCTCCAACGATCGCCGCCACGACGTCACCATCACCGCAATCTACCGATTGTCAGACCGTTGGCAACTCACCGGCTCCTGGATTTTCCTCTCCGGCCAGCCGCTCACGGTCCCCGACGTGAAGTATGAGATTGCGGGCGAGACGTGCTATTATTACTCGCGCCGCAACGCCTATCGCGCCCCATCCACGCATCGGCTCGACCTCTCGGCCACGTATCGCCACGTAGGCCCGAAATTCACTTACGAGTGGGCCTTCGGCATCTACAACGCCTATTGCCGCTACAACCCCTATGTGGTTTATTTTGAGGACGATCCGACAAAGCCATCCGGCACGCGAGCCGTGAAACAGGCCATGTACGGGCTCATCCCGTCGGTATCATACACACTGAAATTCTGACCCCGCTTATGAGATACTTTTTCGCTATTCTCCTGCCTCTTATCTGTCTCATTTCCTGCAAGAAGGAGATCGACTTCACATACCACGACATCCCTCCGCTCACCGTGATCGAGGGCCAGCTCACGCCCGAGGGCATCCAGGTGGGCATCACGCTCACCACCCCGATGGACGAGCCGATGAACCTCACGCGCCTCACCGACGCCACCGTCTCCCTTACCGACCTCACCGCCGGCACCCTCCTCCCCCTCCTGCCCGACTCGGAGGGCTACTTCACATCTTCCGCAAGCGGCATCGTGGGCCATGACTACCGCCTCACGGTGGAGCGCGACGGCGCCACCTACCAGGCCGACGCCACGATGTATCCCGCCGTCGAAATTCTTTCGCTGGAATTCAACTGGATACGTATGCCTTACGACCATGTGGCCGTGCTGAAAGCCGAATTCACGGAAGACACTTCCGCCGACGACGATTGCTATTGGGTGAAAATCTATCGCAACGGCGAAATCTACTGGTGGGGCGAAGTCAACGACATCACCGCCGTCGACGGTGTGTGCTCCGTGGTGATCATGACCACCCGCATGGACACCGACGAAGAAGACGACGCCGATGTGCTCTACGACGGCGACGAAGTAACCTGCACCATATCACGCATTTCGCGAGCCATGCACGATTACCTTGAGGCCCTATCAAACGACAGCAACGGCCCCGCCATGTTCAGCGGCGACCGTTGCCTCGGTTACTTCATGGCGAGCACCCCCGCCACGCGCACCATCATCTTCCGCCCCGACTCCATCCCCTACTACCGCCCGTAGCAGAGCCCTGACTGGGAAGAGGCGCGCCCCCGCGCCTCCACCGAAGCACCTGCCAGAAGCACCTACTTCACAATTCCCTTCTCCAAATACTCCTCAAGGTTAAGCTTCACCTGCTCCCCAGCCCGTTCAACAGCCACCTTAGCCATATCAGCATCAACCATCAGATTCACAAGCTGTTCAAAGCTGGTCTTCTTAGTCGGATCCCACCCAAGCTCACGCTTAGCCTTAGTCGGATCCCCCCACAAATTCACAACATCAGTAGGCCGATAAAAATCAGGCGAAACCTCCACAACCACCTTCCCGGTAGCCTTGTCAATCCCGCGTTCATTCTCACCCTCGCCGACAAACTCTAACTCGATCCCTGCCCTGCGGAACGCCAACAGACAGAACTCCCTCACCGAATGCTGCTCACCCGTAGCGATCACATAATCCTGAGGCTCAGGCTGCTGAAGAATCA
>CAZGJH010000265.1:0-1854 GCA_964525735.1 uncultured Sangeribacter sp.
CATATTTGCCATTTTTCTGCTCGTTGAGCTTATTGCCGGCCTTGATTTCGATGAGGCGGAGCGGAAGCATGGTCTCGTAATACTCTGTGCGTCGGTCTCTGAATGCGGGAGCCGTGCAAGGGCCGGAGTAGAGAAACTCGTTGGTGTTCATCTGGCGGTCGAGAAGGTGATAGGCCACAAATTTATAGAGGGCGTTCTCGGGGTCGGTGTATTGTCCGGCGGCGGCATTGCCATAATATTTTGCAGCATATGCTTCGAGCTCGGCGAGCGAGGATACGCCTTCAGCGGCCATCACCTCGTCGGTTTCGGCGAATACGGTGTAGCCATAGCGCTTCATGGTGGGCACCATGAATTTCCAGCCGTTCTTCTCCATCTCTCCCTCGGGATAGGGGGAGACATAATTCTCGTCGAACATCAGTTCGAGACGCTTGTCGAGGCCTGTGGCGCGGAGAGCGGCCGCGAAGATTGAGAAATTGCCGTTGGCGCTATCTTCGAGGGCGTCGGCGGCGAAGTCGGCAGCCGGTATGATCACTCCGCCCACGGTGTGGATTACACCATTGTGAATCTCGATATCCTTTTCGAGCACGGGGACAGTCTTATTGATGAGCACCGTAAGAGCCGAGCCGGTATCGTCGACGCGGAATGAGATGGTGATATAGTTGTGGCTCATCGTGGGCTCTCCGAGCGAACCCTCCTCGAATGTCTCCGATTTATAATCGCGTCCGCCACTCTTTATCACGTGGTTCCATACAATCTCCCGCTTTTGCTCGATGGTGAGATTATCGTAAGAGCCGGCGAGCTGGTCGATGTAGGGAGAGAGCACCTTATCGGAGGGGAGGAATACGGTGTAATGGCCGTAAGATGAGAGGAGGGCGTCGTTGCCGGTATCGTCGAGCAGACGTGCGAAAACTGAATACTCCTCATTGTCATGAATGAAGCTTGAGGCGGTGTGCCCGGTGAAGGTATAATAGGCGCCCTCGTCGACATCGTCGCCACATGAGGAGAGCGAAGTGGCGGCAGCCCCGGCGAGAATCATCAGGGCCAGACGGAGACGATATTTCAGATTATTCTTATTCATTTCTGAAAGTGATTGGTTTCTGAGGGATTAGTTGAGGTTGATATCGCTTGAAGTGCGGTAGAAAGGATTCTGCACCAGGAGGAGGTTGCTGCGCATCTCAGTGGCGTTGATGGGCATGAAGAGAGCGTCGTAGGTAGAGAGCTTGGTGGTGACGGTGGTGCGGTCGAGATCGGAATATTTCGGCAGGAGAGTGGCGGAGACTATGCTGCTGAAATCGGCACGATGGTGGGAGATTCGGCGCACGAGGTCGAAATAGCGTTTCCCTTCGAAGAGATTCTCACGCTGACGTTCCTGGAAGATGAAGTCGAGCACATTGCCGGCATAGTCGGCATAACTTAGCGAACCCTCACCGAGCGAAGGATGAGCGCGGTCGTAAGACCGGCAAGCGATCTGGAAGGCCTCTTCGAGCCTTACCCCCTGCTCGGCCAGCGCCTCAGCCTTTATGAAATAGATATCGGGGAGGCGGTAGATAATCCAGTTGCGATCAGATGGATTATATGATGTATAATCGGAAGATGACACGTTTGCGGCTGTGAGGGCGTTGGGTGTGATGGCCATATTGTATTTAGCCATGGTGGCGCCATTGTTGTTGGTGTAGACGAATGCCCGGGAGCGGATATCCTCAGAGTCGAAGATCGGGGCGTTGGTGCCCACGAAGTCGTAGGGAGAGATCTGCATGGGATAGCCCATCGAACCGAGACCGTAAGAGTCGCGTAGCGCGCCGTTGTCGATGGTGGTAGAGCTCATCTGGAGCTCGAAGATGCTCTCCTTGGAAT
>CAZGJH010000266.1:0-1792 GCA_964525735.1 uncultured Sangeribacter sp.
GGTCGGGGTCGAGGCTCACCTGATAAAACTCCACGTTGCCGCCGAAGCGGTTGTAGAGCTTCGAAAGTTCGATGTTGGTGGCCGGCGAGTCGGGGTGGGTGAGGAGCGTAAACATTACCACTACCGGGCGACCTTTCCCCACCACGTCGGAGAGGCGGCGAAGCGTACCGTTCTCGTCGGGGAGTTCGATCTCCACCACCTTTATCTCCTCGGCTGCGATCTCGAGGGCCACGCCCTTGCCGGCGTTGCGCTTCTTGAGGGCGTTCATGGCGGTGGTTTCGAGCAGAGCCGTGCGGGGGTCGTCGGGGCGCATGGCCTTGAAGCCTGTGGCCACGGCAGCGAAATATTTGAAATCGTCGTCAGGGTCGAAGAGGGGGCGATTGTCGAACACCTTCGTCAGGGCGTAGTAGGCCACGATCGAGCCCTGGGCGTCGCGCATATATTTGGCGAATACTCCGCGTTTGAAGGATTCGAGCGAGTCGGGCGAGACGGTGGCGGGCAGGGCCGTCACCTCCTGGTCGAAGCGCGCCATTGCCTCGGCTTTCGCCGAGCCGGTGACGGTGAACTGTCGGCCATAGTCGGTGAGGGTAGATTCGATGTTAATGGCCTCCGTGGAGTCGACAGGGAAGTAGATGTAGCGGTTGTCCATTTCGAGGCGGAACACCTCAGGGGCGGCCGGCGCGGGGCGTGTGAAAGAGAACTGACCCGAGTCGGACGTGCGGGTAGAGTCGACTACAATCCAACGGCCGTGGAAGTCGGATTTTTCGAGCACGATGCTTTCATGCTGGGCTCCGTCGATGATGCCGTTTACCTTAAACGAAGGCTCGCCACACGCTGTGAGGAGCATGAGCGGAGAAGCTATTGCGAGGAGGGTTTTGGCCCCCTTCAGTGATGAAAAGGATAGTTTCATATATATAAATCTCTGTTTCGGGCTACAAAGTTAATAAGAATCTGCGGTTAATATAGAAAAAAATATTAACTTTGCAGAAATTTTAGAGTAGGAGTTGTTTTGAGCTGAACTGCTTCAGGGATTCTGACAGAGGAATCAGGGGATTTTTCAGACGTATGAGCGACAAGATACTCACAGTTTTCCAGCGAAGAAAAAACAAGAAAGAAATTTTTTTATGTTAAAGCCAGTAAAGAAAACCATCGAGCTGGGCGACGGCCGCACGATCACGATCGAGACGGGCAAGCTCGCCAAACAGGCTGATGGAGCCGTGGAGGTGCGCATGGGCAACACCATGCTCCTCGCCACAGTATGTTCGGCCACAGAGGCCAACGAGGGCGTCGACTTCATGCCCCTGACAGTTGAGTATAAGGAGAAATATTCCTCGATAGGTCGCTATCCGGGCGGCTTCCTCAAAAGAGAGGGCAGAGCCAGCGACTATGAAATCCTGACATCACGCCTTGTTGACCGTGTATTGCGTCCCCTTTTCCCTGACAACTACCATGCAGAGACTTTTGTGAACGTCACCATGTTCTCGGCAGATGAGAACGAGGCTCCCGACGCTCTGGCTGGTATCGCCGCATCGGCCGCGCTGATGTGTAGCGACATCCCCTTCCAGGGTCCTATCTCAGAGGTGAGAGTGGCCCGTGTGGATGGCGAGTGGGTGATCAACCCCACATTCGAGCAGATGGAGCGTGCCGATATCGAGCTTATGGTGGGCGCCACCTATGATAATATCATGATGGTGGAGGGCGAGATGAACGAGGTTTCGGAAGCCGAACTTCTCGAGGCTCTCAAAGTGGCCCACGAGGAGATCAAGAAGCACTGCGTGGCTCAGCTCGAGCT
>CAZGJH010000267.1:0-1746 GCA_964525735.1 uncultured Sangeribacter sp.
CTCTGCTTAGTGGTGAAGCTTCATTATGCCGGGGAGATCGCGGAAGCCGAGTGAGGCGTACACAGGACGACCATCATCCGTGGTTTCCAGATAGATCTTGCCGCATCCGCGCCGCTCCGATTCCTCAATCAGATGTGAAACAATCTTATGGGCTATGCCATGCTTGCGGAATGCTTCGCGCACATAGATATTCATCAGGTAAGCGCAACGCCCCGACGGATTATCAGGAGAAGGCAGCTCGTCGGTGAAGCACACCGCGCCGCAGCCGCATCCCTCGCCATCGGCTTCTGCCACAACGGCATAGTGCGACCCATCGGCAATATGCGTTTCATAATACTGACGGTTGGCCAAGATAAGCCGTTCATCAGCCTTCTCCCCGAAGACGTGCTCTATCACTTCCGTGCGCCACCGCATCAACGTGGGCAGATCCGTTATTTCTTTGATTGATACCATTAAACAATTATTCTTCATAATAATGTCTTTATAATTATAAAATGCCTTGTCGCGGCTGCTGGTTCATACGAATTCTCACGCCGGCTCCGAAAAATAGATTTGGCAGTGTGGCGAAGATTCGCTAACTTTACGGCAAATTCAATACCGATTCACCATGTGGGCACTTGTTGATTGCGACAGCTTCTTCTGCTCCTGCGAGCGCGTTTTCCGTCCTGACCTGAACGGAAAACCGGTGGTCGTGCTCAGCAACAACGACGGTTGCGTCGTGGCCCGAACCTCAGAAGCCAAGAAAATGGGAGTGAGGATGGGGCTGCCGTATTACCAAATGCTTCAGCAATTTCCCAACTCCGGTATCACCGCCTTCTCCTCAAATTATCGCATGTATGCCGATATGTCGTCGAGAGTAATGGCGGTGCTGCGCGACCACGCCCCGGCCATCTTGCAATACTCGATCGACGAGGCCTTCCTCGACCTCTCAGGCCTGGAGAGTATCGACCTCAAAAAGTGGGGCGAGGAGCTCGCGGCCAAAGTCAGGAAATGGACCGGTATACCCGTCAGCGTCGGTATCGCCGCCTCAAAGACCCTCGCAAAAGTGGCCAGCAAATTCGCCAAGAAATATGCCGGCTACAAGAAATGCTGCTTCATCGCCACAGATGAGCAGCGCATCAAAGCCCTGCGCCAATTCGAAGTGGGCGACGTGTGGGGGATAGGGCGCCGCATCACCAAGCAACTCGCCCCTTACGGTGTGGTCACAGCCTGGGACTTCACTCAGAAATCGCGCAGCTGGGTAAAGGCCAAATTCCATCTCCCCGCCGAGCGCACCTGGCTCGAACTCAACGGCCACAGCGTGATCGATGTAGACGCTATGGAGGGGAATACGAAGCAGAGCATCGTCACGAGTCGCAGCTTCCCCGAGATGCTCGCCACGCTCGACGAGCTGCGTCCCCACGTGGCCAACTATGCCGCGCGTTGTGCCGCCAAGCTGCGTATGCAGCGCTCCGTATGCGGAGTGCTCACAGTGTTCATTCAATCAAACTATTTCCGCGAAGACCTGCCGCAATACTCAAGCAACGCCAGCTACTTCTTCACAACCCCTACGGCCACGACCTCCGAGCTTGTGGCAGCCGCCTCAGAGACGCTCGCCCGCATCTTCCGCCCGGGCATACGCTACAAGCGCGCCGGCGTGATGGTGGCCGATATCTCCTCGGGACTCGTGATTCAGCCCGACCTCTTCGAATACGACGCCTCGAAGAGCCAACGCTATCGATCCATATCGGAAGCCATCGACCGCAT
>CAZGJH010000268.1:0-1703 GCA_964525735.1 uncultured Sangeribacter sp.
GCGATGTGGGCGCCGTCGACGTCGGCATCGGTCATGATGATGATCTTGTGATAGCGGAGCTTCGACATGTTGGGCTCCTTCGAATCCTCTTCAGTGCCGATGGTTACGCCGAGAGCCTTGAACATGTTTACGATCTCCTCGCTTTCGAACACGCGATGGTCGAGCGCCTTCTCCACGTTGAGAATCTTACCGCGCAGGGGGAGGATAGCCTGATAGTTGGGGTTGCGCCCCTGCTTTGCCGATCCGCCTGCTGAGTCACCCTCGACGAGGAAGAGCTCACACTCCACAGCGTCGCGGCTCTTGCAGTCGGCCAGTTTGCCGGGGAGTCCGCCACCCGAGAGGGGAGATTTGCGCTGCACTTTCATACGCGCGCTGTAGGCGGCATGACGAGCCTGCGCGGCGAGCATCACCTTATCTACGATAGCGCGGGCCTGCTTGGGGTGCTCCTCAAGATAATAGCGGAGAGCCTCGCTTACGGCCACTTGCACTACGCCCGACACCTCGTTGTTGCCGAGTTTCGTCTTCGTCTGACCCTCAAACTGGGGCTCGGCCACTTTCACCGACACCACAGCCGTGAGGCCGTCGCGGAAGTCTTCTTTCGAGAGCTCTATCTTGAGCTTGTCGAGAAGATGATTGTCTTCGGCATATTTCTTCAGGGTCGAGGTGAGGCCACGGCGGAAGCCGGTGAGGTGGGTGCCACCCTCTATCGTATTGATATTGTTGACGTAAGAGAAGATATTCTCCGAGAAGGAGGTGTTGTAGGTGAGGGCCACCTCGACGGGCACGCCGTTCTTCTCGGTGTTGAGATGGATGATATCGTCGATAAGCGGTTCCTTGCCCTGGTCGAGATATTTCACAAACTGCTTGAGACCCTCATCGCTGTGGAAAACGTCGCGGCGCGGATTGCCCTTCTCGTCGAGCTCGCGCATATCGGTGAGAGTCAGCGTGATGCCTGCGTTGAGGTAGGCCAAATCGCGGAGGCGGTTGGCGAGCGTCTCGTAGTCGTAGACGGTTTCGGTGAAGATAGAAGCGTCAGGGTGGAAAATGATGGTAGTGCCCGTGTGGTCGGTTTCGCCGATCACGGTCAGGTCGCAGGTAGGTTTGCCGAAGGCGTATTCCTGCATGTGCACCTTGCCATCGCGGTGAATCTCGGCGCGAAGATAATCGGAGAGAGCGTTTACGCAGCTCACGCCCACGCCGTGGAGGCCACCGGATACCTTATAGGAGCCCTTGTCGAACTTGCCGCCGGCGTGGAGCACGGTGAGCACGACCTCGAGGGCGGGCTTGTGCATCTTCTCGTGCATGTCGACGGGGATGCCGCGGCCGTTGTCGACCACCTTTATAGAATTGTTTTCGAGGATAGTGACCTCGATATCGTTGGCGAAACCGGCGAGGGCCTCATCGATAGAGTTATCCACCACCTCATAAACGAGGTGATGAAGGCCACGTCCGGAGATGTCGCCGATGTACATTGCGGGGCGTTTGCGGACAGCCTCCAGGCCTTCGAGCACCTGGATATTGTCGGCGCCATAGTCTTTCGTCTGTTCCTCTTGCAGTTCTAAATCTTCTGCCATATCTTATTCTGAATCTGTTGTTTACGTGTAAATAGGGAAATGGGGCTGCAAAACGCCCTATTTCGTTACAAAGTTACAAAAAAAATCTGATTTTTGCAATTTTTGCGTGTGAAATCTACACTGAAAACC
>CAZGJH010000269.1:0-1697 GCA_964525735.1 uncultured Sangeribacter sp.
GTTTAGTCTTTATACTTCTTGAAGATGATGGAGGCATTGTGGCCGCCGAAACCGAATGTGTTGGAGAGCACAGCATTGATTTCACGCTCCTGAGCCTTGTTGAATGTGAAATTGAGGTCGTAATCCACCTCCGGATCATTGTCTCCCTCCTCATGGTTGATTGTGGGAGGCACGACGCCGTCGGTTATCGCTTTGACGCTGAAGAGAGCCTCAAGAGCTCCGGCAGCTCCGAGCAAGTGACCAGTCATCGACTTGGTAGAGCTGAGGTTCATCTTATAGGCATGGTCGCCAAACACCTCTTTCACAGCCTTCACCTCAGAGATATCACCGACAGGAGTAGAAGTGCCGTGGAGATTGACGTAGTCAATTTCCTCAGGCTTCATGCCGGCATCCTTGAGGGCATTTTCCATCACGAGTTTTGCGCCGAGCCCCTCGGGGTGAGTGGCAGTGATATGGTAAGCGTCGGCACTCATGCCGCCGCCGACCACCTCGGCATAGATGTGCGCGCCGCGGGCCTTGGCATGCTCAAGCTCTTCGAGCACGAGGGCCGCAGCACCCTCACCGATAACAAACCCGTCTCGTGATCCGGAGAAGGGACGAGATGCCCCAGCAGGATCGTCATTACGGGTTGAGAGCGCTTTCATCGAGTTGAAACCGCCCACGCCGGCAGGGAACACAGCGGCTTCCGCGCCTCCGGCCACGATAGCGTCGGCCATTCCCAGACGGATGATATTGAAAGCATCTATCAGGGAGTTGTTTGACGAGGCACAAGCAGACACCGTTGCGAAATTGGGGCCATGGAACCCATGCTCTATCGAGATGTGTCCCGCAGCAATGTCGGCGATCATTTTAGGAATGAAGAAAGGGTTGTATTTGGGGCCCTGCTCAGCGCCATTCACGGCGTAGTAGCCCGCCTCCTCCTCGAAAGTGTGGAGGCCACCGATACCGGCGGCGAAAATCACTCCTATGCGGTTTTTATCAAGATTCTCATTTTCAAGATCAGCGTCGCGGATGGCCTCGTCGGCGGCCACAAGGGCATACATCGCGTAGAGGTCAAGCGTGCGGGCTTTTTTGCGGTCGAAGTGATCGGCCGGATTAAAGCCCTTCACCTCGCATGCAAACTGTGTCTTGAATTTCGACGCATCGAAATGCGTGATCGGCCCCGCTCCACTGACGCCCTCGACGGCGTTTTTCCACGTCGTCGCCACATCATTGCCAATAGGTGTGAGCGCACCGAGACCGGTTACTACAACTCTTTTTAATTCCATATCGGGATGTTGGTGTGGGGTTGCGTTATTTTAGTTCTGATGCTCCTCAATGTAGGTGATTGCGTCGCCTACAGTGGTGATCTTCTCAGCATCCTCATCAGGAATTGTGATGCCAAATTCCTTCTCAAACTCCATGATGAGCTCTACAGTGTCAAGCGAATCTGCGCCGAGGTCTTTGCTGAACTCAGCTGCGGGGGTTACTTCGTTCTCGTCAACAGTCAGTTTGTCAACGATGATAGCCTTTACTCTTGAAGCTATATCTGCCATAACGTTAAATTTTTTTTAAGTTACTATTGATTTTGCGTTATTTTCGGACTGCAAAGTAAGTTAAAATTTTCCAAATACAGAAATATTTCAGTAATATTTGCACGATTTTTTGATTTTTGTGCAGATTTTACCGAAATATTTCCCTTATTTTGCCCTTTTCAG
>CAZGJH010000270.1:0-1638 GCA_964525735.1 uncultured Sangeribacter sp.
TGTGGTTGGGCTGAAGTTTTTTGAGGGTAGCCCCAATTTCAATCAGATGCTGATGGGTAAAAGGCTTATATACCGACAGATTGTCGTTTCTCCAGCTGAAATGAGTGGTGGCTCCTGGTTTTACGCCAGCCCCAGTTGACCCGGTCAAAGCCGTGATGTTTATATCCCCGTCTTCCGGGAGAAGCTGAGCTTTTGCCAGCGGAAGAAGAGAAAGCTGAAGAGCAGTGGCAAAACACCCTGGATTTGCCACTGATTCAGCTACAGCAATCTTATTTATTTGTAATTCAGGAAGCCCATAGACATAACCATCACTTTCGTCACGGTAGTCTTGAGCCAAATCAATCACTTTCAGTCCTTCTGGTCGCACATTTTCTTCCCAGAACTTCTTGCTTTGTCCATGAGCGGAGCAAAGGAAAAGAATGTCGATGTTTTCAAGAGGATGAGAATCGGAGAATACGATGTCGGTTTCTCCCAAAAGACCTCCATGGACGTCGGTAATGGGTTTTCCGGCATTGCTTGAAGAATGTACGAACTCAATGCTCACCTCCGGATGGTTGATGAGCAGACGGAGGAGTTCGCCGGCGGTATATCCGGCGCCTCCGATAATACCTATTTTTTTCACTCTGATTTGCCGTTTTTGACCTGATTGTTGTGATATATCTTCATCTGGTTGCCGAGAATCTTAGTGAAGCCCTTCACATCGTCGGCAGTCCAAGCCTTATTGACTTCGCCATACTCGCCGAAGTCGGTCTTCATCAGGTCAAATGGAGAGTCTACGCCCACAAGGGTGTAGGAGTAGGGACGGAGGATAAGTTCCACAGTACCAGTTACATTTCTTTGTGAGCTTTCGAGCATCTTCTCGATGTCGCGCATCACCGGCTCGAGATACTGAGCCTCGTGCAGGAACATTCCATACCATGTGCCCACTTGGTCTTTCCAATATTGCTGCCACTTGGTAAGTGTATGCTTTTCGAGCATCTTGTGGGCAGCGATGATAAGGATAGGACCGGCAGCCTCGAATCCTACACGACCTTTGATGCCGATGATAGTGTCGCCGATATGCATATCGCGACCAATACCGAAGCGAGAGCCGATGCGCTCAACCTCGCGGATAGCCTCTATCTTGTCATCGTATTCTTTTCCGTTAACCGCTGAAATTTCACCCTCCTTGAAAGAGATGGTGAGTTTTTCGGGTTCAGTGGCTGTGACCTGCGAAGGATAGGCCTCCTCCGGGAGTGTTTGCTCTGAATGGAGCGTTTCCTTTCCGCCGATGGAAGTGCCCCAAAGACCCTTGTTGATAGAATATTCCATCTTCTTGAAGTCGGCCTCATAGCCGTGCTTCTTCAGATAGTCGATTTCGTATTCGCGTGTGAGAGTGAGGTCGCGGGTAGGGGTGATGATTTCGATCTCAGGAGCGAGGATCTGGAATGTGAGGTCAAAACGGACTTGGTCGTTTCCAGCACCTGTAGATCCGTGAGCGATTGCATCCACGCCAAGTTTCTTGGCATATTCGATGGTAGCGATTGCTTGGAAAATACGTTCGGAACTTACAGAGATGGGGTAGGTGCCGTTGCGGAGCACATTTCCTGCCACCATATATTTGATGCTTTTGTCGTAATAGTCTTTTGTAACGTCGAG
>CAZGJH010000271.1:0-1599 GCA_964525735.1 uncultured Sangeribacter sp.
TCTTAAGCTCTCCCAATGGATATTTCTCAAACATGTGCTGAGCCATCCACTCATTAGCCTTCTCCGGACTCATCTTCCAGCCCGAATTGCAGGTCGACACTACTTCCACCACGCTCGTGCCCTTCTTGTCGATGGCATTCTGGAATGCCTTCTTCAGGGCTGCCTTAGTCTTGCGCACATTGGCTGGCGTATGCACGCTCTGGCGTGTCACGTAGCAAGTGCCGTCAAGTTCCTTCAGAAGGTTGGTGATCTCAAGAGGATAGCCGTTGAGGTCTACGCGGCGGCCGTATGGTGAGGTGGCGGTCTTCTGTCCTAAGAGGGTGGTTGGGGCCATCTGTCCGCCGGTCATGCCGTAGATAGCGTTGTTGACGAAGATCATCACGATGTTCTCGCCGCGGTTGGCAGCGTGGATGGTCTCTGCTGTGCCGATGGCCGACATGTCGCCGTCGCCCTGATATGTGAACACCACATTCTCCGGCCAGAGGCGGTTGACTGCTGTCGCGATGGCGGGTGCACGTCCATGCGCTGCCTCGATCCAGTCGCAGTCGATATAGTTGTAGGCAAACACTGCGCATCCTACTGGCGAAACGCCGACGGTGCGCTCTACTATCCCGAGCTCTGCTATCACTTCTGCCACGAGCTTATGGATCACTCCATGGCTGCAGCCCGGGCAATAGTGCATATTCACCTCGTCAAGAAGCTCCGGAGCACTGTATACCTTGTTTTCAGGCTTGATTATATCTTGTATATCCATGATTTAGTCGACTAATTTTTCCTTAAGGGCGTTGACAATCTCTCTCGGGCTCGGGATGATGCCTCCCATGCGGCCGAAATGCTTCACGGGGAGCGAGTCGTGCACTGCCAGGCGCACGTCTTCGATCATCTGGCCGGCATTCAGCTCCACTACCAAGATTCCCTTCTTTCCCTCTGCGGCCTTGCGGATTGCTTCCGACGGGAACGGCCATAGGGTGATGGGGCGGATGATGCCCACTTTCAGGCCCTCTTCTTCAGCGAGCTCCTTGGCTTTGGTAGAGATGCGGGCTACGGAGCCGAACGAGATGATGAGGTAGTCGGCATCTTTCGTGTCGATTTCTTCCCAGCGGGTCTCGTTGGCCTCAATCTCGCGATATTTTTCCTGCAGCTTGTCGTTGATAATCTCCATCTTCGACGATTCGAGCTCAAGCGAAGTCACTACGTTGCGTTTGCGGCGACCTTCGCGTCCGGTGGCAGCCCATGGGCATTGCTCGCGGATTTCGGCGTCGGTGCGACGTGGGCGCTGCTCAGGGAGCACCACCTTCTCCATCATCTGCCCTACGATGCCGTCGGCAAGTATCATCGATGGATTGCAATATTTGAAGGCAAGGTCGAAGCCAAGGCCTACGAAATCGGCCATTTCCTGCACTGTCGATGGGGCGAGCACTATCATGTGGTAGTCGCCGTGTCCGCCACCCTTCACAGCCTGGAAATAGTCGGCCTGTGAGGGCTGGATGGTGCCCAGGCCGGGACCACCGCGCATCACGTTCAGGATCAATGCCGGCAGCGAGGATGCTGCTATATATGAGATACCCTCCTGCTTCAGGCTGACGCCGGGCGATGATG
>CAZGJH010000272.1:0-1590 GCA_964525735.1 uncultured Sangeribacter sp.
CGAAGCGTACCTTACCACCCTCTTCAGCCACGATAACGGCGTTGAAGGGGTCCCACTCGCAGATCATCTCGCCTACTTTGACTTCGTCGCCATCCTTGAAGTAGAGTTTCGAACCGTAAGGGATGTTGGCCGTAGTGAGCACGATGCCCGACTTAGGCTCTACGATGCGCATCTCGGCCATACGACCTACTACGACATCTACGCCATCCTTATTCTTGACGGTGCGGAGCTCATCGATCTCGAGGCGACCATCGTAGCGCGAAGTGACGTCTTTCACAGCGGCCACGTTGCTTGCCACACCACCGACGTGGAATGTACGCAGAGTAAGCTGTGTACCGGGCTCGCCGATCGACTGGGCAGCGATTACGCCGACAGCCTCACCCTTCTGCACCATGCGGTGGTTGGAGAGATTACGGCCGTAGCACTTGGCGCAAACACCCTTCTTCGACTCGCAAGTGAGCACCGAACGGATCTCGACAACCTCGATCGGGCTCTTCTCGATACGATCGGCGGCAGCCTCCGTGATCTCCTCACCTGAATGAACGATGATCTCGTTGGTGTAGGGATCTACGATGTCGTGTACGGATACACGGCCGAGGATACGCTCGCTGAGAGAAGCCACAACCTCTTCGTTGTTCTTGATCTCGCGACATTCGAGGCCACGGAGTGTGCCGCAGTCTTCCTCGTTGATGATCACGTCGTGAGCCACGTCGACAAGACGACGGGTAAGATAACCGGCGTCGGCGGTCTTCAAGGCGGTATCGGCAAGACCCTTACGGGCACCGTGGGTAGAGATAAAATACTCCAACACCGACAGACCCTCCTTGAAGTTGGCAAGAATCGGGTTCTCGATGATCTGGCCACCTTCGGCACCAGCTTTCTGAGGCTTGGCCATCAGACCACGCATGCCGGAGAGCTGACGGATCTGGTCTTTAGAACCACGGGCTCCGGAGTCGAGCATCATATAAACGGAGTTGAAGCCCTGCTGGTCTTCCTCCATCTGCTTCATCAGGGTGTTGGCGAGGCGGGCGTTGACGTGTGTCCAGATATCGATCACCTGGTTGTAACGGTCCTTGTCGCCGATCAGGCCCATGGAGTAGTTCATCATCACCTCCTCAACCTGAGCATGGCCTTCAGCTACATATTCCTCCTTTTCGGCAGGAATGATCACGTCGCCGAGGTTGAACGAAAGTCCGCCGCGGAACGCCATCTTGTAACCGAGGTTCTTGATATCGTCGAGGAAGTGAGCCGAACGGGTCACACCACAAGTCTTGATCACCTTGGTAATGATATTGCGAAGAGATTTCTTAGAGATAATCTCATTTACATATCCGATCTCCTTAGGCACATACTGGTTGAAGAGCACGCGGCCTACGGAAGTATTCTCCTTAAGCACCTTCACGGGGTTGCCATTCTCGTCGATGTCGTCGACGAGCACGCTTACGGGAGCGTGAAGCGTCACGCGGCCCTCGTTGTAAGCGATCTCAGCCTCTTCGGGGCCATAGAACTTCGAGCCCTCACCCATGTCGCCCTTGCGGAGCTTGGTGATGTAGTAAAGGCCGAGCACCATGTCCTGCGAAGGCACTGTGA
>CAZGJH010000273.1:0-1573 GCA_964525735.1 uncultured Sangeribacter sp.
CCAAGGTCTACGGTCAGGATATAGGTCTCGCCGATGGTGAGGGCGTTGTCGCCGTTGAAGCCTGTCGTGGCATCCGAATGGCCGAGTTTCAACGCGCCGTCGCCACCGCCGAAGAAGAGGCCCCAATCGTGGTTGATGAGCACTTTCACGCCCCACGGCGTCTCCTTCTCCTTCACGAATTCTGCCGTGAAAATCTCCGGATTTTCAGCCGATTGAGTCATCTCATGCTCGCTCCAGTCGTCGTTGAGTCCGGTGAAGGTGACGCTCTCCACGGCTGTCAGTGCATACGTCATGGCCGAGAGACTGAAATCCATCACGTAAAGGCCTTTCTCGGGAGCCGGTATGTTGCCGTCTGATTCTGCCACGACGAGTGTGCCTGCAAGAGGTGTGGAGCCGTCGCCAGCCTTGTAGCAGGGCGACCATTCGGTCTGTGGATAAGCACGGTAGCCCCATTCTGAATCTACCCAATGCGCGCCGCCGTAGGCAAGGTTGCCTTCGTCGTAGAGCGAGAGATAATCGTCGAAGCCGTTCCAATCTACAACGCCCGAGAAATAGAGCTTCGGTTCGGGAGCTGAGGGCGCGGGAGCCTCGCCTGCTCCGAGCTTGAGATGCTGCGGATCAGAGAGATCGAGAATGAGCATCGTCTCGCCGGCGGGAAGAGCCACCGACACTCTTTGCGCTGTCTGGCCGAAAGTGAGACCCTCGGCATCGCCGGCAAATCCTACAGCCATAGCCCGGGCGGGACCCATGTCGGTAGTCTCCTTGTCGAAGAGTCTGCCGTCGCCGGAAATGGTGATGCCCACAGTGGCGGGAGCGGCAAGATTCACCGGGAGAAGCCATTGGTTGCTCTTCAGATTATACGTCATATCGCCCTCAAGGTCGCCTGCCACGCGCAGATTGTCGATGTAAAGCGCGCTCCACCAGCCCTCCTGGGTGTTGACGGTGGTGTAATAGCAGCCTGAGGGATCGGGGAACCAGAAATTCCAATGATCTTCGGCCGATGAGGCGTAGAAGGTCTTGCCTGTCTCGCCGAGGTTGCCCCAGATCACGTTGTTGGCCTCGCGCAGCCACCAGTTGGTCCAGCCCGTCACGCCCATGAAGCCGGAGTAGATGCCGTTCTCTTCAGGTGAGAGAAGCGTCATGGCCGTTTCGTTGCGGTCTTTGTCGAGCACGGTGGCGAGGTTGAGGTGTATGCGGTAGGGCTGCACGTTCACCTTCATCACCGCCGAGTATTGCGGGGCGATGTTCGCGCCCAATACGGAGCGCACACGTATGTAGAGAGGCGACATTCTGTCGGCCTCAAATCCGAGACGCCCGAGCAGCGAATTGAGCTCCTCGGTGAGGAACTGGCGACTTCTCACCCCTTTCTCGGGGCTTAGGTCGATTGTGCGGGCGAAGTCTTCGGTGTCAGAGAGTTGGAGAGTTTCTTCGGCAGCGTTTACGGGAGCCTCAAGCTGAGGGTCGCTCAGGGAGAGCTGGCCGTCGCCGCTCCAATATACGGTGAGAGCCAAGGCATCGGGATTGTCGGCTGAGAGGATGATGTCGCCTGTGTCGCCACGCAACGCGATGTCGT
>CAZGJH010000274.1:0-1534 GCA_964525735.1 uncultured Sangeribacter sp.
TCTACCTCGGCCGCCTCGCTTTCCTCAACTACGATTTCGAGAAGGCCAGCCAGCTTTACGGCGAATTCCGTCGCCATCGCGAGAAGACAAATCAAGTGCCTGGCGAGACGGTCGAAGAGCTCGAAGCCCAGCTCGCCTCGGCCGAAAACGCCCTCGAACGCGTGGAGCGTATCACGGTGATCGATTCGCTCGCCGTCCCCGTCGACGATTTCTTCAAGGCCTACAAGCTCCCTCACTCAGCCGGTCGCCTCCTCATCCCCGATGAGATCCCGATCCCCGAAGCGCGCACGGGTGCCGTCGTTGCCTTCATCAACGAGGGGGAAGATTTCCTCATGTGGGGCGAACCCGACTCCGTGGGCAATGTGCGCCTCGTGGAGTCAAACCGCCTCACCGACGGCACGTGGCAGGAACCCGTCGCCACCCCCGAATTCCTCAACCGCAACGGCTATTCCGACTATCCCTTCATGATGCCCGACGGCGTGACCCTCTATTACGCTACTGACGGCAACGACTCTATGGGTGGCTACGACATCTTCGTCGTGACGCGCGACCCCCAGACTGGCGAGTACCTCCAGCCGCAAAACCTCGGCATGCCTTTCAATTCGCCTCACGACGACTATATGCTCGCCATCGACGAGGAAAACGGCATCGGCTGGTGGGCCACCGACCGCAACCTGCTCGGCGACAAACTCACCATCTATGTATATAAGGTGAACGACGTGCGCAAAAACTACGACCCCGACGAGGAAGGGATACTCGACCACGCCCGGCTCACCAACTATCGAAGCACCTGGACCGCCGACAACCGCGAGGAGGTTGAAGCCCTGCTCAAGACTATCACGGAGATCGACCCTGAGAAGATAGTGCCGAAACGCGACTTCCTCTTCCCCGTGTCGGCCGGCGTATACTACACCACGCTCGACGATTTCAAAGACCGCGAGGCTCGCGCGGCGATGAAGACCTACCAGCTCGCCTCGAAGGCCCTCGAACGCTCGGAGCAGCACCTCAAGGAGCTGCGCGAACGCTATCATCGCTCTCAGGCCGACAATGTGGCCCGGCAGATCGCCACAGCCGAAAATGAGATCGAGAAAGAGCGCCGCGAGGTGGCCAAACTGCGCAGCGACGTCTATCGGGCCCTTCGTCAATAAAATCGCGCCCTCCGTCAATAATGAAGTATTTATGGCAACAGATATCAGAAAGATAGTGGCCGAAACCGATGCCTACAACCTGCACGCCCATTCGCAATTCTGCGACGGACGAGACACGATGGAGCAGATTGCCGCAGCGGCCCATGAGTGCGGAATGCGCTATTTCGCCTTCACGCCTCACTCACCGATCAGCGTTCCCTCTCCATGCAATATGACCCGCGAGCAGCTCCCTGAATATTTTGCCGAGTGCAGTCGCCTGCGCGATAAGCATGCCCCGGATATGGAGATCCTCACCTCACTCGAAATCGACTGGCTGAGCCCCGAATGGGGTCCGCACATCGACTATTTCCAACGCCTCCCTCTCGACTTCCGCCTCGGCTCTGTGC